>VGZE01000152.1 GCA_016872755.1 Planctomycetota bacterium
TCGGCCAGCGCGCGCAAGAGCGGCTCGCCCGCGCTGCCGATGCGGCGGCCGATCGCGCGCAGCCGCAGCTGTGCGTCCGGTGCTCGCGCCATCAGGTCCGCGCGCGCGAGCAGGAAGGTCTCGGCATCGACCACCGCGCGGAACCCGACGTCGTCGACGACGATCTCGCGGTCGAGCAGCAGCCCGAAGCGAGCGGCGGGTTCGTCGCGCTTGGCCGGCACGTACAGCTCGCGCCGGCGCACGCGGAAGGAGCCGCCCATGGCCGAGCACGGTCCGTGCGCGAGCTGCGGCTCTGGATAGGAATCGGCGCCGTCCTCGATGCCGCGCACCGCGCCATCGACCCACTCCCAGACATTGCCGACCAGGTCGTAGTGCCCGAAGGGCCCGCGCCCGCCCTCGAAGGTGCCGACGGTCGCCGTGCGCGCGAGCCCGAGCTCGAGCGTGTTCGCGACCGAGTTCTGGTCGCGCGGCCCCCACGGGTAGCGCAGGCCGGCGGTCCCGCAGGCGAGGTAGGTCCACTCCTCCGGCGTCGGCAGACGCATGCCGCGCGCCTCGGCCAGCGCGGCCGCCGCGCGCCATCCGAGCACGGCCGGCCGATCGTCGGCGCCGCGCTCGAAACCCGACAGCACGAGCGGATCCGAGTCGGCCGCCGGCGCCAGCGCGCGCTCGGCGCGGGCCAGCGCTCGCCAGTCGCCCCAGCTGAACTCGAAGCTGTCCGCGAGCAGCGGTCGGGCCAGCGTGTAGTCGTCGAGCGGCGGCGGAAATCCGTCCAGGCGCAATCGCCCGGCGGGCACGAAGGACATGCGCTCGAACTCGATCAGCGCGCGCTCAGCCGAGTGCTCGGGGCGCGTGCATGCGCCCAGGCACGCGAGCGCGAGGACGAGCGCCGCCGTGCGCATGCGCGAGCCTCGACGCGCGATCGAAAGCTGCTTCAGCGGGCCTCGCCGGCTGCGTCCGCGTTCGCGATCTCGTCGAGCACGTACAGCTCGACGCGGCGATTGCGCTGCTTGGCCTCGACCGAATTGTTCGGCCCCACCGGCTCGTTCGGGCCGAGCCCCTGCACGCACACCTTCTGGTCGGGCAACTTGCCCTCCTTGACCAGGAGGTCGGCGACGCGCAGCGCGCGGTAGGCCGACAACTGCAGATTGCCCATCGGGAAGCGCTCGATGGTGGCCGGCTTGGCGATGCGGTCGGAGTCGGTGTGCCCGCGCACCCAGATGCGGCGGTACGGGCGCTTCTCGAACTCGCGGGCCATCGACAGCAGGAGCTCGCGCCCCTTCGGCTTGACCTCGTCGGAGCCGGAGTCGAACAGGATCGAGTCCTTCATGCTGTAACCGATGCCGCCCTCGACCGGGAACACGCTGACGTCCTCGGCCGGCTGCCCCATGCCGCTGAGCATCGCGCGCAATTCGCCCAGGCGCGCGTCGATGTCGCTGACATAGCCGGCCTCGATCGGACCCTTGGACTTGTAGAGCGCGAGTTCACCCGCCAGGCGCGCGTTCTCGGCCTCGATCTGGTGTTGGTACTGCTGCCGGTCGAGCAGTTCGTTCTGGTAGGTCTTGGCCAGGATCGACATCTCGTCGTACCTGGCTTGCGACACGCAGGCGCCGAACAACGGCAACGCGAGGAGCACGGGAAGCGAGCGCAGCAAGGAGGAAGATCGGGGCTTCATGACGAGGGAACGACGAGGGCGGGAGTGGGTTGCGGCGCGCACGGCGCGACGGGTCGGAATGCAAGCTCCTTCGGAGCTCGCGCGCTGCGCCGGAGCTTACGGCGCCGAGATGCCCGAGCCAAGGGGCCACGAAAGCCGCGTGGAACGGCTCCGCCGGGTCAACGCTCGTGAGGCGAGCGGGCGCCGCTACTTGAGCAAGCCGGCCAAGGCCTCGGCCGCGCCGCCGGTCTCGCCGCGGCTGATCGAGATCACGATCGGCAGCGCTAGCAGCAGCACGGCGGCGGCCAGCACCGACAGCGCGAGCGGGAAGACCCCCTCCGGGATGCCTTCGTCGACCGGCTCCGGCTCCGGTTCCGGCTCCGGCTCGTCCTCGATCACGGTCTCGGCCGCCTCTGCCGCAGGCTCGTCGACGATCGTCTCGACTTCGGTGATCTCCTCGGTCGCCATGCCGGCCTGCAGCTCGCCCTCGTCCTCGAAGACGAGTTCGGGGGCGTTCTCCCCCAGGTCGACCACTTCGCCGCCGGACAACTCGGTGCGCAGGTTGTCGACGTCGGCGCGGCGCAGGCGCATCGTGTCGCCCTGGCGGAAGGCGCGGATCTCGCCCTCGGACACGAGCCGCTTGAGCTCCTCCTCCTTCAACCTCAGCGCGTCGAGGGCCTGTTCGAAGGAGAGGTAGTCTTCCTTGTTTTCGCTCATGGGTCGATGGAGGGAGGGGGGCGGGGGGCGAGAGTGTAGCGGGATCGCCGGGCGGTGTCAGCCGCGCAGCCGGAGGGGGCCGGTTCAGCGGCCGTCGGGGACCTCGCCGCGCTTGAACTTCTCTTCCAGCGCCTTGAACGAGAACTCCGACTTGTCGTTGTATCCGTCGACCGCCAGGTCGAGCTCGATGTTGCGGGCGCCGATCCAGCGGATGCGCGACGTGGCCTCCGAGCCACCGGTGGCCTGGTAGACCGAAAGGTGCTTGGTCTGCGTGTCGACCAGATACAGCAGCGAGGCGCCGGTGAAGTCCATGCCGGTCACGGCGATCATCGAGCCGTTGGAATCGGCCGTTCCGTAGCCGTTGACGAGCGGCACGGCCTGCGCGGTCGGTGGCGGGTTGGTCGGCGGGTTCTGGGGTTCGAGGGCCAGGCCGACGGCCGTCAGGCCGAGGCCGGCGAGCAGCAGCCAGGTTCCGTGGCGGGGCAGGACGGGGGCGGTCATCGCGGCAGCTATCCTAGCGGCGGGCCGCGGTTTCCATCCATCCCCCGCGGGGACACCCGCCTTTGGGCGCCGTCCCTACCAGCGGGCCCTACCAGCGCGCCAGATCCCCCGAGATCCGCTCCAGCAGGTCCTTCAGCGTCACGATTCCCAACGGCTTCTCGAGCGTGCCGACCAGCGCGATGCGCTGGCCGAAATTGCGCATGCGCGCCAGCGCGCGATCCACCGTCTGGGTCGGCGCGAGGCACGGCAGCTCGCGCACGTGCGCGTCGAGGCCCGCGCCGTCGGGATCGCCGAGCACCTCGAGCTGGTGCACGTAGCCGCTCAGCCGCCCGTCGGCGCCGACCACCGGCAGCCGGGTGTACCCCGAGCGTCCGAGGGCCTCGCGCATTTCCGTGGCCGACAGCGGCGCGCGCAGTGCTTCGACCTCGGCCCACGGCACCATCACGCGCTCGACCGGGATCGAGCGCAGCGCCAGCACGTTCTTCGCCAGCACCTCGGCGCGCGCCGACAGCGCGCCGGCGCGGCGGCCTTCGTCGAGCAGCGTGACGACCGCGTCCTGACCGAAGACCTCGCGCTCGACGGTCGGACGAACGCCGAGCAAGCGCTCCAGACCCAGCGCGAGCAGGTGCAAGGGCAGCGAGATCGGCAAGAGCAGCTTCTGCACGACGACGACCGGCCAGGCCGACAGGTGCAGCATCGCCAGCGGACGGCGGTGGTAGAGGTCCTTGGGGAGCAGGTCGACCCAGAACAGCACGATCGGCGTCAGCAGCATGCTGGCGATCGCGCCGAGCCACAGGTCCGGCGGCGAGAACCAGGCCCCGATCTGCCGCTCGAACAGCGCCGCCAACGAGCGCAGCACGGCGTTGTACGCGAACAGCAGCGTGATCAGCAGCCGCGCATCGTCGGACAGCAGTTGCCGCACGACCCGCGCCGTGCGCCCGCCCGACTTCGCGGCGGCCTCGACGCGCAGGCGCGAGGCCGAGTACATGCCGGTCTCGGTGCCCGCGAAGATCGCGCCGAGCGCGAGCAGGCCCACGAACGCGCTCACGAACAACACGAGGTTCATGCCGGCACGACCTCCGGCTCGGCCAGACCGACGTCGACCGAGAGCACGCGCCGCCCGCGCACCTCGTGCACGGACAACTCCAGGTGCCCGAAGCGGAATGCGTCACCGGGCCGCGGCACGCGCCCGAGCTGGGCGGTGACGAAGCCGCCGAGCGTCTCGAACTCGCTGGGCACGAGGTCCACGCCGAAGGCCTCGTTCCAATCGCGCAGCGACAGCCCGCCCGAAACCCGGAAACGCCCCTCGCCCAGCGGCACGACCGGCTGCCAGCGCCGCTCGTCCTCCAGGCGCAGGTCGCCCACGATCTCCTCGAACACGCGCTCGATCTCGACGACGCCGGCGGTGCCGCCCCATTCGTCGACCACGACGGCCTCGGCCTGGCGCTCCTCGCGCAACACGTGCAGCAGGTCGAGGCAGGAGGCGACCTCGGGCACGAACTTGATCGGCAGCAGCAACTGGGGAACCGGCCGATCGGGACGCGTCAGGAGGTCGCGCACGCGCACGCGCCCGAGCACCTGATCGGGCGTGCCGTCGACCACCGGCACCCACGTCGCGCGCCGTTCGAGCGCGCGCGCGACGATCTCGGCGCGGTTGTCGCCGGACGCATCCAGGAACAGCGTGTCGACGCGCGGCTGCATGATCTCGCGCACGCGCAGTTCGCGCAGCTCGACCACCTCGTACAGCAGGTCGGCTTCCTCGCCTTCGAGCTGACCACGCTCGGCACTGCGCTCGAGCAGCGCGTACAGTTCGGTGGACTGCAGGCCCGGCTCGCTCTTGCCCAGCGGCCCGAGCGCGCGCGAGACCAGCTCGAGCAGCCGCGTCAGCACGATGCGCACGGGTCCCAGCAACTGGCGCAACAGCCACAGCGCCGGCGCGCCGATGCGCGCGACGAATACCGGCGCGCGCAGCGCCACCAGCTTGGGCACGATGTCGCCGAACACGACCACCGCCAGCACCGAGACCAGACCGCCGATCAGGTCGTCGCCCAGGCCCGGGCGCTCGGCCAGCGCGTGCTGCGCGAACACGAAGAACGCGATGTCCACCAGCACGTTGCCGACCTTGACCGAGATCAACAAGTCGCGCGGCCGCTCGATCAGGCTGACGGCCGAGCGCCCGGCCAGCGCAATCTGCTCGCGTCGCAGGCGGAACAGCGCCGTCTCCGACGCGCTGAACAGCGCCGACAGGAACAGCAGCGCGCCCAGCAGGACGAGCATCCAAGGCGGCGCGTCGATCATTGCGGCGCCCCCTCGGCCGGCAGCGGCAAGGCCATCTCGGCGCGAAAACCGCGGCCGGGCGCGCTGGTCAGCAGCAGCCGCCCCTCGTGCTTGCGCGCGATCGCGTGAACGATCGCCAGCCCCAGTCCGGTGCCCTTGCCGACCTCCTTGGTGCTGAAGAACAGATCGGCAGCCTTGGGCAGCAGATCCTCGCTCATGCCCGGGCCGTTGTCCTCGACGGACACCACGAGTTCCGCTGCGCGCCGCTCGATGCCGACGTGCAGGCGCGGCGCGGCCACGCGCGGCGGATGCTCGAGTGCGTCCAGCGCATTGGCCAGCAGGTTCAGGATGGCCTGGCCGAGCTCGTTGCGCAGGCCCTCGATGGCCGGCTCGTCCGGCGCGACCGTCAGCTGGAGCGTCACCCCGCTGCGCTCGGCGCGGTGCCGTACCAGATCCAGCGCGTCGCGCGCGACTTCCGACATCCGCACGCGCATCGGCATGGCCTCGCGCGGCGTGAAACGCAGCAACTGGCTCACGATCTGGCGAATGCGCTCGAGCCCGTCCTGCACGAGGTGCAGGTACTGCTCGCGCTTGGCGGGCGCGAGATCGGGCCGGCGCAGGCTCTCGGTGGCGTTGATCAGGCCGCCCAGCGGATTGTTGATCTCGTGCGCGATGCCGGCCGCCAGCTCCCCCATCGACGCGAGCCGACGCTGCACCAGCGCGGCCGCCTCGGCCTGGCGCGCCTGCGCGGTCTGACGCATGACCTCCGCATCGAGCTCGCGTTGCTGCCCCTCGACGCGCGCGACCATCGCGTCGAAGGCGCGCGACAGCTCGGCCAGCTCCGGCCCGCCGCGCGCGGCGCCGACGCGCGCCGACAGATCGCCTTCGCGCACGCGCCGCGCGGCCTCGGCCAGGGCCTCGACCGGCTCGAGCACCAGCCCGCGCAGCATCAGGAAGGTCGCGCCGACCAGCAGCGCGGTCGAGATCAGGAACCAGGGCAAGAGGTCGCGCGCGAGCGTGCCGAACGCGCTGGCGCGCCGCTCCCGGTACCAGCAACCGCCCCACACGGCGCCCGAACCGCCGCTCCCGCCCGCCATGCGAATCGGCACCGCGCGCCCGTCGGCGATGCCGTCGACCGGCACACCCCCCTTGATGGCCTGGGCGATCGCGCCGAGCACCGCGTTCTGATCGAAGTCCGGCCCGCGCCGCCGCGCGCCGACCGGGTTCAGGGCGAGCCCGCGCGGCAGCAGGCGGCCGCTCGGCAGCGCTTCCAGTTGGTTCGACACGAGCAGCGCATCGTCGATGGCGTCCCAGGACGGCCAGGTCAGGATGCGCGCGGCGTTGAGCTCCTCGCCGGGGCGGATCAGCGAACCGACCGTGAAGACCACGCCGTCGGCGAAACGGTCGGCCGCCTCGCGCTCGCGGTCGCCGATGCGCTTGAACAGGAACGCGCCGCCCAGCGCGAACACGACGACGTTGATCGCGAGCACGAGCAGGAACAGGCGTGCGCGCAGCGACAGCCTCATCGCTTCGCCTCGTCGAGCGTGCCGTGCATCGCGGTGAGCGGGCTCAGGCGGCCTGGCCCAGGGTGTTCATGATGCGCATCAGCGGCAGGAACAGCGAGACCACGATGAATCCGACGAAAACGGCCATCACGATCAAGAGCGCCGGCTCGAGCAGCTTGAACAGCGCATCGATGCGGCGATCGACCTGCGCCTCGTACGCATCGGCGACCTTGAGCAGCATGCGGTCGAGCTCGCCGGTCTGCTCGCCGACCTCGACCATGTTCGTGACCAGATCGTCGAAAACGCGGCTGTCCGCCATCGGGCGCGCGATGCTCTCGCCCTCGCGCACCGTGCGCCGGATGCGCTCGACATCCTCCCACAGCACCTCGTTGCGCGTGGTGTCGCGCACGATCGCCAGCGCGTCCAGGTGCGGCACGCCGGCCTGGATCAGCGTGCCGAAGGTGCGCGTGAAGGCCGCGATCAGCGCCTTGGAAATCAGCGCGCCGAGAATCGGCACGCGCAGCACGAGGCCGTGGATGCGCTTGCGGTACGGGCCGCCCTTGGCCATCAGGACCAGGTGCAGCATCAACAGGGCCGCAGGCAGGCCGAAGACCAGGTACCAGTACTGCACCGCCGCGCGGCTGATCCCCAGCAACAGCAGCGTGGGGCCCGGCATGTCGACCTTGAACGAATCGAAGATCTCCTCGAACTTCGGGATGATCCAGACGATCACGACCGACACGACCACCACCGCGACCACGACGATCACGCTCGGGTAGATCGTGGCCGACGCGATCTTGGCGCGGATGCCGGCGGCCTTCTCGCGGAAGATCGCCAGGCGCTCGAGCACCTTGTCGAGCACGCCGCCGGCTTCGCCGGCCTTGACCATCGACGAGTAGAGCGGATCGAAGCAGCGCTCGTGCTTGGCCATCGCCTCCGACAGCGGCGTGCCGGAGGAGACGTCCTCGACCAGTTCCTGCAGCACGAGCTTGAACGGACCGGGCCGCGTCTGGCCCTCCAGGATCGTCAGCGCGCGCACGATCGGGATGCCGGCCGAGCTGAGCGTCGAGAGCTGGACGGTGAACTCGGTCACGGCGGAGGAGGCGACGCGCCGTCCGCGGCCGCCGCTGCGGCGCGGAC
>VGZE01000153.1 GCA_016872755.1 Planctomycetota bacterium
GATGGCGAACCAACCATGGCGCGCGAGCCACAGTCGCGCCCGTTCGGCGTCGTGCTCGCCGAGCACGCGCCGCGTCCAGGCCGCTCCTCCGCGACCGATCGCCCAGGCCGCCAGCGCGGCTCCGAGCGCGCCCAGGCTGGACCAGAGCGCGCCGAGCCAAGGGCCGCACAGCGCGCCGCTCGCGATCATCAGCAGGCTCGACGGCACCGGCAGCACGACGTCCGCGACGAGCAGCACTGCGACGAGCGCGCCGGCCCAGCGCTCGTGCTCGCGCAACCACGGCGTCGGATCGGAGTCGACGGGCGCGCCGAGCGCCACCGCGAGCCCGAACAGCAGCAATAGCAGCGCGCACAGCGCGGCGAAGAGCAGCAGGAAGCGCTTCACTTGCGCGGCCCGCGCTCAGCGCCCTTGTCCGTGCAGCTTCTCCAGCGCCGCGGCCGGATTCTCGCCGTACAGCGTGCCGGCCGCTTCCAGCGCGCCCGCGAGCGTGTTCGCCGCGCCGAGCGCGACCTTGCCGTTCGGCTTGCTCTTCGGCCTGCCGAACTCGTCGCGGGGATCGAGCGCGAGCGCCGCGACCTTCGTGTTGCCGACGCGGAACACGTTGCCGTCGAGCACGAGCTCGCGGCAGGCCGCGAAGGACGCCAGCGGCCGATCGCCGCAGCCGGGCGCGAACGCGAACTCGTTGCGGCGCACGATCACCGTGCCGTTGCCGCGCGCGTCGCCGCCGTCCCAGACGACGCAGGCGCCGCTGCCGTAGGGCTCGCCGGCGCGCGTCAGCTTGCGCAGTGCCGCCTCGTGGCCCGCGCGCACGACATTGCCCTCGATGCGCACGGTGCACTGCTCGCCGGTGCCGGCGACCGTGATCGCCGAGCCGCCCTTGTACCCATCGCCCTCGGCGATGCACGCGTCGTCGATCTTGCAGTTGCGGATCGCGACCGTGCCGCTGGCGGCGGGCCCCTCGTGGCTGCGCGCGACGAGCTGCACGAAGGTGCGGCCGAGCCGGCGTGCCTCGACGTTCTCGATCGTCACGTCACCGACCGTGTTCTGCAGGTAGAACGCGTGCTCCTCCTTGATGTTCTCGACGCGCGAAGCGCGCCGCACGCCCTTCCACTCGAAGTCGGCGATCTGGTGCGCGCTGACGCCCCACTTGGAGCTCGGTCCGCTCTGCCGGGCGTGGTCGAACTCGCCGAGGATGTCGCAGTCGTGGAAACTGAAGCCGCGGTGCACCTGGCCCGGCCCCGAGCGGTAGAAGATCACGCCGGCGCGCGGACCGGGCACGATCGAGAGCTCCTCGAAGCGCACGTATCCACACGTGATCTGTTGGCAGATCGCGATCGTGTCGCCCCTGCCCGCGGGCACGACACGCACGCCCACGCCCCCGCGCACGACGATCGGCTCGGCCGGCGTGCCGCCGCTGATCGGCGCGTTCGAAGCGTCGTTCTTGTTGTCGAAGCCGAGCATGAAGCCCGGGTAGTCGCCGGCCGCGAGCTCGATCGTCGCGCCCGGCGCGGCCTGTCGCAGCGCGAACGCGATCGGATTCTGGGCCGCCGCCGGCGGCGCGCCGTCGACGCTGACGGTGGTCGGAGTGCACTTGATCCAGCGCGCGGCCTGGGCCGGCTGGAAGCTCACGAGAGCGAGAGGAGCGAGCAGCGCCAGCGAGGCGCGAACGAGCAAGGCGTTGTCGAGGCGCATGCGCATGGATTCCAATGGAGATTGTCCCATTCCCGTCCTGCGCGCGAAAGGCAACTCCATTGGATCTCGGTTTCGAAACGATCGGCAATGCCACGGTGATCTGCCACGATCGCGGGCCGCTGCTCGCGACCGATCCGTGGCTCGACGGGCCGGCCTATTTCGGCAGCTGGTCGCTTTCGCACGAGATCCCGGCCGAGCAGCGCGCGCACATCGGCGCCTGCCGCTATCTGTGGATCTCGCACGGGCACCCTGACCATCTTTCGCTGGAGTCGCTGGACAAGCTGCGCGACAAGCGGATCCTGCTGGCCGACCACTACGGCGGGCGGATCCGCGGCGAGCTCGAGGATCTCGGCTACGACGTGCGCGTGTTGCCCGACGGACTGTGGGTGCAGCTCTCGGAGCGCTGCCGGGTCATGTGCATCGCGGACGTGTTCCAGGACGCGACGCTGCTCGTCGACCTCGGCGGCCACCTGATCGTCAATTCCAACGACTGCGGCGATCACGGCGGCGGCGCGCTGCTGCGCTCGATCAGCGCGCGCTACGACAGCTCCTTCCTGTGCGCGCTGACCGGCTGGGGCGATGCCGACATGATCCACTTCCACGACGAGTCCGGCCGGCGCATCGAGCCGCCGGTCGCGCGGCGCACGCCGCTGGGGCCCGGCGTGCACGGACTGTTGTCGTACTACGGAATCAAGCGCTACGCGCCGACCTCGACGATGCACAAGTACCAGCGCGCCGACTCGGTCTGGGCCAATGCGCACACGACGCCGCACTCGGAATTCGGGCGTGATTTTCCGCGCGACGGCGTGCACGAGTGCCTCGAGCCGTTCCTGCGCTACGACCTCGCGCGCATGAGCTGGTCGCGCATCGATCCGCGGCCGCTGCCCGACGTCGCGCTGCCGCCCGAGCAGTTCGGCGACCGCTGGAGCGACGAGCTCGAGCAGGCCGATGTCGCGCGCATCCGCGACTACCTGGCGCCGATCGAGCACCTGCGCACCTTCCTCGGCTACATCCGATTCAAGGTCGGCGGGCGCGAGCACGTCTTCGACATCGCGCCCGAGCATCGAGCCCGCGGCCTGACCTTCGAGGTGCCGCGCGGCTCGCTGATGAGCGCCATCGACTGGCGCATCTTCGACGACCTGCTGATCGGCAACTACATGAAGACCACGCTGCACGGTCCGTGGAGCGAGCCGGCCGGCAATGCGCTCTACCCCGATTTCAGCCCGTTCCTGAAGTTCGCGGACAACGGGCGCTCGCGCAGCGCGGCCGAGCTCGAGCGCTATTTCCGGCACTACCGCCGCAGCGGCGCGCTCGGCGAGAGCCCGGCGCCGGGGCACGGCGAGTTCCTGGCCGTCGCGGCGCGCTACGGCTGAGCAGGGCAATCAGCCGTCGACGGGGGGCTCCAGCCTGCGCTTTGCGTCGCGCGTGCGCCGCGGCGGCGTGCCGGGCGCGCTGCCCGCATCGGGCGCGTCGAACTCGCGGTCCCACAACTGGCAGGTGACCTCGACGTGGCGCTGGTCGAGCGCTTCACAGTAGTTGGTGAACAAGCAGCGCCGCACGCTCGCGCCGCGGCCGAGTTCCATCTTCTTCCACCAGTCCGGATCGGCGAGCGACTGGCGCGCGGCCGCGACCAGATCGCAGGCCCCGCTCTCGAGCGCGTGCTCGGCGAGTTCGAACGAGTGGATCCCGCCCGCGGCGACGACCGGCGTCGCGAGCCCGTCCGCGCGCAGCGCCGCGCGGATCGCGCGCGCATCGCCGAGATTGCGGCCGTGCGGCTGCATCTTCTTCGTCGGCATGCACGCGTGCCCGCTCGGACCGGTGTACGGATAGGCCGCCTCGCCGACTCTCGGCTGCTTCGCGTCGTCGAACTTGCCGCCCTTGCTCAACGAGAGGAAATCGAGCCCCGCGCGGCCGAGCTCGCGCGCGTAGTAGCTCGAATCCTCGAGCGTCGTGCCGCCCGGGATCACCTCGTCGGAGAGGATGCGCGCGCCGACGCAATAGTCCGCGCCGACCGCCGCGCGCACGGCGGCAAGAACCTCGAGCGCGAGCCGCACGCGCGCCTCGCGCGACCCGCCGTAGCCGTCGTCGCGGACGTTCGTGCGCGACAGGAACGAGGCCAGCGTGTACGCATGCGCGAAGTGCAGCTCGACGCCGTCGAAGCCTGCCGCGCGCGCTCGTCGCGCGGCGGCGGCGAACAGGCCGGGCAGCACGCGCGGCAGCTCGCGCACGTGCGGGAGCCCGAGGTCGTTGACGCGCTCGCGGTAGCCGTACTCGAGGTCTTCGCGCTCGCGCGGCGAGAGGATCGCGAGCAGCTCTTCGTGCGGCAGCGCGAGCAGCGCCTCGCGCAGCTCGGCGTCCGTCGCGCAGTGGGGGAGCGCCGCGCGGTGCGCGTCGCGGAGCGCGAGGAAGCGGCGCACGTACTTGTCCTTCTCGGGCCGGCGCCGGATGGCGAGGAAATCGAGGATCTGGATCAGCAGCTTCGTGCGGCCGCCCGAGCGCGCGCGCACGATCTCGACGAGCTCGCGCAGTCCGGGCACGAAGCGGTCGTGGCCGATGCGCAGCAGCGGGCCCGACGGCACGTCGCGGATGCCGGTCGCCTCGACGACGAGCGCGCCCGGCTCGCCGTCGGCGAAGCGGCCGTACCAGCGCAGCACCTCGGGCGTGACGAAGCCGTCCTCGCTGGCGCGCCACGGCACCATCGCCGGCACCCAGGTGCGCGTGCGCAGTTCCAGCGGGCCGAGGCGGATCGGCGCGAAGAGCCGCGCGGCGCGCGCCTCTTGCTCGCTGGGCCAGTGATCGTGATCCATCGCGCGTCCTAGCGCAGCGACTGGTCGAGCCCGTCGACGTAGTGCAGCAGCGCCGCCATCGCCGCCGCGCCGAGAGCGAGCTCGCGCGGGTGCACGTTCTCGATCACGTCGGTCGCCGCGTGGTGTACGTCGAAGTAGCGCTGCGAATCCGGCACGAGGCCGACCAGCGGCACGCCGGCGGGCTTCATCGGCCCGATGTCGACGCCGCCGTCGCCCGGCTCCCAGTGCGTGATCTGCGCGAAGGCGAGCGCCGCGTACAGCGGATCGAGCCGCGCGCGCGCCTCGGCCGACAGCGTGCCCTCGAACCCGCGCGGCAGGAATCCGCCGCGGTCGCTCTCCAGCGCGAGCACGTGTTTCGGGAGCTCGTCGCGGTGCTGCTCGGCGTAGGCATTGCCGCCGCGCGTCCCGAATTCCTCGTTCGCGAACAGCACGCAGCGCAGCGTGCGCCGCGGGCCCAGCCCGAGCACGCGGATCAGCCGCAGCGCCTCCAGCGCCTGCGCACAGCCTGCGCCGTCGTCGTGCGCGCCGCTGCCGGCGTCCCAGGCGTCGAGGTGACCGCCCACGACCAGGATCTCGTCGGGCCGCTCGCGGCCGACCAGCTCGCCGACGACGTTGAAGGAGGGCTTGTCGGGATACGTCATGCAGTGCATCACGAGTCGCAGCTCGATCGCATGGCCGGCGCCGAGCAGCGCCGACAGGCGTTCGGCCGCGCGCGTGCTGATCGCCGCCGCCGGGATCTTCGGCACGTCGTCGGCGTAGCCCATCGAGCCCGAGTGCGGATGATCGTCGAGGCGCAGCGTCATCGAGCGCACCACCACGGCCACGGCGCCAGCTCGCGCGGCCTCCATGGCGCCGGCCCAGCGCTGGCCGACCGCCTTCCCGTAGGCGCGGAACGTGTCGACCTCTGTTGGATCGAGCGGCTGGTTCAGGAACGCGATCGCGCCGCGCGCCCGCGCGCCGTTCGCCTTCAAGTCGCCGAGTCCCTTGAACTCGACGACGCGTGCGACCAGACCGGTGGGCGGAGTCGCGACGCTGCCTCCGAGCGCGATCACCGCCAGCTTCTCGCCGGCGAACGCGGAGGGCGCCGCGAGCGCGAGCTCCTCGGGCTCGCCGCGCTCCCAGTGCGGCACCATGCACGGTTCGAGGCGCACGTTTTGGAAGCCCAGCTCGATCATCTTCTGGCGGCCCCACTCGACCGCGGCCGCGTAACCGGTCGTGCCGGACATGCGCTTGGGCGCGCGCGCACACAGGTCCGCCAGGATCGCATGGCTCTGGTTGTCCTCGAGCGCGCGCGCGAACAGCGCGCGGCAACGCGCGGCCAGGTCCGGCGCGGCCGCCGGCGTTTCCTGCGCCGGCCGAGGCAGCGCGAGGACGAGCAGGGCCAGACCGCGAAACAAGATGGGTGCACGCATGGGCGAGACTCTACAATCGCGCCGTCTTGTCCGAGCCTTCGACACGCAAACCCCTGGCGCTCGTCACCGGCGGCAACAGCGGGATCGGCGAGGCGATCGCGCGCCGCATCGCGCGCGGCGCGGGCCGCGTCTTCGTCGCCGGGCGCAACCTGGCCCGCACCGAGGCGGTCGCGCGCTCGATCGAGGCCGATGGCGGCCGCGCCTGGCCGCTCGAGCTCGACGTCGCTTCCGCCGCCTCGCGTGCCGCCGCGCTGGAGCGCGTGCGCGAGCTCGCCGGCGGGCAACCGATCGCGTGGTTGGTCAACGCGGCCGGGATCGCCAAGAGCGCCGGACTGCCCAAGCGACCGCCCGCGGCCGACGAGCCCGACCTGCACGTCGAACACATGGCCGTGAACTTCCACGGCGCGCGCCAGCTCGTCGAGGCGCTCCTGCCCGGCATGCGCGAGCACGGCTACGGCCGCATCGTCAACATCGCGTCCTCCGCGGCGTTGCGCGGCTATGCGTACGTGAGCGCCTACTGCGCGAGCAAGCACGCACTGCTCGGCTACTCGCGCGCCGCCGCTGTCGAGCTGGCCGGCAGCGGAGTGGCGGTGCACACGATCTGCCCGCACTACGTGGACACGCCGCTGCTCGCGCAATCGATCGCGCGCGTGGTCGAGAAGACCGGGCAGTCGCCGCAGCAGGTGCGCGAGTTCTTCGCGGCGCAGAATCCCGGCGGAAGGCTGGTCGAGGTGGTCGAGGTCGCCGACGCTGCCTGGAGGCTCATCATCGCGGATGGCCACGGAGCGGTGGTCGAGATCGACGGCAGCGGCACGCCGAAGGAGCACGCGTGACGCCCGGCGATCACGGCGCGCGCATCGAGCCGATCCAGCCGCCGGGCTGGGCCGCGCCGAGCGGCTACTCGAACGCGATCGCAGTCAGCGGAGCGACGAAGCTCGTCTTCGTCGCCGGCCAGGTCGCGTGGGACGAGAAGAAGCAGCTCGTCGGCGCTGGCGATTTCGCGCGGCAGTTCGAGCAGGCGTTGGCGAACGTCGTGGCTTGCTTGAAGGCAGCCGGCGCCGAGCCGACTGCGCTCGTGCGGCTGACGATCTACGTGACCGACAAGCGGCAGTACCTGGCCGCGGCGAAGGAGATCGGCGGTTCGTACAAGCGGTTGGTCGGCCGGCACTACCCGGCCATGGCGCTCGTGCAGGTCGCGGCGCTGCTCGAGGAAGGCGCGTTGGTCGAGATCGAGGCGACGGCCGCGATCTAGCTCAAGTGACTTGCGCGCTGCCGCGCTCGTGTTCGAGCAGCTTTCGCTTGCGCCACTCGCCGCCCGCATAGCCGGCCAGCGACCCGTCGCTTGCCACCACGCGGTGGCAGGGCAGCAGGATCGCGAGCCGATTCGCTCCGTTGGCGCTCCCGGCCGCCCGCACCGCGCGCGGCGAGCCGGCCGCTCGCGCGATCTCGGCGTAGCTGCGCGTTTCCCCGTAGGGGATCGCGCGCAGCGCATCCCAGACGCGCCGTTGGAACGGCGTCCCCGGCGCAGCGAGCGGCACATCGAACGCGCGCCGCGTGCCGGCGAAGTACTCGCCGAGCTCGCGCTTGAGCTGGGCGAGCAGCGCGTTCGAGCCCGGCACGATCGGCAGCTCGAAGTGCGCGCGCAGCGCGCGCACCTGGGCGGCGAGGCCGTCGCGATCGGCGAACTCGGCGAAGCACACGGCCTCGTCGGTCGCCGCCGCGACCAGCGTGCCGAGCGGCGTGCGCAAGCGCGCGACGTGCAGCGCGCGGCCGCGGGCTCC
>VGZE01000154.1 GCA_016872755.1 Planctomycetota bacterium
CTGCGGGCCGGCGCGCTCGACGCGCGCGCGCGCGGCGCGGCGCAGGCAGCCGGGAGCGATTGCGACGTACAGGAATTCCTTCGGCACGCGCTCGGCAAGCGCGAACGCGAGGCGCGGGTGGTCGACGATGAAGGTGAGCCCGCGCTGGTGGCGCGCGACGGCGGAGACGAGGTCGAAGCGCGGCTCGGCGGCGTCATCGGCGCCGGCGGCATTGGCGCCGGCACCGCTCGCAGCGAGGTTCGCCGGCACGCGCGCACTCGGATCGCCGGGATCGCCGCCGAGCTGGCGCGCGCTGACGAGCTTGCACAGGTTCTGGAAGCCCTGCTCGTCGCGCACGAGCGCGATCACGCGACCGGGCTCGCCGCGCGGATCGCTGAGCTCGGCGCCGACGATGCGCCGCACGCCGCGGTCCTCCGCGCGCAGGAAGTCGTGCAGGCCCGACAGCGTGTCGACGTCACACAGCGCGAGCGCGGGCAGACCGAGCTCGGCGGCGCGCGCGAGCAGGCGGGCGGGGGAGTCGACGCCGGTCAGCAGCGAGTGGTGACCGTGGGTGCGGAGGGCGGCGTACATGGCGGGGTGTGCGGACCGGACGGCCCAAACCGGACTCCCCACCGGTTCCTAACAAATACCTAAAATGCCGACCTTGTCGAGTCCCCAGGCCGGAAGCGCGTGCGTAAATCGTTGCGGAAACGAGGGATCCGGGAGAGGGCGGTTCGGCGACCGGGCGCGGCGCGGTGCTCTCTCCGCAGCTTGTCCACAGGCTCGCCGCGGCCTTCTGCCCAACCGGCGGCTCTGCTCGAGACGTTCTCCTCACTCCCCCCCCAAAGCGCGCTCGCCGAACGTACTCGAAGGAGCATTCGAGTACGTTCGGAGGACTCCTCGGAAGTGAGTCGGCGCCGCCCGGGCGCGCGAGTGCGCGCTACTTCAGGTACGTATCGACGTGCAGCACGCTGGCGATGTTCTGCGCCGACAGGATCGACGAGATGCCCTCGACGCCCTCGCGGATGATGAACGACACCGCGATCAGCACGCCGGCGATCACGACCGCGACGGCCGCGTTGCCCTTCTGGATCTCCTTCATCTCGTCGATGTCGACCGTGATCTTGTCGAGCACCTTGATCGCCAGCGACACGGCGAAGGTCGCGATCTTGATGCCGATGACCAGGTTCACCAGACCGACCACGACGCTGATCACGAAGGTCCACGAAAGCTCGGGGCGGATCGCATTGGTCAGGCCCGCGACGCCCGAGGAAATCACGTTCGCGATCGCGTAGATCACCGCGGCGAGCAGGATGCCGACGGCCATGTTGCCCTTCTTGAGCTCGGCCTGTTCGTCGATGTCCTTGGTCAGCGTGTCGAAGCTCGCGATGGCGAGCTTGATCGCGTACATCGCCAGGCCCAGCGAGATCACCAGCGAGACCAGCGCGACACCGAGCCCGACCAGCAGGCCCTTGAGGCCCTGCAGGATCGTGGGCTGGTCGGCCGCCCCGGCCGCGGCGGGAGCGTTCTGAGCGAGCGTGTCGTGACCGAGGCCGAGGACGGCCGCGACGGCGAAGAGGAGGGCGACGAGGAGCTTCTTGTTCATGGGCGTGGGTGGGGGAGCGAATTCCGAAAAATGGGCGAACAAAATGCCACCTGCCCGGATCGCTGTCCAGCGCGGAGAAAGCGCGTCGCTGCCCGCTCAGCGCAGCGCGGCTTCCAGCGGGCTTCCGTCGGCACTGGGCACCAGCTCGAGCACCTGCGCAGGGCCCAGCGGCTCCGAGATGCCGGCGTTGAGTACCTGGTACGCGACCCATTCGAGCCGCGCACCCGGCGGCGCCTCGACCGTGCGCGGCAGCGCCTCGCCTTCCTGCGCGCCCCGCACTTCCTCGAGGTCGACGCGCGCGCCGCCCCAGGAGAGCGACAACCGCCACAGCCGGTCCGGACCGTCGCCGGGCCCGACCGTGAGCAGGATCTCGTGCGCCGCGGTCGTCGCGGGCGCGAAGTGTGCCGCCCCGACCGGCTTGAGGAACAGGTGCCCGCGTTCCTGGTCGCGCTCGATCCACTGCAGCGCCGCCCGGTCGAGCACGCCGGGGATCTCGCGCAACTGGGGGGCATGAACCGCGAGCGAGCCATCCTCGCGGAGCTCGAGGCGCTCGACTCCCACCTGCGTGTCCAGCGCGCACAGCCAGTGCTGGTGGATGCGCGCGGGATCGATGCCGTGTCCGGGGGCGATGGTGAGCCACGGCGCGTCCTGGACGAGTTCGATCACTCCGAGGTCATGGCGCGTTCCGATCTCGACTTCGCGCTCGACCGAGGACAATGCGAAGCCGGGCGCGTCGATCTGCAGCGACAGCGACGCTTGCCCAGCGTGATCGCCCTCAGCGGCCGACGCGGAGCGGCCGGCGAACTCGAATCGTCCGTCGTGGCCGACGCGCACCGCGCGCACGACCTGTGAGTTCCACAGCGAGCGCATCTCGCGCCAGCGCACGCGCGAGGCTGGAGGGCGCCACTCGATCGTCGCGGAAACGCTGGTCGGCAGCGGGCCTCCGGTTGCGCTCAACCGCCCCGCGATGATGCAGCCTGGCAGCAGCGTGAGCTCGATCGGATCGCCGGTGTGGCGCAGCGTGCCGATCGCATGGGCGCCGGTCGCGAGGTCGAAGGCCGCGTACGTGTAGTCGCGCTCGAGCGTCAGGTCTGGAAAAGTCCAGCGGCCGAGCGCGGATTCGCGCTCGTCGTCGAGCGGCCGCACGAGTGTTTCCAGGCTGCCCGCGATGTGATCGCTGGCCTGGCGGCGGATCCACGCGTCGATCGACACGCCGCTGTCGGTGAGGCGCAACGTCCACGGCCCGCGCCCGCGCGCGGGGCCGCCGACTCGGACCGCGAGCTCGGCTCGACGTGCCCGCGAGAGTTCCTCGGGAACGGTGCCCTCCGCGAGTAGGCTCGGCGACAGGTGCACTTTGCACTCGAGTTTCTCGCCAGTCTCGAGCGGCAGCGCGAGCTCGAACACGTGCAGTCCGCGCGCCTCGAGCCTGGAGCTGTCGAACGCGATCGCATACGAACCCTCGTGCACCCTGCCGTGCGCGGCCAAGAGCGGCAGATCGGCCGCGCTCAGCCCGCCGCGCGCGCCGGGCCGACCGAGGGGGGCGATGCAGTGCGCGGGATCGGCGAGCACGAGCAGCGACTCGGGATCCAGCACGACGTCGTGCACTTCGTCTTCCGGCTTGCCGAGCAGCTCGAGGCTTCGCTGCGCGTGACCCGGCGCGCGCAGCTCGAGCGGCATGCGGCGCACGCGCAGCGTCGCGACGCCTCCGACGCACGAGTGGGGTCGCCACAGGCCGTCCGACGAGCGCATTTCGACCCATTCGAGCGGCAAGCCGACCGAGGAGCGCACGCGCACGCGGCAGTCGCGCTCGACGAAGGTCGCGGGCGATCCCAGCGCGGCGCGCAAAGCGACCTCGGAGCGGGTTTCGCCGACCCCCCCGGCCTCCGGCGGCGAATCCAGGTGCGACGCCTGCGTGCCGGCCTCGGTGCGCGCCGGCGCGTCGGGCATGGCGGCCTGTCCGGCCTCCGGGGGCTGTTCGCGCAGCAGCAGCCACGCGAGGAGCGCCGCGAGCAGGGCTGCGACCAGCACGAGCAGCGCGCGCGAGTTCATCGGCCGGACATCCTAGCCGTGCCGCTACGATGCGCGGCGCTTGCGCGACGAACTGATCGACCGACTGAAGGTGCTGGTCCCTTCCGCGACGCGCGCGAAGGGCGAGGTCTACGCGCGCCTGGGGCGCGTGGAGGTCCAGTCCAGCAGCCCCGAACATGTGCTCGGCCGCGTGCGCGGCAGTTCGCTCTACCGCGGTCGGCTGATGCTCGAGCCGCGCACGCGCGAGGTGGAGTGCCACTGCGAGTGTCCGGCATTCCAGGATTACGGGCCGTGCAAGCATCTGTGGGCGCTCGCGCTCGTCGCCGGCGGTCTCGCCGGAGCCTCATCCGGGCCCACCCGCGGCGGGCGCGCGGCGAGCGCGCACGCCCAGGACGCGTTGCGCGAGTGGAAGGTGCACGTGCTCGACTACGGGGACGAGCGGGCGGCCGCGCCGTCCGTGCAGCCGGCCTGGCTGCTGCGTTGGATCCTGGAACTCGACGGCAGCCGTCGCACCGGAGGCGCCCGCCTGTTCGTCGGTCTGCAGACAGCGCGCAAGCGCGGCGGTTGGAACAAGCTGCGCGGGCTGGTCGCGGCCGATCTGCTCACGCGCGCGAAATGGCCTGCTCAGGACCGCGAGTGGATCGATCTCGTGCTCGGCGCGGAGGATTCGTTCGCGGCGCCCTTCCAGGAGGAGCCGGGCGTGCTGCACCTGCGCGATGCGCAGGCGCTGCGCCTGCTGCCCGAGATCGCGCGCGCCGGCCGCCTGGAGGCACGCGCGACGGCCGAGGCCGAGCCGTTCGAGCTGCAGGCGGAGGAAAGCGAGCCGTGGCGGCTGGGGCTTGCGCTGCTGCGCGACGCGGATCGGCTCGAGCTGCGTGCGCGTCTGCGCCGCGGCGAGGACGCGTTGCGGCCCGAACAGATCGACGCGGTCGTCGCGCCGGAGCTCGTCGTGCACGATCGGCGGCTCGCGCGCGTCGATGCGCGCGGCGCCTGGCCGCTGCTGCGCGCGCTGCGCGCGGGCCGGCGCTTCGAGGCGGCGGCCGGCGATGAACGAGCGATTTCGACCTGGCTGGTCGCCGAGTACGGAGGCGCGTTGGACGCGTTGCCCGGCGCCGAGCGCAGCGCCGGTGTCGAGCCGCACCCGTACCTGCGCCTGGACGCGCCCGAGAAGGGCGCGCAGGAAATCGCCATTCAGCTCGCCTTCGCCTACGAGGGCTTCCGCGTGCGGGCCGGAGATGCGCGCGAGCTCGTCTGGGAACCGGGCGACACGCGTCTGTTGCCGCGCGACCGCGCCGCCGAGGCGCGCCTGTTGGCGGAATTTCGCGCCGCCGGAGGCATCGAGCGCGCGCAGACCGAGGCCGACCGCGATGGCGCGATTCCGGTCGCCGTGTTGTTCGCGCTCGTGCGCGAGCTCACCGCGCGCGGCTGGCTGATCGACGCGGCGGGCAAGCGCCTGCGCGCGCCGGGCATGGCCAAGTTCGCGCTCTCATCGGGCATCGACTGGCTCGAACTCTCCGGCGGAGTCGAGTACGAAGGCGCGCAGGCCACGCTGCCGGCGCTGCTCGAGGCGGCCCGCAGCGGCAGCGGCCTGGTGCGGCTCTCCGACGGCAGTCTCGGGTTGCTGCCCGAGCAGTGGTTGTCGTCGTGGGGGCTGTTCGACGCGCTCGGCGAGCAGTCGGGCGACACGCTGCGCTTCCGCTCGAGCCAGGCGCTGCTGCTGGAGACGATCGCGCGCGAGGAGAGCGCGATCGAGGCCGATGCGCGGCTCTCGGAGACGGCTCGGCGCGTGCGCGAATTCGCCGGCCTCAGCACGGGCGAGGAACCCGTGGGTTTCCGCGGCAAGCTGCGCCCGTACCAGCGCGAGGGCCTGGCCTGGTTGCAGGCGCTCGCGAGCGTTGGTTTCGGCGGCTGCCTGGCCGACGACATGGGCCTGGGCAAGACCGTGCAGGTGCTCGCGCTGCTCGCCTCGCGCGCCGGGCACGAGCCGCGGCGCACGGCGCTGGTGGTCGCGCCCAAGTCGCTGGTGTTCAATTGGCAACGCGAGGCCGAGCGTTTCGCGCCCGGCCTGCAGGTGCTCATTCATGCGGGCGGCGAGCGGCGCCGCAGCGCGCGCGGGTTTGCGAAGTACGACCTCGTGCTGACGACCTACGGCACGCTGCGCCAGGACATCGCGATGCTGCGCGAGGTCCCGTTCGACTGCGTCGTGCTCGACGAGGCGCAGGCGATCAAGACCGCCGGCAGCCAGACCGCGCGCGCCGCGCGGCTGTTGTCGGGCGAGCTGCGCCTGGCGCTGTCGGGCACGCCGGTCGAGAACCACGTCGGCGAGCTGTGGTCGCTGATGGAGTTCCTCAACCCCGGCTTGCTCGGCAAGTCGCGCGCTTTCGCGAGCCTGGTCGAGTCCAGTGACGGGCTCTCGCTCGCCGAGCGCGACCGCGCGCTCCTGCGCCGCGCGCTCGCGCCGCTCGTGCTGCGCCGCACGAAGGCGGCCGTGCTGCCCGAGCTGCCCGAGCGCAGCGAGCAGGAGCTGCGCTGCGAGCTCGAGGGCGTGCAGGCGAAGGACTATGCGCGCATCCTCGAGTTCAGCCGCGCTTCGGTGCTCGGCGCGGTCGAGGAACAGGGCATCGCGCGTTCGAAGCTGCTGGTGATCGAGGCCTTGCTGCGGTTGCGGCAGGCGGCCTGCCATCCCGGCCTGATCGACCGCGCGCGACGCGCCGATTCGAGCGCCAAGCTCGAGCTCGTGCTGCCGCTGTTGCAGGACCTTGCCGAGGAGGGGCACAAGGCGCTGGTCTACTCGCAGTTCACGTCGTTCCTCGACATCGTCGAGGAGCGCCTCAAGGCTCAGAAGCTGTCGTACGAGCGGCTCGACGGCCAGACGCGCGATCGCGAGGCCCGCGTCGACCGCTTCCAGAACGATCCGGACGTGCGCGTGTTCCTGCTGTCGCTCAAGGCCGGCGGCGTCGGCCTCAACCTGACCGCGGCGAGCTACGTGTTCCTGCTCGATCCCTGGTGGAACCCGGCGGCCGAGGCGCAGGCGATCGACCGCGCGCACCGCATCGGCCAGCAGCAGAAGGTGATGGCGTACCGGGTCGTGTGCAGCGGCACGATCGAGGAGAAGGTGCTCGAACTGCAGGCGAAGAAGCGCGAGCTCTTCGACGCGTTGTTCGGCGAGAGCGGAGCGCCGCTCAAGGGCATGACGAAACGCGAACTGGAGTGGCTGTTGACCTGAGCGCGGGCGCGCGCCGAGGATGGCGCCCATGCTCGCACTCCTGCTGCTGCTCGCGCCGCTCCAGGCTCCCGCCGAGCGAGCCCCGGCCCCCGCCCAGGCTCCGGCGGCCGTGCTCAGCGCGCCGCTCGACGTCTCCGCGTTGCTCGAGGCGGTGCGCGTCCAGCACGACCTGCCCGGGATGATCGGCCTCACGCTGGAGCGCGAGCGCGTCGTCGCGCTCGGCGCGACCGGCCTGCGCAAGAGCGGCAACGACGCGCGCATGCTCGCGACCGACCTCGTGCACATCGGCTCGTGCACGAAGGCGATGACGGCGACCCTGTGCGCGCGCCTGGTGCAGCAGGGCAAGCTGAACTGGGAATCGACGCTGGCGCAGGTCCTCGCACAGAGCGCGCCGAAGATGCACCCGACCTGGCGCGACGTGACGCTCGAGCAGCTGTTGCAGCACCGCTCCGGTGCTCCCGCGAACGTCAAGCCCGATCGCAAGGGCACGCCGCGGCAGCAGCGCGTGCGACAGCTCGCCTCCGTGACGGCGGAGCCGTTGCCCGCCGAGCGCCGCGGGAAGTTCGAGTACTCGAACGTCGGCTATGTGCTCGCCGGGCACATGGCCGAGCACGTCGCGGGGCTCGACTTCGAGGAGCTGATCCAGCGCGAGCTGTTCCAGCCGCTGGGCATCGCGTCCGCCGGCAGCGGTGCGCCTGGTACTCCGTCGCAGTTGTCGCAACCGCGCGGCCACCTCGAGATGGGCCTGCCGATCGAGCCGG
Organism: Planctomycetota bacterium; assembly: GCA_016872755.1. Lineage (GTDB taxonomy): Bacteria > Planctomycetota > UBA1135 > UBA1135 > GW928-bin9. Next base: position 7,601 of record VGZE01000154.1, read on the forward strand.
GCCCGGCAGGTGACAATCCGCTCGGCATGGCGCCGGCCGGCACCCTCCACA
>VGZE01000155.1 GCA_016872755.1 Planctomycetota bacterium
CGCGCCAGCGCATCGAGCTGGCCCGCGCGCTGGTCGAGCCCGCCGCGCTGATCGCGCTCGACGAGCCGACCTCCAGCCTCGGCCCCGCCGAGGCGCGCGCGCTGCACGAGTTGGTGCGCGAGCTGGCCGCCGCCGGCACGGCGATCCTGTACATCGCGCACGATCTCGAGGAACTGCGGCGCGTCGCGACGCGCTACACGGTGCTGCGCGACGGGGCCGACGTCGGCCGCGGCACGCTCGCGCAGGCGAGCGACGACGAGTTGGTGCGCCTGATGGTCGGGCGCTCCGTCGACGCGCTGTTCCCGCGCTCGCCGCCGCGGCGCGGCGAGTGCCTGCTCGCGCTGCGCGACTTGCGCACCAGCGCCGGGCTCGTCGTCGAACGACTCGACGTGCACGCGGGCGAGATCGTCGGCATCGCCGGCCTGATCGGCGCGGGTCGCAGCGAGCTGCTGCACGCGCTCTTCGGATTGGGTGCGCGCTGCACGGGCTCGCTCGAGCTGGCCGGACGCCGGGGCATGGCGACGCCGCGCCAGCGCTGGCACGACGGCGCCGGCCTGCTGGGCGAGGATCGCCGCCGCGAAGGCCTGCTGCTCGGACGACCGATCGACGAGAACATCGCGCTCCCGAGGCTGGCGCGCCTGGCGCGCGCCGGGCGACTGAGCCGTGGCGCGGCGGCGACCTACGCGCGCCCCTGGCTCGAGCGCCTGGGAGTGCGCTGTCGCGGGCCGGAGCAGCCGGTCGGCGAGCTGTCGGGCGGCAATCAGCAGAAGGTGCAGTTGGCGCGCCTGCTGGCGGCCGAGTGCAGGCTGCTCTTGCTCGACGAGCCCACGCGCGGCGTGGACGTCGGCGCGCGCGCCGAGCTCTACCGCTGGATCGACGAGCTGGCGCGGCCGGCGCCGCCGACGCCGCCGCGCGCGGTGCTGCTCGTGTCGAGCGTGCTGCCCGAGTTGTTCGGGCTGTGCGACCGCATCGCGGTGCTGTCGAAGGGCCGCCTGCTCGAGGCGCGGCCGGTCGATGAGCTCACACCCGAGCGCGTGCTCGCGGCGGCCTCCACGGGAGCGTGGTGATGCGCGAGTTCCTGCGCCGCTTCGGACCGCTGCTCGGGCTGCTGCTGGCCTGGTGCGCGTTCGCCGCCTTGGCCGGCACGCCGTTCACGGCGCCGGGCAACCAGCGCCTGATCCTGCTGCAGACCGCGGTGGTCGGCACGGCGGCCGTCGGCGCGACCTTCGTCATCGTCGCCGGCGGCATCGACCTCGCGGTCGGCTCGACCATCGCGGCCAGCGGGATGCTGGCCGCGCTCGCACTGCGCGCCGGCCACGGCCCCCACCTGGCCGCGCTGGCCGCGCTGGGAGTCGGAGTGGGCGTCGGCTCGCTGACCGCCGCCCTGGTCAACACGCGCCTGCTCTCGCCCTTCGTCGCGACGCTGGCGCTGTGGGGCGCGGTGCGCGGCGCCGCCAAGGGACTGGGCGGCAATCAGCCGGTCTACCCCGACGCGTTCGGCTGGATCGAGGGCCTGATGCAGCCCGCGCCGAGCGGCTTCGGGCACTGGTTCCCGCCCGGCGTGCTGCTGTGGCTCGGCTGCGCCGCGCTGGGTGCGTTCACGCTGCGGGCGAGCGTGCTGGGCCGACACGTCGTCGCGGTCGGCTCGAGCGAGGAGACCGCGCGACTGTGCGGCGTCGACCTCGGGCGCACGCGCTGGGCCGTCTACGCGATCGCGGGTCTGTGCGCCGCGCTGGCCGGACTGATGCAGATCTCCTACCTGCACATGGGCGACCCCACCACGGCCGGCGGCTACGAGCTGCGCGTGATCGCGGCAGTCGTGATCGGCGGGGCTTCGCTGTCGGGCGGCACGGGCTCGGTCGGCGGCGCGGTGATCGGCGCGCTGCTGATGACGGTGGTCGACAACGGGTGCACCAAGCTCGGGCTGGACAACTGGGTGCAGGAGGTCGCGACCGGCGCGATCGTCGCGCTCGCGGTGGCGCTCGATCGCTGGCGCGCGCGCGCCGCGAACTGAGCGGCGGCGCTTGTCTGGGCCGGTCGCAGGGGTCAAGATCCGCGCATGGCGAAGCAGAAGGACGGCGACAAGCCGCGGGTCAAGGGCCGCACGCGCGAGCTCGACACGCTCGACAAGAAGACCCTCGCGCTGATCGAGCGCACGGCCACCGGCGTGCGTTCGAAGATCGACGCGCAGACGCTGCCCGAGCTCAAGTTCCCCAAGCGCGCGCTCTCCAACGTCAAGTACGACGCCGCGATCGGCTACTTCCAACTCGGCCGCGGCGTGATCTCGCGCGCACTGTCCGTCAACACGGTCAAGTCCTTCGCGCAGACGCTGCGCCTGATGTCGATCTCGAAGGAGATGGTCGAGAACGACGACTTCGCGACGAAGCGGGAAGCGTATTACGTGTCCAAGAACTGGGGCGACGCCAAGTTCAACGAGCAACCCGAGTCCGACGCCGTGATGGACGACATCGAGGCGCTGGCGAGCCTCGAGGGCCTCTCGCGCGAACAGCTGCGCTACTACCCGGAGGAGCACGGCGGGGCCGTGGCCGGCGAGCTGACGGTGATCGATCGCGACACCGAGACCGGCCGGCCGATCGAGATCGACTGCACGAACTTCGGCACCGGCTCCTACGCGATCCCCCATTCGGTCGAGCACCTCAAGTTCGAGACCAAGGCGAAGTTCATCCTGGCCATCGAAACGGGCGGCATGTTCGGGCGCCTGAACAACCACAAGTTCTGGAAGAGCGCCAATTGCATCCTGATCGAGACGCAGGGCGTGCCGACGCGCGCGACGCGGCGTTTCGTGCGGCGGCTGGCCGACGACAAGAAGATCCCCGTCTACGCATTCGTCGACTGCGATCCATACGGGATCGCGAACATCTACCGCACGCTCAAGGTCGGCTCGGGCAACGCCGCGCACATCAATCGGCTGTTCTGTGTTCCGCAGGCGAAGTATCTCGGTGTCACGCCGCAGGACATCAAGGACTTCAAGCTCGAGGACGCCACGCACAAGCTCGCCGAGGTCGACGTCAAGCGCGCCAAGGACGCGATCAAGAACGACCCGTTCTTCCAGGCGCACAAGCCGTGGATCAAGGCGATCGAGCAGCTGCTGTCGATGGGCGTGCGCGCCGAGCAGCAGGCGCTGGCGAAGTGGGGACTCAACTTCGTGATCGAGGAGTACCTGCCGCGCAAGCTCGACAACGTGAAGGGCTTCCTGCCCTGACCTTCGGGTTCGCGCGAAGGACAGTCGCGACGAGGTCCATCGCGCATGGTTGGAAGTCGCCCACACCAACGAAATCGACGCGGAGTGTAGGGACCGCGGACACGCGCTTCCCAGAACTGGAACGCGTGCCGAAGTTCAACGGAGTTGTACACAGCTCGGGCTCGCAATCAGCCGGCGCTGCGCCCCACAATCGCGTTCGAGATGCGGCTGAAGCAGTTCCAGGTCGACGCGTTCACGTGCCGACCTTTCTCCGGCAATCCCGCCGCGGTGTGCATGTTGGAACGCTGGCTGTCCGATGACCTGCTGCTCGCGATCGCGGCCGAGAACAACCTGTCCGAGACTGCCTTCCTCGTGCCACGCCCCGCGCCGCGTGAGTGGGATCTGCGCTGGTTCACGCCGCGCGCCGAAGTCGATCTGTGCGGACATGCGACGCTGGCGAGCGCGCATGTGCTGCTGACCGAATTCGAGACCCGGGCGCAGCACGTCGACTTCAAGACCCGCAGCGGGATGCTGAGGACCTCGCGCACGGAGAGCGCGTACCGCATGGACTTCCCGAGCCGACCGCCCGTGCCGATCGCGCTCACCGACGAGATCGTGCAGGCCCTGGGCGCTCGACCGCTGGATGCGTGGAAGGCGCGCGACCTGATCGTGCGCTTCGAACAGGCCTCACAGGTGCGCACGCTGCGGCCGGATCTGCGTGCCGTGGAGGCCCTGGACTACTTCGCCCTGTGCGCGACCGCACCCGGCACGGATGCCGACGCCGCGGTCGATTTCGTCTCGCGCTTCTTCGCTCCGCGCGCGGGCGTGCCCGAGGATCCGGTCACCGGCTCGGCGCACTGCGAGCTGGCGCCGTACTGGCGCGAGCGCCTGGGCCGAGCCAAGGACGGCAGCCTGCGCTTCCGCGCGCGCCAGATCGGCCCGCGCGGCGGTGAGCTGGCGTGCGAGTGCGACGATCGCCGCGTGTACCTGTACGGTCAGGCGGTGACCGTGCTGCGCGGCGAGCTCGTGTTCTGAGAGCCCGCCGCGAGCTGCGCTACGCCTCCTACGGGCAGTCGCCGAGGTCGATGTTGATGTCGCCCGAGTCCAGCGTGGACGGGAACGGGCTGCCCAGCGTGGGGTGCGTCAGGATCTTGACCTTCAGCCAGCCCGACGCCCCCCAGTTCAGGTTCTTGTTGTTGGCGCCGTAACCGACTTGGAACGCGGGACCATCACGCGTGATCTTGAGCGTGCCGCCCGCGTAGTCGTCGATGCCGGTCAGCACGCCGTCGATCGTGAGGAAGTAGTGCCAGGCCGTCGGATCGACGGGGCCACCGTTCACGGAGTAGGCACTCGGTGACAGGCTCATCTTCGGACTGCCCGGCGGCGGGAAGGTCGCGGCGCCGGGATTGACGCGCTGCGCGAAGGTCACGTCGACCTGGAAGGCCTTGCTCGGCTTGGCGGTTCGACGGATCGTCCCGGTCAGCCGCGCGGTGCCGTTTCCGTACTCGACGTACTGTCCGGCCGGATCGAACACGAAGTCCTTGCCGATCTCAGGAAGGTAGAACGAGTGCGTGTACTGCGAGGCGCTCCAGAGCGGGTCCGGGACGGCCTTCAACGCGCAGTCACCGCAGTCGGAGGTCAGATCGACGTTGAAATCGCCGTGGCCGGTCATCGCGAGGACATCGCCCTGTGCCGGTTGCGACAGGATCTGCACGTCGAGCCAGCCGGAGGCGCCGAGGAGCGTGTTCTTGCCGTTGGCGCCGTAGCCGACCTGGACGGCGGGGCCCAACCGATGCACCGAGAGCAGCGCGCCTTCGTAGTTGGCCATGCCGCGCAGGAACCCATCGCAGAGCTGGTAATAGTGCCAGGTCTGCGGATCGACCGGACCGCCCTGGTCGATGTAGGCCTGCGGCGCGAGCTCGATCTTGGGGCTGCCGGCCGGCGGGCAGCCGAGCATGCCGGGATAGAGCGCCTGGTTCATGTCGATGTCGACCAGAAAACGCTTGTTCGGATCGGACGTGCGCGCGATCACGCCCGACATGTGGGCGTAGCCGTTGCCGCGCTCGACCAGGCTGCCGCCGGCCACGAACACGAAGTCGGTGCCGATGCCGGGCAGCCAGAAGGCGTGGGCGGGGAAGATGCCCCAGTGGATCGGATCGGGATTGGCTTCCTTCACGCAGCGTCCGCAGTCTCCGGCCGCGGCTTGCAGCACCTGCAGGTTGCCGAGCCCGGTCAGCGCGGTCGAGCTCGAGTCGAAGCTGAACGCCTGCATGAAGCAGGGCGAGAGCAAGATCGGCGAGTCGCAACCTGGGGCGCACGAGGCTTCGAGCACGCCCGAGGGCGGAATCGGGCCCAGCGGCAGGACGCTCAGATCCGGACCGACGCCGACCAGGATCGTGCCGATGCCGGGCAGGTCGAGCGAGCCGGTGTGGCCGGAGAGCAGCAGCCAGACCTTGTCACCGCTGGTGCCATGCACCTTGAGCGTCTGCAGTTGCCCGGCCTCGGTCACGGCGGGCGTGAGCGTCGTCAGCAATTGGGGCAGTTGGGCGTCGAGACCGCGGGCGCCGAGGGTCACGAGGGCGAACGCGAACAAGCGGGGGGCAATGTGATTCATGGTCGGATTCCGGGGACGGGGGACGCCCGAGGCGTCGGCGCTGTCATCGGCCGGCCGGAAGGGCCGAACTGAAAACAATCCTGGGGAAGGAAACTCTGCCCCGACCCTGGTCTACCTGGCTGCGCGTCCACCGCCGGCGGTGGGTCGCTCAATGCTCTGACCCCCATCCGCGGTGGATCCCCGGACAGCGCGCAGCCAACCGGACCAAGGTCAATAGCAGGGGACCTTGGACCAGTTGGCTGCGCGTCCACCGCCAGCGGTGGTTCGCTCACCGCTACGAACCCCATGGGCAGTGGGTTCCTGGATGGCGCGCAGCCAACTGGACCAAGGCCCTCTGCTATCGTCCTGCGCATGCTTGGCAGCGCCGCATCGCTCACCAGCCTCTTCGCCATCCTGCTCCCGACCCTCCCGATGGCCGCCCAGGAGCCCCGCGGAGCGCCTGCCGCGCCGCTGGCCGAGGGACTCGAGGTCAGTGAGGGTCTGGAGGCCCGCGTGTGGGCCGAGTCCCCGCTGCTGTACAACCCGACCGCGATCGACATCGACCCGGAGGGTCGAGTGTGGGTCGCCGAGGCGGTCAACTACAGGCAGTGGAGCGGACGCAATCCCGGCCTGCACCACGAGGCCGGTGACCGGATCGTCGTGCTCAGCGACACCGACGGCGACGGCCGCTGCGACGAGAGCAGGGTCTTCGCGCAGGACCGCGAGCTCGTCGCACCGCTCGGCATCCTGTGGATGGACAAGAGCGTGCTCGTCTCGTGCTCCCCCACCGCGTGGCTGTACCACGACGACGACGGCGATCGCGTCGCCGATCGGCGCGAGGAATTCCTGACCGGCTTCGGCGGGCGCGATCACGACCATGGCCTGCACTCGTTCGTGCTCGGTCCCGACGGGATGCTGTACGTCGCGGTCGGCAATGCGGGACCGCACATCGTCAGGGATCGCGCGGGCTGGACGCTGCGCTCGGGCTCGATCTACCGCGGCGGCGGCGAGCACGAGACCGACAACGCGCCGGGGCTCGTCAGCGACGACGGCAAGGTGTGGACCGGCGGATTGATCCTGCGCTGCAAGCGCGACGGCACCGGGCTCGAGGTCGTCGCGCACAACTTCCGCAATCAGTACGAGGTCGCGCTCGACTGCTTCGGGCGGATGTACACGGCGGACAACGACGACGACGGCAACGCGGGTTGTCGGACGACGTGGGTCGCCGAACTCGGCAACTACGGCTTCTTCTCAGCCGACGGCGCGCGCTCGTGGGAGGCGGATCGGCGGCCGTGGCAGACGACCTGGAACGCGCACTGGCACCAGGACGATCCGGGCGTGATGCCGGCGGGCACGAACAACGGGCCTGGCGGGCCGACCGGTGTGTGCGTGCTCGAGCAGTCGGTCGGCAGCGTGCCGTGGGGCACGCTGCTCGACTGCGATGCGGGCGCGCGCGTCGTGTACACGCACACGCCAGGGCCGCAGCTGACGCCGTTCGACCTCGCGCTCGGCTGGCTCGTGCGCGCGCCGCGCGAGACGAGCGACGCGACGCCGCAGAGCGCGCGCTGGTTCCGGCCGAGCGACGTGTGCATCGGCATCGACGGCGCGATCTTCGTTGCCGACTGGCAGGATCCGGGCGTCGGCGGACATCTTGCGGGCGATGGTGCGGCGCGCGGGCGCATCCTGCGCATCGCGCCACCCTCGGGCGGGCTCACGCGTCCGTTGGCGCGACCGAAGAACACCGACGAAGCCGTGCAAGCGCTCGCGAGCCCGTGCCAGGCGACGCGACTCGTCGCGCGCGACGTGCTCGAGAAGGATCCG
>VGZE01000156.1 GCA_016872755.1 Planctomycetota bacterium
GCGCGCGTCGCGGCGGCGCCGCGCGCGCAACTCGGTCAACGCTTCCTTGCACGCGAGCCAACACAACAGCCGCTCCGGGCTCGCCGCGGGCTCGAGCCGCGGCGGCTGCTCGAGCACGCGCAGGTAGACGCGCGCGACGATGTCGTCGGCGAGCGCGCGGTCGCGCACGATGCGCAGCGCGGCGCGCCAGACCGCGGCGTGGTGCTCGCGCACCCAGCGCTCGTAGAGCGCCCGCGGCAGGACGTCGGAACGGACGGGGCTCATGCGGATCCAGATGCCGCCGCTGGGCGGATCTCCGGCGGAACTGGGGAAATGATCGTTGCCGCGGCGGGCGGGCGCCAGGGCGCCGATCAGGAAAGCCCCGCGAGCCCGAGGCGCTCACACGCGAAGGTCGCGCGAATGTCCGCCGATTCAAGATGCGCTCGGAGAGCGCTCCGCAGCACGTTGCGTCACCGGCTGCGGGCCGCGCGGCGTGCTGCGGCGAATCTCGAGGATGCTCAGTGAAGCTGCGGCAGCCCGAGCCGCTTCCGCGCGGCCGCCGCGCGCGCCCACGCGTCGGCTGGATCGGTTCCCAGGCACACCAGGTGCCCCATCTTGCGGCCCGGGCGCGCCTCGCGCTTGCCGTACAGGTGCAGCTTGAGCAGCGGATCGCCGAGCAGCTCCGCGACCCCCGGCAGTTCGTGCCCGCGCCACAGGTCGCCGAGCAGGTTGATCATCACGCAGGGCCGCAAGAGCTCGGTCGAGCCGAGCGGCAGCCCGCACACCGCGCGCACCTGCTGCTCGAACTGGCTCGTCACGCACGCGTCGAAGCTGTAGTGGCCGGAGTTGTGCGGCCGCGGCGCGAGCTCGTTGACCAGCAACTTGCCGTCGCGCGTCAGGAACAGCTCGACGGCCAGCACGCCCTCGAGCTCGAGCGCCTCGGCGATGCCGAGCGCGAGCTCGCGCGCCTCGCACTGCACGCGCTCGTCGAGGCGCGCCGGCACGATCGATGCGTCGAGGATGTGGCGCGCGTGGTGGTTTTCGGCGACCGGGAAGGTCGCGCAGTCGCCGCGCGGCGAGCGCGCGACGATGACCGACAGCTCGCACTGGAAGTCGACGCGGCGCTCGAGGATGCCGAGCGCGCCGCCGAGCGCGTCCCAGGCCGCGGCGACGTCGGCGGCGCCGCGGATGCGCGCCTGGCCCTTGCCGTCGTAGCCGAAGGCGGCGGTCTTGAGGATCGCGTCGTGTCCGAACTGGGCGGCGGCCTGCTCGAGCACGTCACGTGAGCGGATCGCGAGGAAGCTCGTCGTCGGGAAGCCCTTGGCGGCGAGGATCCCCTTCTCGCGCAGGCGCTCCTGCGTCAGGTACAGGATCAGCGGGCTCGGCCGCACCGGCACGAGCTCGGCCAGCGTGCGCAGCGGCGCGGCCGCGACGTTCTCGAACTCGAAGGTCGCGACCGCGATCTCGCGGCCGAAGCGCGCGACCGCGTCGAGGTCGTCGAAGGGCGCGACGGTCTCGGCGTCGGCGATGTGGCCGGCCGGCGAGTCGGCATGATCGGTGTAGACGCGCACGCGGTAGCCCATGCGGCGCGCGGCGATCGCGAACATGCGGCCGAGCTGGCCGCCGCCGAAGACACCCAGCGTCGCGCCGGGCAGGATGGGCGCAACTCCAGCAGCGATCGGAGTGGTGCCGGGGAGGATCGGTTGCGCGGAGCTCACGGGGTCACGTGCGCAGCTTCTTCGCGCCCGCGCCCGCCGAGCGGTCGGGTTCCTCGGCGACCGCGTCGGTCTGTCGCGCGCGCCACGCCTCGAGCTTCGCGAGCAACGCGGCGTCGTGATTGGCCAGCATCGCGGCCGCGAGCAGCGCCGCGTTCTTCGCGCCGGCCGCACCGATCGCGAGCGTTCCGACCGGAATGCCGCCGGGCATCTGCGCGATCGACAGCAGCGAATCGAGGCCCTTCAAGGCCTTCGACTCGACCGGCACGCCGAGCACCGGCAGCGACGTGATCGACGCGGTCATGCCGGGCAGGTGCGCGGCGCCGCCGGCGCCGGCGATGATCACGTGCAACCCGCGCGCGCGCGCCGAGCTCGCGTACTCGAACAGGCGCCGCGGCGTGCGGTGCGCGCTGACGATCTTGCACTCGTGCGGGATGCCGAGCGCGGTCAGCACGTCGACCGCGTGGCGCAGCGTCTCCCAATCGGACTGCGAGCCCATGATCACGCCGACCAGCGGCGCGTCCGAGCCGGCGCGGGGAGCAGCGGTCTTGCGGGCGCTCATGACGGGCGAGGATCGTAGCGAGCGCGCGCGGCCGGCCGCTACACTGCTCGGCCCAACTCCGATGCCCAGGACCTCCACGATGCTCCTGCTTGCCGTCACGCTGGCCGCCTGCTCGTCTCCTTCCACGCCCGGCTCGGCGAGCGCGCCGGCGGCCGCCGCGCCCGCGGCGGTCTCGGCGAGCGGCCCGAACACGAAGCTGTTGCGCTTCCCCGACGTGCACGGCGAGCGCGTCGCCTTCTGCTACGGCGGTGACCTGTGGAGCGCGCCCAAGAGCGGCGGCACCGCGCTGCGCCTGACGGCTCACGAAGGGCTGGAACTCTTCCCGCGCTTCTCGCCCGACGGCCAGTGGATCGCGTTCACCGGACAGTACGACGGCGACGAGCAGGTCTACGTGATTCCCAGCGGCGGCGGCGCGCCGCGGCAACTGACGTGGTACCCGAGTCGCGGTCCGCTGCCGCCGCGCTGGGGCTACGACAATCAGGTCTACGGCTGGAGCCAGGACTCGAAGAAGGTGCTCTTCCGCGCGATGCGCGACGGCTTCGACCTGACCGACACGCGGTTGTACTGGGTCGACCTCGACGGCTCGCAGCCCGAGCCGCTGCCGATGCCGGTCTCCGGCGGCGGCGACCTGTCGCCGGACGGCAAGCGCGTCGCGTACTCGCCGCTGACGCGCGACTTCCGGACCTGGAAGCGCTACGAGGGCGGCTGGGCGCAGGAGCTGTACATCTACGATCTCGCGACGGCCGCGCTGACGCCGATCGCGCACTCCAAGCGCACCGAGCGCGACCCGATGTGGATCGGCGACTCGATCTGGTTCGCTTCCGATCGCGACGGCAAGTTGAACCTGTACCGCTACGGCGTCGCGGACGGCAAGCTCGAGCAGGTCACCAAGGAAACGCAGTGGGACGTGCGCTGGCCGGCGCGCGGCGAAAACGGCGAGATCGTCTACGAGAAGAACGGCGAGCTCGAGCTACTCGACACGCGCACGCGCAAGGTCACCCCGATCCCGATCCACGTGCCAAGTGATCTGGTCGCCGCGCGCTCGACGCGCGTCGACGCCGGCGGGCGCATCGAGAACTACGCGCTCTCGCCCAAGGGTGAGCGCGCGCTGTTCTGCGCGCGCGGCGACGTGTTCAGCGCGCCGATCGAGAAGGGCTTCGCGGTCAACCTGACGCGCACCAGCGGCGCGCACGAGCGCGCGGCGCAGTGGTCGCCCGACGGCACGCGCATCGCGTTTGTCAGCGACAAGAGCGGCGAGGAGGAGGTCTACACGATCGCGCACGACGGCAGCGGCGAGTGGACGCAGCTCTCCAAGGGGATCGGCCGGCGCATCAACGCGCTGTGGTGGTCGCCCGATTCCAAGTCGATCGCGTTCTCCGATTGCAGCGGTCGCTTCTGGCTCGCCGACAGCGCCGGCGCGAGCGCTCGCGAGATCGCGCGGGATCCGTCGGGCCGCGCCGGCGACCCGGCCTGGTCGCCCGATTCCAAGTGGCTCGCGTACTCGGCGGGCGACGCGAACTCGTTCCGCTCGCTGCACGTGTGGTCGATGGCCGACGGGCAGTCGCGCCGCGTCACCGGCGAGCTGTGGAGCGAGTACGAGCCGGTCTTCTCGCGCGACGGCCAGTACCTGTACTACCTGTCGGAGCGCGAGTTCGCGCCGCAGCTCTCGCAGATCGAGTGGAACTTCGCGTCGAACCGCTGGACCGGCGTGTTCGCGCTCGCGCTGCGCAAGGATGTGCCGCATCCGCTGCCGCCGGAGAACGACGCGGTCGAGCAACCCAAGGCCGAGGATGCGAAGACGGCCGCGGACGGGGCGAGCGACAAGGGCGAGAAGAAGGACGACAAGAAGGACGAGAAGAAGGGACCGCCCGAGGTGCGGATCGACTTCGACGGCCTGGCCGAGCGCGTGATCCGGCTGCCGCTGGAGGCCGACAACTATGGGAATCTGACGGCGGGCGAAGGCCGCCTGTTCGTCGGGCGCGCCGGCGCGCCCTACTACGGCCGCGAGAGCGAGCGCGAGAACGCGCTGCTCGAGTTCGACTTCAAGGAGCGCAAGACCAACGAACTGCTGGTCGGTGGGAGCGGCTACGTGATCAGCGCCGACGGGTCGAAGCTGCTGGCGCGCACGAGCGACGGCTACGCGCTGCTCGAGCCGGGCAAGGGCAAGGACAAGAAGAGCGTCGCGACGCGCGGCCTGTACGTCGAGAAGGTGCCCGCCGAGGAGTGGCGCGCGATCTACCACGAGGTCTGGCGCCGCTTCCGCGACTACTTCTACGTGCCGAACATGCACGGGTACGACTGGGAGGCGCTGCGCAAGCAGTACGAACCCTGGCTCGCGCACGTCGCGCACCGCTCGGACCTCAACTACCTGCTCGGTGAGCTGGTGTCGGAGCTGAACGTCGGCCACGCGTACATCTCGGGCGGCGACTACGAGCAGCCCGCGCGCGTGCCGGTCGCGCTGTTCGGCGGCCGCATGGAGCTCGATCGCGCGGCCGGCCGCTACAAGCTCGCGCAGATCTTCGCGGGTCACAACGAGGAGCCGATCTATCGCTCCCCGCTGACCGAGGTCGGCGTCGATGCGAAGGTCGGCGACTACGTGCTCGCGATCGACGGCGTCGACCTGCCCGCGACCGAGAATCCCTATCGCCTGCTGCGCGGCAAGGCGGATCGGCCGGTCGAGCTGCTGCTCAATGCGACGCCGACGGCGCAGGGCGCGCGCAAGGTCGTGTTCCGGCCGATCAGCTCGGAGACGAACCTGATCTACCTCGCGTTCGTGCTGCGCAACAAGCAGCGCGTCGACGAGCTGTCGGGCGGTCGCATCGCGTACGTGCACCTGCCGGACATGGGCGAGGACGGGATCCGCGAATTCTCGAAGTGGTTCTACGGCCAGATCCGCAAGCAGGGCCTGATCGTCGACGACCGCAACAACGGCGGCGGCAACGTCTCGTCGATGGTGCTGGAGCGGTTGCGCCGCACGCTGCTCGGCATGGAGTTCTCGCGGCACGACCAGTTCGCGGGGACGTACCCGCAGGTCGTGTTCCACGGACCGATGGCCTGCCTGCTGAACCAGAACTCGGCCAGCGACGGCGACATCTTCCCGTGGATGTTCCGCAATGCCGGCCTGGGCCCGTTGATCGGCAAGCGCTCCTGGGGCGGCGTGGTCGGCATCACCAGCCACGGACCGCTGCTCGACGGCGGCAGCGTCAACGTGCCCGAGTTCGGCCACCTCGACGCGCAGGGCCAGTGGGCGGTCGAGGGCTACGGCGTCGATCCTGACATCGAGGTCGAGAACGAGCCGGCCGACGTGCTGGCCGGACGCGACCCGCAGCTCGAACGCGCGGTCCAGGAAGTGCTGGCGCGCATGGCGAAGCAGCCGAGCACGCTGCCCGGGCGCCCGGCCGATCCGGTCAAGACGAAATAGCACAGGCCGGGTACGATGGCCGCATGGACTCCACCCTGCGGCTGTGCACCCTGTTCCTGTCGGCGACCTCGACGATCGCGGCGACGGCGGCGTCGCTGTAGGCCCAGTCGCTCTACGGCATCGCGTCGAGCGGCGACATGTACCAGTTCAACGGTCCGAAGGACCCGAGCTGCAACTACCCGAGCGGCCCGCTGCTCGGCCAGTACGGCTACGCGCTGAACTTTTTCTGTCCGCACCCGGCAGTGCTGCCGGCCTCGCCTTCGCTGCTCGGCGACGTCGCGCTCGACCGCATCATCGACGAGCTGTACATCACCGACGGCACGAGCATCGCGCGCACGCAGAGCTTCGGCACGATCGTCGCCGGCTTCGACGCGATCCTGCCGGGCACCGGCATGGGCGCGCTGACCGGGCTGGGCTGTGACGCCGCGGGCGGTCTGCTGTGGGTCACCGACGGCGTCTTTGCCGCCGCCTATCTGCCGCCCCCCGACCCCGGCTGCCCGATGGGAGCCTCGGTCGCGCAGGGACCATTCGCGCTGCCGCTCACGGGCGGCGCACTGGCGACCGACATCGATTGGGACTCGCAGACCGGCTCGCTCTGGGTGTGCGACACGGCGGGCCGGGTCACGAACGTCACGACCAGCGGCGCGCTCGGTTCCTTCGGCAGCTTCAACGCGGTCGCCGCGAGCCCCTGCGGGCTCTCGCCGCTGCTGCACGGCATCGCCGTCGACGCCGGCGCGCCCGCGGGCACGGTCTACGTGACCGATGGCTCGACCGTCGCGTACCTGACCGCCACGGGCGGCGGTGCGCCGGCCACGCCGACCTTCTACTCACCCGGTCCGTGCAATCCCGCGTTGGGACCGTACAAGGGCCTGGCCTTCGACGCGCACGGAACGCTGTACGGCAGCGCCTCGAACGGGATCTTCCCGATCCTCGGTGCGAGCCAGCCGTCGATCGTCCCCAATCCGGCCTTCGAGATCCTCGTCGCCGGCGCCAAGAAGAACACCTTCTGCGGCCTGGCCTGGTCGGTGCTGCCGCAATGCCCGTTCGTGCCGTTGGGCAACGCGAAGCTGTACATCCTGCTGCTGCCGAGCTCGTTGATCGGGATCAAGGTCGTGCCGGACACCGGACTCGTGTACTGGCCGTTGCCGATTCCCGCCAACGTCCCGATCGGTCAATCGCTGTTCTTCCAGGCCGTGACCTTCGATCCGGCGACGTCGCTCTTCGCATCGACGCCGGGTCTGGAAGTCCGCACGTCCTTCCCGTAGGCCCCGGCGGACCCATCCCGCGCGCGTCGAGCAGGCGCTGACATGAACGGCTCCACGCGAGTGATCGAACAGCCGCGCAGCGCGACGCGCACGCGGCAGGAGCCGCGCTGGCGGGTCGTGCTGCACAACGACGACGTGACCACGATGGAATTCGTGGTGCAGTTGCTCGTCTCGCTGTTCCACAAGAGCGAGCCGGATGCGGTCAAGCTGATGCTCGAGGTCCACCACCGCGGCGCAGCCGTGGTCGAGTGGACGCACCGCGAGCGCGCCGAGCTCTATGTCGAGCAGGTGCGTTCGCTCGCCCGCGCGAGACGATTCCCGCTGTGCGCGACGGCCGAGCCGGAATGAGGATCTCGTTGCAACGTCGGACGCCTCGGAACGGGCGCCCGCCGCGCGCTCTCAGTAGCTCTCTTCGCCGAAATCGCGGTCGCGGCCACGACCGCCCTTGAAGCCGCCGCGGCCACCGCCGCCGCCACCACCGCCACCTCGGCCGCCGCCGTAGCCGCCGCCTCCCCCGCCGCCTCCCCCGCCGCCTCCCCCGCCGCCTCCCC
>VGZE01000157.1 GCA_016872755.1 Planctomycetota bacterium
GCTCGAGCGGGACTGAATGCGCGCGCCGCCTACCGCTGCGCCGCCAGCGCCTCGTGCGCCTCGACGAAGCCCCGCACGAACACGAAGTAGAAGAGCACGCCGACCAGCGTGAACTTCACCCCGTAGTACAGCGGCCGGTTGAAGCTCTTCGCCTTGAGGAAGAAGTCCTTCAGTCTCGCGACGAGCGGCGTGCCGAAGTTCAGCAGCCCGGCCTGCTCGTCGACCTCGTTGCGGCTGGCCGTGATGCGGAACACGCGCCGGTTCATGAACGAGCTGAAGGCCCGCATCGCGCGCGTGTGCAGCGGCCGCGTGATGTCGCAGAACAGGATGATGCGCTGCTGGTCGGTCGCGTTCTCGGCCCAGTGGATGTAGGTCTCGTCGAACACGATGTCCTTCCCGTCGCGCCACGAGTACTCGTGCCCGTCGATCCAGATCCGGCAGCGGTCGTCGTTGGGCGTCGCGAGCCCGAGGTGGTAGCGCAGCGAGCTCGCGAACGGATCGCGGTGCTTGCCGAGCTTCTTGCCCGGCGGCAGCGACGTGAACGCGGCGGCGTTGAGCCCGGGAACCTGTTCGAGCAGCGCGACCGTGCGCGGACAGGCCGCGCGCGCGGACGGCAGGAACTCGCCGTACCACTTCATGTGGAAGCGCTTCCAGCCGCGCCGGCGGAAGGCGACGAAGGTGAGGTCCATCACGTTCTCCGGGTAGTCGATGCGGCCGGCCGCGAGCAGCGCCTCGGCCTCCGCACGGATCACGCGCCAGTTGTCGCGCAGCACGCGCGTTTCGGGGAACTTCTCGACGTCGAGGACCGGATCGCGCGGCACCGCCGAGAACGCGTACATCAACAGGTTGAACGGCGCGAACAACCCCGAGTGCTCGGAGAACTGGCGACCGAAGCGCAGCCGCACCCGGCCGCGGAAGTGCACGTAGAGCACGCAGGCGAGGTAGCCGTAGAGCAGCAGGAACTTCGCGCTCAGCAGCTCACGGACGTACGGGTGCATCGGACTGGCGGGCTCAGCGCGGCCACAGCCAGGCAAAGGCTCCGGCCGTCAATCCAGCGTACACGAGCCCGTCGATCGCTTCCTTGGCGATGACCGCTCGCGGCAGGCCCTTCCAGATGCCGTAGGTCGGCCCCATGCCGGCGTAGGCGAGCCAGGCGGCGACCGACACGACGTGGAACACCGTGCGATAGGGCGCGCCGATCGTGCAGGTGATGCCGGCCAGGTAGCCGACCAGCAGCGAGACCACGAAGGTGTAGACGAACCACTTGACCAGGAACGGCCCGATCTGCAGCGGTCCCGGCTGGCGCAGCCACAGCGTCGCCAGCGGCCCTTCCTGGAAGCGCTGCTGCATCTGCGGGTCCGCCATCGCGCCGGAGTCATTGCAGTGCGGCACGATGTACTGACCGGCGCTCGCGCCGCCCTTGTTCAGCACCGCCCGCACCTCGTCCTCGTTCGAGAGCTTGCGGTAGTCCGAGTTGTGCCACTTGATCACCATGTGGATCAGCGAGCTCGCGACGAATACGAGCGCGGCCGAAACCAGCGCGGGCAACAGCAGGGAAGTGAATTCGATCTGCATCGGGATCCTCCTCCGTGGAACGCTACACTTCCCGGCTCCCGATCCCAAGACCCTCCCCAAGACCCCCGTCGTCCCGACCATGAGCGTTGCCGTTCCGAGCCTCGATTCCCTGGATTTCAAGGGCAAGCGCGTGCTGATGCGCTGCGATTTCAACGTCCCGCAACAGGACGACGGCTCGATCAGCGACGACACGCGCATCCGCGCGGCGCTGCCGACGATCCAGGAGTGCCTGAAGCGCGGCGCGTCGCGGGTCGTGCTGATGTCGCACCTGGGCCGGCCGAAGGGTGTCGACGACAAGCTGCGACTGGCGGTGGTCGGACGGCGCCTGGCCGAGCTGCTCGGCCGCGCAGTCGTGCAGCTCGCCGAATCGACCGGCCCGCTGGTCGAGGCGGCCGTCAAGAATGCGCCGAGCGGTGCGGTGATCCTGCTCGAGAACGTGCGCTTCCATCCGACCGAGACGAAGGGCGATCCGAAGCTGGCCGCCGAGTACGCGAAGCTCGGCGACGTGTTCGTCAACGATGCGTTCGGCACCAGCCACCGCGACGAGGCCTCGGTCAGCGGCGTCGCGCGCCTGCTGCCCTCCGCCGCCGGCCTGCTCGTCGCGAAGGAGATCGAGGCCTTCGCGCGCGTGCTGCATCAACCGGCGCGTCCGCTCGTCGCGATCCTCGGCGGCGCGAAGGTCTCCGACAAGCTGCCGGTGATCGACAACCTGCTGCCGAAGGTCGATGCGCTGCTGATCGGCGGGGGCATGGCCTACACGTTCCTGTCCGCGCAGGGCCACACGGTCGGCGCGTCGCTGGTGCAGCAGGACCAGCTCGAGGCGGTCAAGGGCTACCTCGCGAAGGCGAAGCAGCTCGGCAAGTCGATCCACCTGCCGAGCGACCACGTGATCGCGCAGAAGTTCGAGGAGCACAGCCCGGCCAAGGTCTGCGGCGTCGACATCCCCGCCGGCTGGATGGGCCTGGACATCGGGCCCGCGACGCGCGATGCGTACCGCAAGGTGATCGTCGGCGCCAAGACGGTCGTGTGGAACGGGCCGATGGGCGTGTTCGAGTGGGGCGCGTTCCGCGCCGGGACCGAGGCCGTCGGCCGCGCGGTCGCCGACTGCACCGGCTACACGGTCGTCGGCGGCGGAGATTCGGTCGCGGCCGTCGAACTGCTCGAGCTCGGCCCGCGCATCCGGCACATCTCGACCGGCGGCGGCGCGAGCCTCGAGCTGCTCGAGGGCAAGGCGCTGCCCGGCGTGACCGCGCTCGCACCGCGCAAGTGAGCCTGCGGCGGCTCTTGTCGCACCTCGTGCCGTTCTCGATCGAGCGCGGCGAGAGCCGCGTGCACCCGCGCCTGTCGGTGCGCCTCGTCGGCGGTCGGCTGCGCCTGGACGCGCAGCGCGTCAACCACTCCGGCGGCAGCCTGCGCGACGTGTGGGCGGCAGCCTTCGCGCATCTGCGACCCGAGCGGCGCCCGCTCGAGCGCGTCCTGTTGCTCGGCCTCGGCGGCGGCAGCTCGCTCGACCTGCTGCGCGAGCGCGGCGTGCACGCGCCGATCGACGCGGTCGAGCTCGATCCCGAGGTCGTGCGTCTGGCGCGCGCACACTTCGGCCTCGAGCGGCTGCAGCCGCTCGAGATCCACGTCGCCGACGCGCTGGATTGGATCGAGCGACCGGGCGAGCGCTATGACCTCGTGCTGGTCGACCTGTTCATCGAGGACGAGATCCCGCCCGCCGCGCGCGCCGAGCCGTTCCTGCGCGGGCTCGGGGCGCGGCTCGCGCCGGGCGGACTGCTGGTGTTCAACCAGCTCGGCCACACGCCGCGGCGCTATGCCGAGGCGCTTGAGCTGCAACGATTGGCCGCGCGCGTGCTCGGGCCGGCACGCATCCTCGTGTGCGGCACGAATCAGCTGCTCGTGCACGAAGCGGGTCATGCGACGCGCTAAGCTCTGCGCTCGATGTCCGCTCACGACTTCCTGGTCACGCTGACGATCGTGCTGGGGACGGCCGGCATCACGACGGTGCTGTTCCAGCGGCTGAAGCTGCCGGTCGTGCTCGGCTACCTGCTGGCGGGCCTGCTGGTCGGCCCGAACGTCGCGCTGCCGCTGTACGCGGATCGCGGCATCGTGTCGATCCTGTCCGAGATCGGCCTGATCCTGCTCCTGTACGCGCTGGGCCTGGAATTCAGCCTGCGCCGCCTGATTGCGCTGCTGCCGCGCGTCGGACCGGCCGCGCTGTTCCAGTCGGGGATGCTGATCTGGCTCGGCTACGTGCTTGGCCGCGCGCTGGGCTGGCCGCGCCTGGAAAGCCTGTTCGCCGGAGGCGTGATCGCGATCTCGAGCACGACGATCATCGTGCGCGCGTTCGACGAGCAACTCGTGCGCGGCAAGCTGCGCGAGCTGGTTGTCGGTATCCTCGTGGTGGAGGATCTGATCGGCATCCTCCTGATCGCGGTGCTGACCGCGGTGGCGAGCGGCGAGGCCGACGGTGCCGGCGCGCTGCTCGCCAGCGGCGCCCGCCTCGCTGCACTGCTCGGCGCCCTGGTCGTGATCGGTCTCCTGCTCGTACCGCGCGCCACGCGCCGGCTCCGACGCATGGATCGCCCCGAGACGATGCTCGTCGCGAGCATCGGATTCTGCTTCGGCCTTGCGCTGCTCTTGAATCAGTTCGGCTACTCGGTCGCGCTCGGCGCCTTCCTGGCCGGTTCATTGATGGCCGAGTCGGGTGAGCAGCACTACCTCGAGGAGCTGATCCGCCCGGTGCGCGACCTGTTCGCCGCACTGTTCTTCGTGTCCGTCGGGATGTTGATCGATCCGCGCGCGATCCTCGAGCACGCCGTTCCCATCGCCGCGTTCACCGCGCTCGTGATCGCCGGCAAGATCGGCAGCGTCGCGGTCGGTTCGTTCCTCAGTGGGAACGGCGTACGCACTTCCGTGCAGGCCGGATTGGCGCTTGCGCAAATCGGCGAGTTCGGTTTCATCATCGCCGGTCTCGGGCTCACCCTCGGCGCGACCGGCGAGCGGCTGTCCGCGATCGCGGTGGCCGTCTCGGCGCTGACGACGCTCCTGACGCCGTTCCTGATCCGCCACGCGGATCGGATCGCGAGCGTGGTGGATCGCAAGCTGCCGCACTCCTTGCAAACCTTCGCCGCCTTGTACGGGAGCTGGATCGAGCGCTTGCGACAGCCTGCCGCGCGGCGCAGTGCGCGTTCGCTGCTGTGGAAACGCGCGAGCTGGCTGGCCTTCGACGCGCTGCTCTTCGCCGCCGTCGTGATCGGCGGCGTGGTCTTCGGTCCGGAGCTCGCGAGGCGTCTCGAGTCGGCCTTCGAGTTCGACGCAACCGCCGCGCGCTGGCTGGTCATCGCCGGCACCGCACTGGCGGCCGTGCCGTTCGGGCTGGGGCTGCTGCGGATCTCGCGGCGGCTGTCGCTGGACCTGGCCGCGCAGGCGCTGCCGGTGCCGGCGCGCGGCGTCGACCTCGCCGCCGCGCCGCGGCGCAGCTTCGCGCTGGCGCTGAACCTGCTGCTGGTCGGCGCGGTGCTGCTGCCGCTGCTCGCGCTGCTGCAGCCGTTCCTGCCCTCCTGGCCGACGCTGGCGGCGGCCGCGAGCGTGATGCTCGTGTTCGGCTGGTTGCTGCAGCGCGGCGCGTCGAACCTGCAGGGGCACGTCAAGGCGGGCGCCGAGCTGCTGGCCGAGGCGCTCTCGGCGCAGTCGAAGACGCAGTTCGTGCCGATCCAGGTCGCGACGGGCCAGGCGAGCGCGGACGAGTCGGTGCCGGAGCTCGCGACCGCGCGCGCGCTGTTGCCTGGGCTGGGGGAGCCGACGGCGCTGCGCGTCGAACCCGGGAGTCGCGCGGATGGACGGAGCCTCGGCGAACTGCGCCTGCGCGGGCGCACGGGCGCGACAGTGCTCGCAGTGCTGCGCGGCGAGCGCGTCGTGCTGATGCCGGGCGCGAACGAGCGCCTGGAGAGCGGCGACGTCGTGGCCGCCTCGGGTACGGTCGAAGCGCTCGATGCCGCGCGCGAGTTGTTGCGCGCGCCAACCGGGGCGCAGACCGAGGGCTGAGCGCGCGCGTCGGGGCGCCGACGCACCGCGAATTCAGGGCAGGCGCAGTGGCACGCCCGGCAGGACTCGAACCTGCGACCGGTGGATTAGAAATCCACTGCTCTATCCAGCTGAGCTACGGGCGCACCCGCGCCCTAGGCTACCTGGAGTGCAAGGGCCGGGCCTAGCCGGCGGTTGCCGGAACGCCGATCGCCGGCGCTGTGGGCCACGGCGCAAGGGCCTCCGCCGGCTCGACGCACCCGGCGCGCTCGATCGGCCTGTTCGAACGCGCTAGGCTCCGGCGCGGAGAGCTTGCCGTGGAATTCCTGATCCTCCTGTTCTTCGGCCTGCCGGTCGTGCTGCTCGTGACGGCGCTCGTGCTCGCCTTGCAGGCGCGCTCGCAGGCCGAGGAGCTGAGGCGCCGCACCAGCGATCTGAACCAGAGGCTGGCGCGGCTCGAGGCGCTGCAGTCCTCGCAAGCAGCTGAACGCGGTGAGAGCGAGGAGCCTGGCGCGCCGCGTGTGTCCGTGCAGCCGCCGGTCGCGCAAGAGGCGCCGCCGGCGAAGATCGCCGAACCGCGCTCCGTGCCGGCGCAGGCTACCCCGCCGCTCGCCGAGGCCCCTACGCCCGCGGAGTTTCCGCAGCCCGCCGGGTTGCCGCCGCCCGTGGCGGCCCCGCGGCTCTCGCTCGAGGAGCGCGTCGGTGCGCGCTTGTACGTGTGGATCGGCGCGCTCGCCGTCGCCTGTGCGGGTGTATTCCTCGTCAAGTACTCGATCGATCGCAACCTGCTCTCGCCCGCGGTGCGCGTGATCCTGGGCGCGCTGCTCGGCGCCGGACTGCTGGTACTCGGCGAGCGCTGGCGCGGCCGCAACCTCGGCGCTGCGGTCAGCGCGGCCGGCGTGGCCGATCTGTTCGCGTGCCTGCTCGCGGCGGTGCACTTGTACGGGCTGATCGGCGCGAGCGTGGGCTTCGTGCTGATGATCGCGCTCACCGCGCTCGCGATCTGGCTGTCGCTGCGCCAGGGTGCGGCGGTCGCGCTGCTCGGGCTCGCCGGCGGCTTCATCACGCCGGCGTTGCTGGGAAGCGAGGAACCGCGCGCGCTGCCGCTGTTCACGTGGTTCCTGGTCCTGCAGGGCGCGCTGCTGTTCGTGGCGCGCTCGCGCAACTGGTGGTGGATCGGCTGGTTGTCGGTGCTCGCGGCGCTGGCGTGGGCCGCGCTGTGGTTGTTCGGGGCACCGCAGCCGCTGCCCTCGCCGTGGCTGGGGCCGTACTTGCTCGGGTCGCTCGCGCTGACGATCGCGGCGACGGTCGGAGCGGAGCCGGCGCGGGCGTGGCAGCCGTTGCGCTGGGCCGCGGTGCTGGCCGTGCTGCCGCTGCTTGCGCTGCTCGTGCACGGCGGCGGCTTCAGCACGATCGACTGGGCGTACCTGGGGTGCGCGAGCGTGGGCCTGGTCGTGTTCGCGCGCTTGCGCGAGAGCGAGCAGGGGCTGGGCTGGCTCGGACTCGTCGCGCAGCTCGCCGCGCTGGCCTCGGCGCACGTCGAGATGGCGTTGTCGCCGGAGCGCGGCGCGACGCTCGCGCTGTGCTTCGGGATCGCGACCGCGCTGTGCGCGTACGTCGGCGCCTGGCGCAGCCGCAGCGAGGGCGGCTTCGCGGCCTTGGCCGTGTGCGCGCTGCTCGCGCACCTGTTGCTGGCGTGGTGGGGGCTGGAGGAATCGGATTGGACCGAGCTGGTCTGGGCGCTCGCGGCGCTGGCGATCGCCTTGGCCTGCGCCGGCGCGGTGTGGGCCGCGTTGCGCCGGCGCGGCGACTCGGATCGCCATGCG
>VGZE01000158.1 GCA_016872755.1 Planctomycetota bacterium
CGGAGAGTGCCGCGCCGGCTCGCCCCGCCGAGCGCCGCGAACCCGCGGCCGTTTCGCGCGCGAGCGGCGCCTGGCTCGCGGCGGTCCTGCTCGGTCTGCTCGTGCTGGCCGGTTGGTTGTCACTGGGAGTCTCCCGCGGCCGAACCGGCGCGGATCTCGCGATCCTCAGTCGGGCCGAGGCGGTTGCACGATGGGAACTCGGGGCGCGCAGCGATTGGCCGCTGAAGTGGCAGCCGCGCACGGCCTGGGTGGAATTGTGGGACGTCGGTGCGAGCGGAGACGGCTGGTTGAGCGGCGCGTGGACCACCGGGTCACGCTTGCTCTGGTCGGGTCTCTTGGGCGCGCGCGAGGGCAGCGTGGCCGAGCGAGCCGGGCCGGCGCTGGCCTTCCGCCTCGAACAGGTCGCGCTGCTCGCGGCGTGCGGCGTGTGCCTTGCGCTGCTCGTGCGGCGCGTGTCGTCACCGTGGTTCGGTCGCGATCACGCGCGCGCCGCCGGATTCGGAGCCTGCCTGCTGCTGCTCGCGCACCCGCTGGGCTGGATGGCCGGTCTGGGCATGGAGTTTCGCGGCGCGCTGCTCGCGCTGGCGCTGTCCCTGGCCGCGCTGCTCGCGTACCTGCGCGCTCGGCAGGAGCGCCGCGCCGGGGGGTGGATGCTGGCGGCGACGCTCGCGCTGCTCGCCGGTGCTTCGCACGCGCAGGCCTGGGCGCTGCCGCCGTTGGCGGCCCTCGTCGAATATGCATCGGCGCGCCGTTATCGGCCGGTGCTGTCGCGCGCGCGCACTGCCGCGACCACGTTGCTCCTGTGCGCCGCCTGCGTCGGAGCCGAGCCGCTGCTGCGCGCGCTGTGCGGGCCGGCGGGAGCCGCGCAGCCGGGTGCGCAGTGGTTGGGCGCGCTCGGCGCAGCGGGCGTCTGGTCGGACACGGCGGCGCGCGTCGCCTGGTCCCTGTTCCCGGTCAATCTCGCGGACGCCTCGGTCGGTGCGGGACTGTTGGCCGGCGCGCTGTGGCTGTGCGCGCTGCAGCCGGCGCTGCTCGCATCGCGCCATGCGCCGCGCCTGTGGGGCGGTGCGCTGCTCGCCGCCGCGGTGGCGCTGTTCACAGGCGTGCTGGTGATCGGGCCGCAATCGGCCGGGCCCGAGGACCTCAGTCACGCGGCCGCACACTTGCTGACCCTGCCCGCGTTGGCGACGACGCTGGGGTTGGGCGGGACCGCGCTGTCGGGGCGCTGGCGGGCCTTCGTGCCCGTGCTGACGGTCGTGCTGTGCGCGGCGCTGTCCTTCGCCAACCTGCGCGGGCTCACGCGCGTGCAGCACGAGAGCGCGGAGTTCGTCGCGGCGCTGGAGCGCGTGCGCACGCTGTACGGCAGTGGCACGCGCCTCGTCGTCGTCGAACCACCGCGCGTGAGCGGGGGACTCGGCTGCAGCGGGTCGCGCCTGGACGCGCTGCTCGATCCCGAGCGCGGGCCGGCGCCGCGCATCGATGGGCCGACACGCGCGGCCTTGCTGGCCTGGGCCCGCTCCGGAGGCCTGGAGAGCGCGCGCCGCGCCGGCGATCTCGTCGTGCTCGTGCGCGCCGAGGAACTCGGCCGCGCGGGCCGCGAATGGACGACGCTGGTGCTGCCCGCGCGCGCGGCTCCGCACGAACCGGCGCCGATCGTGTGGCGCGGGGACGGGCGCTCGCCGGACCTGACGGTGGATCCGACGCGCTACTCGGTGTTGCGCGTGCAGGCCGCGGCGGAGGGGGCGACGCGCAGCGCCGCCGTATCATGGCGCGCGTCGAACGAGGTGGTCGGGGTCGGTCGGCTGGAGGTCGCTTCGAACGCAGCGCAGTTCCGTTTCGACCTGTCCGACTCGCTCTCCTGGGTGCTGTCGGGCGAGGTGCGCCGGCTGTGGCTCGAGGGAGCGCTGGTGCGGATGGAGGAGGCAGTTCTCGAGCGGGAGCCGGAGCTTGTCCTACCCGGCAGATGGAACGGCGAGCGCGTACACATCGATGTCCAGAGCCTTGCGACGCCGCCACCGGAAGGCTTGGAGAACACCGCGCGCGTCGAGTTGCTCGACCTGAAGCGACTCGAGCTCGTGGGGGTGCCCGCGCGACTCAGCGCCGTGGGCGGCGAGTACAGCGCTCGCGTCGGCGCCGCGCGTCGTTCGAGCAGCTTGCGCGCCTGGCTGAGCTGGCCCGCGGTCGGCGGGGGGCGCAGTCGCGCGCGCGTCGAGCTCGCGGATTGACCGCGGACCGCGCAGAGTCGATGCTCGGGTTCCCCCGATGAGCACGCAGGCCAGCAAGAACCTCGAGTGGTTCGACAATCCCAACCCCGGGCGTGATTACGAGATCCGCTTCGATTGCCCGGAATTCACGTGCCTGTGCCCGAAAACAGGGCAGCCGGACTTCGCGACGATCCGCATCTGCTACGTGCCGGACCGGCGCTGCGTCGAGCTGAAGAGCTTGAAGCTGTACCTGTGGTCGTTCCGCGACGAGGGGCACTTCCACGAGGCCGTGACGAATCGGATCCTCGAGGATCTCGTCAGGCTGCTCGCGCCGCGCAAGTTGACGGTGGAAGGGGACTTCCTGGTCCGCGGCGGGATCCACACGGTCGTGACCGTGCGGCATCCGTGACGGCGCGCTAGTCGTTCACGCGGCGCAGGAACTCGCCGGTTTCGGTGTTGACCGAGACCTGATCGCCGACCGAGATGTGCACCGGTACGCGGATCTTCAGGCCCGTCTCGACGACCGCGTCCTTCTTGACGTTCGTGGCCGTGTTCCCGCGCACCGCCATCTCGGCCTCGGTCACCTTCAGCACGACCGAGCCGGGCAGCTCGACGCCGATCGGCAGGTTGTTGTGGAAGGTCACGGTGACCTGCGTGTTCTCGCGCACGTACACCATGCGGTCCCCGACCAGCTTGGCCGAGAGCGGGAACTGCTCGTAGCTCTCCTGGTCCATGAACACGAAGTCGCCGTTCGACTCCTTGTACAGGTACTCACAGGGCTTCTTGTCGAGGTAGGCGACCTCGAGCATGTCGCCCGAGCCGAGGCGCTGCGACTTCGAGGCGCCGCTACGCAGGTTCTTCATCCCGATGTTGATGATCGCGCGCAGGTTGCCCGGCGTCTTGTGCTCGTAGTCGGTGATCACCCACAGGTCGCCGTCGAGCTCGATCACGGTGCCTTTGCGGACTTCGGTGGCCTTGACGCCCATGGGGATGCGCTGGAGTTTGTGTGAGGGGAGCCGGAAGAACGGGGCGAAGAGTATATCCGCGCCGGGGCCTGCCGTGGACCTCTGATCCATGCGGGACCTTCGATCCAGACGGGGCCTGCGGTCAATACGCGCGGCGCTGCGCCGAGGAGGGGATGTCGAGCGCCTTGCGGTACTTGGTCACGGTGCGGCGCGCGATGCGAACGCCCTGCTCCTTCTCCAGGACCTCCGCGATCTGATCGTCCGACAGCGGGTGGTCGCGGTCCTCCTTCCCGATCAGGTCGCGGATGCGCGCCTTGATGCTGGTCTGGCTCTCGACCTCGCCGGAGTCATTGGTCGTGCCGCCGGTGAAGAAGAACTTGAGCGGCAGGATGCCCTGCGGGGTCTGCGCGTACTTTCCGGAGACGGCGCGGCTGACGGTCGAGATGTGCACGTGCGTCGCGTCGGCGACCTCCTGCATGCGCAGCGGCCGCAGCGCGCGCGCGCCCTTGTCGAGGAAGTCGTGCTGGCGCTCGAAGATGACCTTGGCGATGCGCTCGAGCGTGCTCTCGCGCTGCGCGAGCGCGTCCAGGAACCAGCGCGCGGCCTCGACGCGCTTCTTGATCCACTGCTGCACGGCCGGATCGTTGCCACCCTGCTTGAGCAGCTCCTTGTAGCCGCCCGACAGCCGCAGCGACGGGAAACGCTGGCGCGTCAGGCGCACCACGTAGCCGCCCTCCTGCTCGTCGACCAGCACGTCGGGCGTGATCGCGGCCGCGCGCTCCTCGCCGAACTCGCGTCCCGGGCAAGGGTCCAGGCCGCGCAAGGCCTCGAGCGCGTGCTTGATCTCCTCGATCGTGGCTCCGGTGGCCTTGGCGATGCGGGGCAGGCGGTTGGTCGTCAGGTCCTCGAGGTGGTGCTCGACCAGCGCGCGCACCAACGGTTCGTCCTCGCCGTGCGCCTCCAATTGCAGCAACAGGCACTCGCGCAGGTCGCGCGCGCCCAAGGCCGGGTGCACCTGCTCGCGCAGGACGGACAGCACGGCCTGCAGTTCCTCGGCGCTCGTTCCCGGCAGCGGGCACACGCGCGCGGCTTCCTCGACGCCCTCGGGCAGGAAGCCCCGCGCGTCGAAGGAGTAGGCGAGGTACTCGGCCAGCGCGCGGTCGCGGGGCGCGAGGTCGAAGAGCCCGATCTGGTCGGCCAGCGCCTCGCCCAGGCTGTGGTAGCGCGCCGGCGTGTTGTTCATCGCGGCGAGCTTGAGGTCCTCGTCCTCGCCGCCGGCGCTCGCCGCGGCGCGCGACGGGCGCCCGCCCGAGTCGCGTCCGGCGATCTCGCGCCAGGCCTGGTCGAGGTCGTCGATCGTTCGATTGAGGCGCTCGCTCTCGCCCTCGGGGGTCGGCGCGGGTTCGGCGGTGGATTGGCCATCGCCCTCGACCTGCTCCAGGAACGGATTCTCGACCAGCTCGTGCTCGATGCGCTCCTCCAGATCCGCGCCGGCCAGCTGCAGGATCTGCATGGCCTGGATCATCTGCGGCGACTGGATCAGCCGCTGTTCCATCCGGGCGCTTTGGTGGAGTCCGAGTCTCATCGTGGGGGTGGGGCCGCCTCGCGGCTCCGCCGAACAGTATAGAGGAGGAGGAGCCCTCGCCGGCGCTCACGCGCGGCGTTTCGGACGCGGGCTGGAATCACTACAGTGACGGCATGAGCGAAGGCTTTCGCAGCGGTTCGGAGCGCGATCGCGGCCAGCCGGTCGAGCGGGTGGGCGCCGAGGAGCGCCTGTACTCGCTGACGCAGATCCGCCACCTGACCAAGGTCGAGTACGCGCGCTCGGCGCGCTACGACTATCCGTTGACCTGCATGCTGGTCGCCATCGACGGCCTGTCCGCGCTGCGCGACCGCGCCGGCTACGACGCCAAGGAGGCGGCGCTCGGCGAGCTGATCGAGCTGCTGCGCGCCAACACGCGCGTGTGCGACTACCTGGGCCGCCTGGTCGACGAGCGCCTGCTGGCGGTGATGCCGCACACGGCCGCGGCCGGCGCCGCGGTGTGCGCGCAGCGACTGGTGCAACTGGCCTCGGGTTCGCGCGGCCGCTTCACGATCTCGGTCGGCTGGGCCGAGCGCACGAAGGACCTGCCGTACTTCGATCAGCTGCTCGAGAAGGCCGAGGCCGCGCTGGCGCGTGCCGAAGCCGCCGGCGGCAATCGCAGCGTGGGGGCGCACGAGGGAGCGCGCTCGTGACGACGTCGCGTCGTGCCGCTCAAGGCAGCGGCGCGCGCGTGCTGCTGGCCGACGACGAGCCGGGCATCGCGCTGACGCTGGGGGACGCGCTGGAGGAGCGCGGGTTCAGCGTGCGCACGGTGCGCGATACGGCCGCCGCGCTGGCCGCGCTGGAGGAGTGGCAACCCGATGTCGTGGTCTCGGACATCCGCATGCCCGGCGCGGGCGGGTTGGCCGTGCTGCGGCGCAGCCGTGAGCTCGACCCCGAGCGCCCGGTCCTGTTGATGACGGGCTACGCGACGATCGACCAGGCGGTCGAGGCCATGCAGGCCGGCGCGCTCAACTACGTGCAGAAGCCGTTCCGCAACGAGTCGGTGGTCGGGCTGGTCGCGCAGGCGGCGCGCGTGCGCGGGCTGGAGGCCGAGAACGAGCGCCTGCGCGAGCGGCTTTCGAGCACCGACGCGGGCCTGTCGCAGGAGCTGATCGGGCGCTCGCAGGCGATGCTGACGGTGTTCGAACGCATCCGTACCGTGGCGCCGACCGAGGCGACGGTGCTGATCCAGGGCGAGAGCGGCACGGGCAAGGAGCGCGTCGCGCAGGCCATCCACAAGCTGTCCGCGCGCTCCAGCGGTCCCTTCGTCGCGCTCTCCTGCGCGGCCCTGCCCGAAAGCCTGCTGGAAGCCGAGCTGTTCGGCCACGAGCGCGGCGCGTTCACCGATGCGCACAAGGAACGGCGCGGGCGCTTCGAGCTGGCCGATCACGGCACGCTGTTCCTCGACGACATCGACGACATGCCGCGCGCGATGCAGGTCAAGTTCCTGCGCGTGCTGCAGGAGCGCAGCTTCGAGCGGCTGGGCGGCGAGACCACGCGCCACGTCGACATCCGCGTGATCGCCGCGACCAAGGTCCCGCTGCGCGACGAGGTGCGCGCCGGACGCTTCCGCGAGGACCTCTACTACCGGATCCACGTCGTGCCGGTGCTGCTGCCGCCGCTGCGCGAGCGCGCGGGCGACGTGCAGCTCTTGGCCGAGCACCTGATCCAGCGCCACGGCGCGGGACAGGCCTGGAAATTGTCGGACGCCACGGTCACGGCGCTGGAACGCTACCCGTGGCCCGGCAACGTGCGCGAGCTCGAGAACGCGATCCAGCGCGCGATCGCGCTGGCCGGCCCCGAGCACGAGTTGCGGCGCGAGCACCTGCTGCCGCTCGACACGCGTTGGCGCGGCGCGACCGAGCCGTCGGGCGAGGTGCGCCCGCTGGCCGAGGTGCTGCGCGAGACCGAGCGCGCGCACATCGCGCGCGCGCTCGCCTCCACCGGCGGACACCGCACGCAGACGGCCGAGCTCCTGGGGATCTCGCGCAAGGTGCTGTGGGAGAAGCTGCGCGATCTCGGGCTCGACGATGGCAAGAAGGAATGAGCACGAGCGGATCGCGCTGCCGCTCCCGGCGCTGGTGATCGCCGATCTGCACCTCGATCTCGACGATGCGCGCGCGTGCGCTGAGTTCAACGGCTGGCTGGCCGAGCAGCGCGGCGCGCGCGCGCTGGTCGTGCTCGGTGATCTGTTCGAGTACTGGCTCGGCGCGCCGCACCTCGAGCATGCGGGCGGCGCCGCCGTGTGCGCGGCGCTGGCGGGTTTCGCGCGCGCGCAGGGTCCCGTGCACGCACTGCACGGCAACCGCGATTTCCTGCTCGATGCGAGGTTCGAGGCCGCCAGCGGCGCGCGGGTCCATCCGTTGGGGCTGCGCGCCGGCTGCGCGGGCGGCGAGTACCTGTTCCTGCACGGCGACGAGCTGTGCATCCACGATCACGCCTACCAGCGCCTGCGCCGCGTGCTGCGTTCGCGACCGTTGCGCGCGCTCGCACGGGTATTGCCGCGCCGCGTGCTCGAGACCGCCGCGCGGCGCTTGCGGCGGCGCTCGGTGAGCGCGGTGGCCGCGAAGCGCCCGCTCGAGGTCGAGCAGGTCGCCGACAGCGCATGGGAATGGCTGGAAGCCAGCGGCGCCGCCGAACTCGTGG
>VGZE01000159.1 GCA_016872755.1 Planctomycetota bacterium
GCGGTCCGCTGTCGGTGCGCCTGCAGGCGGAATGGGAGGTCGTGCCGGGGCGGCGCCTCGCGCCCGGCGCATTCTGGCCCGCGCCCGAGGTGGACAGTCAGGTCGTGCGCCTCGTGCCGCGCGGTCCGCGGCTCTCGGCGGCTCAGCGCGAGCGACTCGACGCCTGCGTCGACCGGCTCTTCCAACAGCGGCGCAAGACGATCCGTTCCGCGCTGCGCGGCTGGGACCGGTTGCCGCAGGCCGAGCGCCAACTGGCCGAGCTTGGACTGGGACCGCAGATTCGTCCGGAAATGCTTTCTGAAAAAGACTTTATGGACATTTCCGCGCGCCTGGGGCCGGCCCGGGGGACGACCGAGGACCGCGCACCGACCGCCGGCCCCGACGCGGGGTAGGCTTCCTCGGCACTTGGGAGGCCAGCGCCCATTGCCTATAACAGCGACTCATCAGGGACACATCAAGGCGGCGGAACTGCCCCTGCACTCGACTCGCACTGCGCGATCCCGACTCTGTCGGTCCCAGGCGAACCCAGTGGGGCGACCCCGAAGACCACGTACGTTCCTGAGCGCGCGCTTCGTTTTTCTTTTGCTCCGTCCGCCTTCGCCGCTCCCCGCGGCAGGCGCGATGTCCGCCTTGTATTCCGCCTGCTCGTCTCCGAGCCCGGCGCCGACGTCCCCGTGATCGATCCCGAATTCCAGCAGTTCAAAGAGCGCGTGCGCTCCCTCGTTCCGATCGAGCAGATCGTCGGCGAGCGCGTCGCGTCGTTGAAGCGCGCCGGGAATTCCTGGAAGGCCTGCTGCCCGTTCCACCAGGAGCGCACGCCGTCCTTCGTCGTCAGCCCCGAGCGCGGCACCTGGCACTGCTTCGGCGCCTGCGGCACCGGCGGTGACGTGTTCGACTTCCTGATGCGCTTCGACGGCGTCGCGTTCCCCGAGGCGCTCGAGCAGCTCGCCGCGCGCGTCGGCCTGGAAGCGCCGCGCCGCGCCGCGAGCGCCGGCCTGCGGCCGGATCACCAGCCGCTGTGGGATTGCCTGGCCGATGTCGGCTCGTTGTGGCAGCGCGAACTGCGCGGCCCGCACGGCGCGGCCGCGCTGGGCTACGTCCGCGCGCGCGGGCTGCAGGACGCGACCATCGATGCCTTCGGCCTGGGCTATGCGCGGGCCGGCGCGCTGCGCGATCTGGCGCGTGCACGCGGCTGGGACGCGGCGCTGCTCGAGCGCGTCGGTCTGCTGCGTCGTTCCGACGACGGGCGCTATTTCGAGTTCTTCCGCGACCGGCTGTCGATTCCGATCCGCGATCGCGACGGCCACGTGGTTGGTTTCGGCGCGCGCGTGCTGGAGGCCGGCGCGGCCGCGAAGGGGCCGAAGTACCTGAACAGCGGCGAGACCGAGCTGTTCCACAAGGGTCGGCTGATCTACGGGCTCGACCGCGCGTTGCCGACGCTGCGCCGCGCGCGCCACGCGATCCTCGTGGAGGGCTACACCGACGTGATGGCCTTCCACCAGGCCGGCATCTCGAATGCGCTGGCGGTGCTCGGTTCCGCGCTGACGGACGACCACGCCGCGCTGCTGCGCCGCACCGGCGCCACGCGCATCACGTGCTGCTTCGACGGCGACGAGGCCGGTCGCAAGGCCACCTGGCGCGCGCTGCACGGCCTGCTGCCGCTGCCCTTCACGGTCGATGTCGCGATCCCGCCCGAGGGCATGGACCCCGGCGACTACCTGGCCGCGGGGCGCGGCGGCGAGCTCGTTGCGCTGCTCTCCGCGCCGCGCGACTGGATGGAAGTGCTGTGCGAGCCGCTGGCCGGCCTGCCGACGGGAGCGCTGGCCGAGAAGGTCGGCGAGATCGTCGCGCTGGTCGCGCGCATCCGCGACGCTGTGCTGCGCGACGCGCGGCTGGTCGAGTTGGCGCGGCGCAGCGGGCTGAGCGTCGAGAGCGTGCGCGATCGGATGCAAGTGCAGCTCGCGCGTCCGCGCGCCGCGGCCTTGGAGGCGACGCGCACGCGCGTGACGGCGGAGATCGAGCGCTCGGGCGCCACGCTCGGCGAGCGCGCCGAGCGCCTGGCCTGGCAGTCGCTGATCGGCGTGTGCATGGCCGACAACAGCCTCGTGCCGCAGTACTCGACGCTGCTGTCGGCCTGCCCGTCAGCGGATCTGGCGGAGGTCGCGCGACTCCTGCTCGAGATCCACGGCCGCGCGAGCGACCTCGAACCGATCGACGCGGCGCGCCTGCTGCGCGAGCTGCGTCCCGACCACGCGCTGCGCGGCGAGCTGCTGGTCTGGGAGAGCGAGGCGCAGCGCGCCGAGTCGAGCCTCGATGTCGCCGAGAGCCAGGCGCGCCTGCTGCGCCGCTACGACGTCGAGCGCCAGCGCAGCGCGCTCCATCGCCGGGCCGGCGATCTCGATGCCGCCGACCTGATGCAGATCACCCGGGAACTCCAGAAGACCTGCGTTCCCGCCAAGGCAGAACACCACCATGGCTGATAAAGAGAAAATCGAAGACACCATCAAGGTCCTGATCGAGGAAGGCCGTCGCAAGGGCTTCCTGACCTACAACGAGCTGAACGTCCTGATCGAGGACCAGTTCCTGCCGCCGGATCGCATGGACGCGGTCTTCGTCGCGCTCGAGGAGGCCGGCGTCGACGTGCTCGACGACCCGGAGTCCGCCGAGGCCGGCGAGGCCGGATTCGGCGACAGCGAGGACGAGGCAGGGGACCTGCTCGACCTGACCGAGCCGGTCGGCGCGGCCGAGGAGCCGGTCGAATCGGCGCCGCTGCCGCGCGGCGTGATGCCCGAGAAGATCGACGATCCGGTGCGCATGTACCTGACGCAGATGGGCGAGATCCCGCTGCTGACGCGCGAGCAGGAGATCTTCCTGGCCAAGACCATCGAGATCACGCGCAAGCGCTTCCGCAAGAAGGCGGTCGGCTCGGGGCTCGCGCTGACCAAGTCGCTGAAGACCCTGGAGGAGGTCGATCGCGGCGAGCTCGCCTTCGACCGCACGCTGAAGGTCAATCCGAACCCCAAGCCCGACGACGATCCGAAGATCGTCGAGACGCTCGGCAAGCAGTTCCTCGCCAAGCGCCTGCCGGTCAACATCGTCACGATTCGCGTGCTGCTGGCGCGCCTCAAGGAGGAGTACCGGCCGCTGCTCAATCCGAACCTGTCGCGCAAGGAGCGCAGCGATGCGCTCGTGACGGTGCAGCGCCTGCGCCGCAAGCTGATCATCCTGGTCGAGGAGTGCCACCTGCAGGTCAAGAAGGTGCGCCCCTACATCGACGACATCGACGAGCACTTCCGCGAAATGCGTTCGATCGAGCGCAAGCTGGCGGCGCTGCGCGCGGCCAAGAAGCCGCCGCAGGTGTCGAAGGAGCTGCAGGAGCGCCTGTCCGAGATGGAGTGGATGGCGCTGGAGCCGACCGACCGCCTCAAGCGGCGTCTCGACCAGGTCAAGCTGCACTTCAACGAGTACGAGAAGGCCAAGCGCGAGCTGTCCAGCGGCAACCTGCGCCTGGTCGTGTCGATCGCGAAGAAGTACCGCAACCGCGGGCTGTCCTTCCTCGACCTGATCCAGGAGGGCAACACCGGCCTGATGAAGGCGGTCGAGAAGTACGAGTACCGCCGCGGCTACAAGTTCTCGACCTACGCGACCTGGTGGATCCGCCAGGCCATCACGCGCTCGATCGCGGACCAGGCGCGCACGATCCGCATCCCGGTCCACATGATCGAGACGATGAGCAAGCTGCGCAACGCCTCGAAGAAGCTGCTGCAGCAGAAGGGGCGCGAGCCCTCCGTCGAGGAGGTCGCCGAGGCCAGCGGGATCTCGGTCGACGAGGCCAAGCGCGTGATGAAGATCTCGAAGCACCCGATCTCGCTCGATCGCCCGATCGGCGACTCGGACGATTCGTACTTCGGGGACTTCATCGAGGACGAATCGGCCGAGAGCCCGGTGCAGGCGGCCGGCCACGAGATGCTCAAGGAGCGCATCAATGACGTGCTCAACACGCTGACCTTCCGTGAACGGGAGATCATCAAGCTGCGCTACGGCATCGGCGACGGTTACACCTACACGCTGGAGGAGGTCGGGCGGATCTTCCGCGTCACCCGCGAGCGGGTGCGCCAGATCGAGGCCAAGGCCGTGCGCAAGCTGCGCCACCCGGTGCGGGCGCGCCAGCTTTCCAGCTTCCTGGACGGGATCCAGATCGACGATTCGGAACTGGAGCTCGAGGAGGCCGGAGCCGACCTGTCCGACAGCGACCTGGACTGAGCCGGACCCTGGCCTAGCTGGCTGCGCGGTTCAGCGGGGGATCGGCGCGGTATTGCGGGCACAGGCCGAGCAGGTCATGGGTTGGCAGCTGGCCTGGGAATAGCCCGTGGAAGCTGGCGGCGGATTGCCCCCGGCTGCGGTTGATCATGCGCCGCACGTAGTTGCGGAATACGACCCACACCCACAGGTGCTTTTCCAGCTGTTCGCGTCGCTTCGAGGCCGCCCAGGTCCTGCGCACCAGCCTCGACACCCCATCGCGCATCATCGCCAGCGTGCGGTTGATCCGAAACAGCGGGTTGTTCATCCCTCGCGGCTCCTCCGACGAGATGCGCACGTGCGTCATGCCTTCGGGCAGGCCCTTCTGCTTCAGCCTCACGTAGGTCAGCTTCTCATCGGAGCGCAGCATGCCGCCGGCGCCTGGCGCGAGCAGCGGCGCGATGTTGGCAAAGCACTTGCCGACCGCCTCCGTCGAGCCGCTGCGGCGTAGTCCTGAGCGCGCGACGAGCTGGTCGCGGCGGATCCGGTCGGGCTCACGCAAACCGCCACGCGAGGCCAGCGGCGCGACCTGCACGTCGAGCACGAACCAGCTCAACTCGTGCAGCAGCACGGGCACGGTCAGCGGCTGCAGGCGCCGGTCGGTCTCGTAGGTCTCGAGCTCGTCGAGCGCCAGGTCGGGCGAGAGCGTTCCCTTCAGACGCTGGAGCTGGCGCGCATGGAACTCTCGACAGTGGCTACCGAGCAATTCGAGCCGATGGTGCACGGTGCCGCGATTACAACGCAGCAGTCGCGCGGTCTGCCGATGCGTGACCTTGGAGGCGAGCATCCAGAAGACGGGCTCGGTGAGCTTGGGTTTGCGCAGCCGGTAGTCGAGTCGAAAGCTCTGATCGGAGAAGAACTTGCCGCAGACGCCGCAGCTGTAGCGCTGGACGAGCCGGTCATCGAGAGCGCGGTGGAAGGACCCGCGACACTGGTAAGTGAACGGCTGGCCTTGGTGGGACGAGCAGAGGGGATTGGGACAGCAGGGGGGAGTGAACATCGAGGGCCTCCGGGCATGCGCTGGATCGGGGCGTGTGTTGCCCCAGCCCTGGATGCACGCAACCCGGGGTGGTGGCGCGGATTCCCCAATTCCCCGCGCAGCAAGCCGTGCCAAGGTCCGCCTGGGGCATGGACTCCGGCCGCACCGCTCGCATAGACTCTTCGCCCCCTTGGCGACGAACATGCGCGACGTGCTGCGAGCCCTCCTGGATCTGCAAGAGGTCGACCGTGAAATCTACCGAGTCAAGGAGGAGCTCCGCCGACTCCCCAAGGAGCGCGACCGGCGTCGCGCCGACCTGGAGGCCAAGCGCGCGCGCCTGGCCGAGTTCGAGGCCGAGACGCGCCTGGGCAAGGTCAAGCTGAAGGAGCTCGAGGACCTGGCGACCCAGCAGCGCCAACGCATGCGCAAGCTCGAGACCGAGGCGATGGCCTCGCGGCAGGACGCGGCCAGCGTGGCGGCCTACCAGCACGAGATCCGCAGCGTGAAGAAGGAGATCGGCGAGGCCGAGGAGGAATCGCTGAAGCTGATGGAAGCGGCCGAGGCGCAGGAGAAGCTCGCTGCGCCGCTGCGCGCGGAGATCGAAGCCGACCAGAAGGTCTTCGACGAGTTCATGGCCAACGCGGAGAAGGAGGCTGCGGCCGCGCGCAAGCGCCTGGATGGGCTGCTGGCCAAGCGCAAGACCCGCGGCGTCGAGCAGGTTGAGCCGAACGTGCTGCGCGACTACGAACAGATTCTCGAGGCGCGCGACGGGCTGGCGCTGGCCGAACTCGACAATCGCATCTGCCAGGGCTGCTACATCAACGTGCCGCCCAATGTGTACGTGCGTCTGGCGCGCGGCCTGGAACTCGTGCGCTGCCAGAGCTGCGATCGGATCCTGTACCTGCGCGACTAGTTCGCGCGGCTGCCCTGGCGGGTTCCGCGGCGGCGCAGTTCGTCCGCCAGCCGGTTGCGCAGATCGTTCTTGTCGAGTTCCCAGCGCGGAGCCAGGAGATCGGCGTCGGGCGCGTCGCCGGTGATGCGATGCAGCACCTGCTCGGGGCGCAGTCGCTCGACGAAGTCGGCCAACCACTCGACGTAGGCGCGCTCGTCGAGCGTCTCGATCTCGCCCGCGCGCCAGCGCTTCTCGAAGATCGTCCGGCGCAGCACCATCAGCTGGTGCACCTTGATGCCGGCGCAGCCGCAGGCGGCCAGCACCTCGGCCGTGCGACGGGCGCCCGCGCGACCGTCGCCTGGAAGGCCGAGGATCGCGTGGCCGACCACCAGCAGGCCGTGCGCCTGCGCGCGCTCGACCGCGCCGCGGAAATCGGCGACCGAGTGGTGGCGGTTGATCGCCGCGAGGATCGCATCGTCGGCGGCCTCGAGGCCGAGCTCGAGCCACACTTCGACGCGCTCGGCCAGGCGCGCCAGGCGCGCGAGCGCCCAGTCCGGCAGCGTGTCCGGTCGCGTCGCCAGCGCGACCACGCCGATCTCGCGCTGCAGGTGCGGCTCGAGCACGGCCAGCACCTCGTCCAGCCGCGCCGGCTCGACGTACGTGTTCGAGTAGCTCTGGAAGTACGCCACGACGCGGCAGTCCGGATCGCGCTTGCGCACGCGCTCGATGCCGGTGCGCAATTGCGAGGCGAGATCGACGCCGCTCTTGAGCGCGCCCGTGCCCGAGCCCTCGACGTCGCAGTACGCGCAGCCGCCGCGGCCCTTGCTCCCGTCGCGATTGGGGCAGTCGGAGCCGGCGTCGAGCGCGACGCGGTGCAGCGTGCGTCCGAAGCGCGCCGCGAGCCACGGGCGCAGCGTGCGGAATCCGAGCTCGCCGGCAGTGCCGTGCAGAGGGGCCGGGACGGAAGTCGGGTCGGGGCGCATCGACGCGCCATTGTGCCGCCTGCGGGGCCCGCCACCGCGGTTGGCCGGCCGGGTGGTTGTGTTTCCGGGCCCGTGGGGGGATCCTGAACGGCTCGGTCGCGCTCCGCGCGCACCGCGATCCAATGCGCAACCTCCTGTTCTGCCTGTTCGCCTGCGCGCCGCTGTCGGCGCAGTTGGACCTGCCGCGTTCGAGCCCGTCCTCGCGACCCGCGTCGCCGGCCGCCCCCTCCGCCGCGCCGGG
>VGZE01000160.1 GCA_016872755.1 Planctomycetota bacterium
TGCGCGCTGGGGGAGAAGAGCCACGGCCAGGCGCGCTCGAGCACGCTCGTCCGGGCCGGCTGCGGACCGTGCGCACCGACGTGTGCCGCGACGCGCCAGCGCAGCGCCTCGTGCGCCCAGATCGGTGGATCCTCGCGGACTTCGACCCCCAGACCCGCCTGCTCGAATTCGCGCCGCAACCAGCCGACCGCGCGCTCGGACGAGCCGGTTCCGCCCAGGCGGGGGCCGCAGGCGACCAGCGCGCGCACCGCCTCGGCCATGCGGGCGGGCTGGATGCGCGCCTCCAGCCCCAGGGCCGCCGGCGCGGCGGGCAGCGGAGACTGCGGGCACAGCGCAAGAAACAGCAGCTCGAGCATCCCTGGCGAGCATAGCCGTCCGCCACTTCTTCGTTCGGAACATCTTTCTTCAAGCTGGGCGGGTCGGACTGGCCGATACCGGAACACTTCGAAAATCCGCGCGCCCCGCGCGTTCCGAGAGCCTCCATGACCAGCCCCCAGTTGCCCGAAGAAACCCCGTCGAACGAAGCGCCCAAGGGCAATCGCCCAGCGCAGGGCGCGCGCCAGATCACCGCCGCCGAGGCCTTCGGTCCCAACGGGCTCCTGCCCCAGACGGCCAGCGACTTCCTCGGGCTTTCCGGCGAGTTCCAGGAGGGGGCGACGCTGCAGCCCAGCGCGCCCCCGCCCCCGCCCGCGGCCGCGCAGCCGGTCCGAGGTCCGCAGGCCCAGCCCGCGGCGGCGCTGCCTCGCCAGATGCCGGCGGCCACCGAGCCGAAGCCCGAGGCTTCGCCGCGCAAGCGCTCGCGCGCCCCGCTGGTGATCGGAGGACTCGTGCTGGCTGCGAGCGCGGCCGCGGTGCCGTTCCTCGTTGGGGAGGACCCGGCGCCGGAGCGGCCGAATCCAGTTGTTCGCCATCAGAAGCAGGCCAAGTCTCCCGAACCGGCCGAGGCTGGGGCCGGAGCGGTGGTGGAGGCCTTGGTTGCAGACCTGGAGGAGGCGCGGGACGAGACCACCGAGAACGCATCCTCGGAGCAGTTCGCGGCTCCATTGGAACCGGCGCCGGCCGTCGAGCCGTTGCCGGAGTCGCTTTCCGACGTCGCCGCCGCCAGCAATCTGCAGCCCGCCGCGTCCTCCTCCGAGCCGCTGCAGGATCCGTTCGCCACCGACTGGACCGAGGCCGACCAACAACTCGCCGCGCTGCTGTCCGCCGCTGGCGCCGAGACCGATTCCGCGCTGGGTCTCGACGCGCAAGACGGTGTGGATTGCGATGACGAGGACTGTGATGAGGCGCACACCATTGGGGTCGCCGATCCGTTCTCGAACGACGAGGAGACGCTCCGACAGGTGCCGACCATCGCCGACGCAACGCCGGTCGCGCCGCCGACGTCGGAGCCCGCAGTCGAACCCGGCATCGAACCGCTCGACGAGCCCGTTCACGGGCCCACGGAGGACCCGGTCGTCGAGCCCGAGCTCGAATCGGAGGCCGAGATCGAGCCGGTTGTCGAGCCACTGCCCGAAGTGGTTCCGCCGCCCGCTCCCGAGCCCCAGACGACCGACACGTCCGGCACGACCGGGCGCGCGGAATCGAAGCCGGTCACGCCTCCGGCCCCGGCCCCGCTGCCGGCGGGCACCGACGCGGACAGCGGCGTGGTCGTGTTGTGGAACTCGACGGAGATCCCGCACGAGCACATTCGCGGCGCCGCGCGCATGCAGACTCCCAATGTCGGCACTGTCCGGCTGACGACGAAGGACGCCGAGACTTTCAGCGGTCGCCTGCTGTCGGTCGGTCAGGGCAAGGTCTGGCTGCAGATCGACCCGCTGGGCAAGTTGGCCTTCGACACTTCGACGATCCAGGAACTGGTGCTTCCCAGCAAGAGCAACAGTCCAGCCCCTGTGAAGGGCGCGCTGACGATCGGCAGCTGGGCCAAGTCCATCAGCGAGGGCGGCACGCTGTATGGGAAGATCGTCGCGCTCAACGACAAGACCGGCACGCTGCAGTTGGAAAACGGGGCGCGCCTGACCGTGGAACTGGCGCGATTGGAACCGGCCAAGCCGCCGGCGGCCAAGGAAGAGACGGGCAAGGTCAAGGTCAAGAAGTCCGATTCGCCCCGTCCGGCTCCCAAGCCCAAGCCCCAGCCGCGCAAGTAGGACCCTGGCTCGGTTGACTGCGCGGACCGCGCTGCTTGCGGTCCGAGCACGAGTTCGACCACCAGGGATGGGGGCCCGCGAGGCGACGCGCAGCCACGCAGGCCAAGGTCCTGGGTAGCCAGGGGCCTGGAGTTCAGGTAGGAATCGACCAAGTACCCTGCTATGTCCTACTTCCGCCCCCCCCGCGCGCTCCTTCCGCTGCTCGCCTTCCTGGGCTTCCTTCTGGTCGCGACGGCCTCCGCGGCCGCCCAGAACGACGACATCGTCCGCGACTTCAAGAAGTACTACACCAAGTTCAAGGACACGCCGTCGCGCCGCGAGGCCGTGCTCTCGCTCAAGGGCGAAGAAGGCCCCGAGGTCGTCGAGGCCCTCGTTCCGCTCTTGAAGGAGCCCGAGCCGGTGATCGTCGATGCGATCATCGAGGTGCTGGCCGGCTTCACGTCGGAAGACTCGAAGGCCGCGCTCGGGCTCGCGCTCGAGAAGGCCGGCTCGGCGGAGCAGAAGGCAGGGTTGCTGCAAGCCACGCGCAACGGCAAGTACAAGCTGCCGATCAAGACGCTCGGCGCGTTCCTCGGCGACAAGGACTGGGGCATCCGCCGCTACGCGGTGCAGGCGCTGGCGGCTTGTTACCCGGAGGCTGCCGACGGCACGCACGAGTTGCTCGCGCCGCTGTGCCGTGACGGCGAACCGGCCGTGCGCGCCGAGGCACTCGAGCGCTTGACCGCCTTCAAGTCGCCGCTCGTGGTCGCGCCGGCGATCGCGCTGCTCGGCGACGGCGTGTGGCAGGTGCGCCTGGCCGCGATCCGGGCGCTGCACCAGGTGCGGCGTACCGAGTCGGTCGCTCCACTCGTTGCGCGCATGCAGGTCGAGGAGGGGCGGCTGGTCGAGGAGATGGCGTTCGCGCTGCGCAACCTGACCGGGCGCGAGTTCGGCATGGATCCGCCGATGTGGAAGCAGTTTCTGGCCGAGGAGGGACCGGGCTATCAGATCCCGACCGAGGCGGGCCTGCAGTTCCTGCTCGGCAAGCGCGACCTGTCGACGGGCAAGTCGACGTGGAAGGTCGAGAACGCGCAGGTTGGCGCGGTCTTCGGCGGAATCGAGACCACGTCACGCTCGATCATCTTCATCATCGACCAGTCGGGCTCGATGGAGGCGGAGGTCGTCAACCGCGAGCGCTACAAGGACGGCGGCTACCCGTCGATGATGCGCATCGACATCGTGAAGACGGAGTTGCAGCGGACGATCGAGCGGCTCGAGCCGAACGTCAATTTCAACATCCTGGCCTTCGCGTCCGAGCTCAACCAGTGGAAGAAGAACCTGGTCGCGGCCAACCTGATCAACAAGACCGCGGCCAAGGAGTGGATCGGGCGCCTCGAGGCGATCGGCGGAAACTCGAAGAGCGACCTGGTCGAGGCCGGGCTGGGTGGGGCCGCCAACATCAGCGCCGGCAAGACCAACACCTACGGCGCGCTGATGT
Organism: Planctomycetota bacterium; assembly: GCA_016872755.1. Classification (GTDB taxonomy): domain Bacteria; phylum Planctomycetota; class UBA1135; order UBA1135; genus GW928-bin9. Next base: position 3,622 of record VGZE01000160.1, read on the forward strand.
GGTCGCTCAATGCGATGGGGCCGCGCACGAAGGACGCGTTCTCGAAGAACTACCAGATCGCGGCCGACACCGTGTTCTTCCTGTCCGACGGCCGGCCGACGGTGGGGGACTTCGTCGAGCCCGACGACATCCTGCGCGAGTTCCTCGAAGCCAACGAGCTGCGACAGGTCGTGCTGCACACGTTGGCCATCGGTGAATTCGAGAAGGACTTCATGAAGTCGCTGGCCGAGAAGTCCGGCGGCGTGTTCGTCGATCTGGGGCATTGAGCCCCTCCGCCGGCGTGGCGGGGAGCCGGGACCGAGGGCCGGGGCCGCGGGCCTGGACCGCGTCTTGGACGCGCCGCTGGGGACTGGCGCGCGACGGATGGGCTCGCTATCCTCGTCGCCCCTTCGGGGTGTGGCTCAGCTTGGCTAGAGCGCTTGCTTCGGGAGCAAGAGGTCGCTGGTTCAAATCCAGTCACCCCGACCAGTCCAAACCGATTCCCGCGGGCCTTACCACGGTCCGGTAGGAGTCGGGTACAATCAGGCCAGCGGAGCATCCGCTCGCGAACCGCCGCCGGAGTCCCTCGCGTTGGCCAGGGCATCTCCCGCGATTCGGTTCCGCACCGCGCTGGCAATCGCCCGCCGGTTTTCGTACACCCAGACCCGTACGGGCATCGCCGGCGCCTTCGCCGCCGCGACTCCTGGTTCCGCACTCGGATGGGCCGCCAGGCCCATCGGGCGCCGCGCACGCGGTGCTCTTCGCGATCCGGAGTTTCCGCCCAGCTCAGGTTTCACGCCCGCGCACACGCTCGTGAGCGCGTCGGCCCGACTGCCACCCCCCGGCCTTCGCCGCGCGGGGCCTACAGCGCGACCCACCGGTCGCGATCCTCAAATCCGTCGAGATCACGTTTGACGCGCGACTCAGAAGCCAAGGGCGCCAAAAGCCGCAGCCGATCCAAGGCCAAGCCGGCTCCCGCGCCCGCTCCATCGAAATCCCGATCCGACCGGTCGGCCAAGGCCCGCGCGAGCACCACGCGCAAGCGCTCCAAGCCCGCCGAGGAGGAGCCGATCCCGCCGGAGCCGATCGAACCCGCGCTCGGCCAAAGCTCCGAGCGCGCCGAGGCAGAGCTCGCGACGCCTGCCACTTCCATCGCACCACTCGCTTCGGCTGCGGACCGGCCGGTAGAAAAACCGGTGCCGAGCCGATTGTTCGACGATCGCCCCGAGCCGGCCAACGAGTCGTTTGGCTTCGGGGTCGGCCTGGGCTTCGCGGCGGAAGAGGTGCAGCCGGCCGTCACCACTCCGGTCGGGCGCCTGTCGCCGCAAACGCTCTCGCCGCAGTCCTTCGCGCCGCAGTCCCCGGCGCCGTCGCTCCCGTCCTCGCCTCCGCGTGGAGCGCAGGAGCGCGCCCCGAGTTCGGCCGGAAATGCGCCGCCGCAGCCGCGCACCTTTCAGCGCGAGGGTGGTTCCGGCACCGCTCCGGGCGAGCCCGCGGCAGGCCCCGGTGGTTCCGCCGACCAGGGCCCCGGCCAGAAGCGCTGGCTGTCGCGGCGCGAGCGCTGGAAGCTGAAACGCGAGCAGCGCAAGGCCGAGCGCATCGCGCGCCGCGCCGAGCGCGAGGCGGCCGGTCTGCCTCCCGGCGCTCCGCACTCCGGCGGATCTCACCCGGTCGGCGCGCCACACGCGAGTCGAACGGAGCCGCGCCAGCAGGCGCCTCAGCCCGCAGGGACAGATCTCGAGGCGCTCGTCGACGAAGCCCTCGACCTGCCGCAGGACGCGCGCGCCGGCGCGGCGGACTCCGATGTGTCCCCGCGCGGCGAGCCGTTCGTCGAAGGGTTGCTCGTGGTCGAGAAATCGCTGCACGGACACTTGCGGCTGTCGCTCAACCAGTACCTGCCCGCGCGCGACGATCCGCACGTCTCGCCGCGGCTCGTGCAGCGCTTCCAGTTGCGCGAGGGCTCGCTGCTCAGTTGCCGCGTCGGGCGCGGCCAGGGTCAGCACCGCTGGGAGGTGCTGCACGTCGAGAGCGTCGACGGCAAGCCGCCGGGCGAGGCGCGCGCGACGCCGCAGTTCAAGAAGCTCGTCAGCGTCGACCCGGACTTCCATTACAACGTCGGCGACCTGTCCGGCGACGTGAACCTGCGCGTGGTCGACCTGATCTGCCCGGTCGGTCGCGGCCAACGCGGCCTGATCGTCGCGCCTCCGCGCACCGGCAAGACGATCCTGCTGCAGAAGTTCGCGCTGGCGATGCAGGAGCACTTCAGCGACGTGCACGTGATGGTGCTGCTGGTCGACGAGCGACCGGAGGAGGCGACCGAGTGGAAGCGCATCATGACGCGCGGCCAGGTCTTCGTGAGCACGAACGACGAGATGCCGCAGAACCACGTCGAGCTGGCCGAGGCCGTGTGGGCGCGCTGCCGGCGGCTGGTCGAGCTGGGCCAGGACGTCTTCCTCGTGATCGATTCGATCACGCGCCTGGCGCGCGCCTACAACAACACGATCGGCGGCGACGGCCGCACCATGTCGGGCGGTATCGACACGCGCACGATGGAACGGCCCAAGCAGTTCTTCGGCTCGGCGCGCAACACCGAGAGCGCGGGCTCGCTGACGATCCTGGGCACGACGCTGATCGAGACCGGATCGCGCATGGACCAGGTGATCTTCGAGGAGTTCAAGGGCACCGGGAACATGGAGCTCGTGCTGTCGCGCAAGCTGGCCGACCGGCGCATCTTCCCGGCCATCGACATCCAGAAGTCGGGCACGCGCAAGGACGAGAAGCTGTTCGGCGCGCGCCGGCTGCACCTGGTCAACATGCTGCGGCGCGTGCTGAATCGGATGAACTTCATCGATGCGATGGAGCTCCTCTCGGTCAAGCTCGAGCAGTTCCCGAACAACGACGAGTTCCTGAAGCGCTTCGAGGTCGATCCCGAGGCCTAGCGGTGCGCCGAGGCGGCAGCGCGTCTAGACTCCGTTCGCCGAGATGATTCGCGCCGAGCAGCTTTCCAAGGTCTTCGGATCGCAGCAGGCCGTCGACGCGGTCTCCTTCGAGATCGGGCGCGGCGAGGTGGTCGGTTTCCTCGGCCGCAACGGCGCCGGCAAGTCGACCACGATGCGCATGCTGTGCGGCGTGCTGGAGCCCGATCACGGCCGGGTCTGGATCGACGGCCTGCCCGTCGGCGGCGACGATCCGCGGCCGCGCGCGCGCATCGGCTACCTGCCGGAGGGCACGCCGCTCCACAGCGCGATGCGCGTGCTCGACTACCTCGCCTTCGCCGCGGCGGTCAAGGGACTCGACCGGCGCGCCGCGCGCGCGGCGCAGCGCGACGCGATCGCGCGCTGCGGCCTCTCCGGTTGGGAGACGCGCCGCATCGACAGCCTGTCGAAGGGCTACCGACAACGCGTCGGGCTCGCGCAGGCGCTGCTCGGCGACCCGCCGGTGCTGGTGCTCGACGAGCCGTCCAGCGGTCTGGATCCGGCCGAGGTCGTGCGCATCCGCGCGCTGGTGCGCGAACTCGGCCGCACGCGCACCGTGCTGCTCTCGACGCACGTGCTGCGCGAGGTCGACGAGCTGTGCTCGCGCGTGCTGATCCTGGCCGGCGGGCGCCTGGTCGCCGACGGCAGTCCGAGTGAGCTGTGCCGGCGCCTGGGCGTGCGCCTGCGCGTGCGCGCGC
>VGZE01000161.1 GCA_016872755.1 Planctomycetota bacterium
GCGCCCGGGCAGCCTGCCGTACCTGTCGCCGGAGCGCGCGCAGGGCGGAGCTCCGTCGGCCGCCGCCGACGTGTGGGCGCTGGCCGTCGTGCTGTACGAGCTGGCGACCGGCGTGCATCCGCACGACGAGCGCGGGCGCGCGCGTTTCGCCCGCGAACCCGGGCGCGCGGCGCTGATCTCGCGCTCGACCGGGGAGCTCTTGCGCCGCGCGCTCGAGGCGCCGGGCGCGGACGAACTGCTCGCCTCGATCGTGCTGGCGCGCTTCGAACCGCCGTCGCGACTCGTGCCGCAGTTGTCGCCGCTCTTCGATCGGCTGCTGGAGGATGCTTTGTCGCGCGATGCGGCCCGCCGTCCTACCTCCGCGCAGCTCGCGCAGCGCCTGGCCGAAGGCGAGCGCGGATCCTGGTGGTCCGCGCGCCGCGGCGAGGCGCTGTCCGATCCCGAGAACACGCGCACGGTCGATGCGCACCTGACCCCGCTGGTCGGGCGCGGCGAATCGCTGCAGCGACTGCGCGAGGCCTATGCGCGTGCCGCGGAGGACTCCCACGGCGCGCTGGTCTGGTTGTGCGGACCCGATGGCAGCGGCAAGTCACGCCTGGTCAGTGCGCTGGCCGAGGGCGCGCGCGAACTCGAGCCGGCGCCGCTCTATCTGTATGCGCGCTGCAGCGAGCTGGACATCGGCCGGCCGGCCGGCGCGCTGCTCGCTTTCGTCTCGCGTTGGCTGAGGCTGGCCGATGACGCGCGCCCGGCCGAGCGCGAGCAGGCGCTGCTGGCGCGCGCGGTTCCGCCGCGCGAAGCCGGCGTGCTGCTGCAGGCGCTCGATCCGGCGCAGGCCGACCAGGCCTCGGGCGCATTGCACGTCGCGCTGTCGGAGTGGCTCGTCGCGATCTCCATCCAGCAGCCGCTGATCCTGTTCCTCGACGACCTGCACACGGCAGGCCCGACGACGGTCGAAGCCCTGGAGCGCGTGCTCGAGCACCTGCCGCGCATGCGCGCACTGCTGGTGCTGGGCCTGCGCGAGGGACCGGATTGGCAAACCCAACCGCACCTGGCACGACTGCGCGCGCGTCTGGCCGACCCGCCCGAGCGCCTGCTGCCGCGGGTGCTGCGCCTCGATCCGCTCCAATTGTCCGACGTGCAGGAATTCGTGCGCCGCGTGTTCCATCACTCGGTGCCGCGCCTCAAGCTCGCGCAGGTGCTGATGCAGCGCTCGCGCGGCAGTCCCGGCCTGCTCGCCGAGATCCTGCGCGGCTTGATCGCGCGCGGACAGGCCGTCCCGGAGCCGGTCAGCGGAGCCGCGCCGGGAGACGGCTCGGCGACGCGCTTGTTGCTGCAGATCGCCCCCGAACGGATCCGCGAGCCGAGTTCCATCACCAAGTCGGTGCAGCAGCGCTTCCGTGCGCTCTCGGCCACCGACCGTCTCTGGCTGGGCCGCCTGTCCGCCGTCGGCGGTCGCATCGACGCCGAGTTCCTCGCGCGCGCCTTCGGTCCCGCCGAACCGGGCGAGGTCGAGCAGATCCTGGCCGGTCTGGCGCGCGGCGGCTGGCTGTCGTCGAGCGGCGCGCGTTACCGCTTCGCGCGTCCGGCGCTGCGCGAGGCGATCTACCGCTCGCTGTCGCCCGAGCGGCAGCGCCGCATCCATGCGGCCGCCGCGCGCGCGCTGGCCCCCGCGCAGAACGGGACCGAGCGCAGCTCCGACGCCTACCAGCGCGCCTGGCACCTGCGCGCGGCGTTGCAGCACGAGCAGTTGCTGGAACTGGCGCGACCGCTGCTCTTCGAACTGTCGCAGACCTCGCAAACCGAGCGCGCGCACACGCTGGCGATCTGGGCCCTCGATGCGCTCCAACACGTGCCGGGAGAGCATGCGCAGTTGCGCGTCGAGCTGTTGTCGCACGCCGTCGATGCCGCCAATCGGCTGGGGCGGCGCGAGGAGGAGCGCGCGCTGCTCGACCAACTGGCCGACCTGGCCCTGGACGAGCAGACCAATCCCGGGCAGGCCGCGCGCGTGTACCTGCTGCACGGTCGCTACGCGGCCGGCACCGGACAGCTCGGCCTTGCGCGCGGCATGCTGCGCAACGCGGTGCAGCTCGGGCGTCGCTCCGGTGACCGCCAACTCTTGTCCGAGGCGCTGCGCCGGCTGGCCCTGGTGCAGACGCTGGCCGGCGAATTCGCCGATGCCCGCGCGGCCGCGCAGGAGAGTCTCGCGCTGGCGCGCGGTCAGGCCGCCAACGCGCTCTCGCAGCTCGCCCAGGCGACCCTCGACATGCACGAGCACCGCATCGAACGCGCGCTGCGGCGCGTCGATCGCGTCGTGCTCAATCTGCGCGGAGAGGCGCGCCTGGAGCATCCACTGCCGCTGTGCGTCGCGCAGCTCCTGCGGGCGCGCATCTGGCGCTCGGCCGGCCGGCCGGTGCGCGCCCTCGCGGCCGCCCACCTGGCCTTGGACCTCGCCAAGCGCGCGGGCGAGCGCAGGCTGGAGTGCGAGGCCGCGGCCCGCGCCGGTGGGTTGCTGCTCGACCTCGATCGCACGCACGAGGCCGAACAGATGCTGCGGGAAGCGCTGCAACTGGCCGGCGCCATCGAGGACCGCCGCGGCGAGACGTTGACGCGCCTGTTCCTGGCCATCCTGCTGTGGGAGCGCGATGATCCGGAGGCGCCTCGCGCGATCGACGGCGCAGTGATGCTGGCGCGCGAGATCGGATACGCGCGCGCCGAATGCGTGGCGCTGTCGATTCGCGCGCGCGTGCTGCGCGCCTCCGGAGATCCGCTGCGCGCGCTCGAGCTGTGCGAGGGGGCTCTCTCGCTGCTGGATCGGCAAGGAGCCGAACTGGTCGACCGGATCGTGATCCGCGCCACGCATGCGCTGGTGCTGTCCTCGCTCGGGCGCGCCCCGGAGGCCGCGGAGGTGCTCGAGGGCATCGAGGCCGAGATCGAGAACGAGGCCCGCTCCATCGAGGGCGCGACCCTGCGCGTGGGCCTGCTCTCCTACGCGCGCGCGCTGCTCGCGGCGGCCGCCAGCCCCGAGGGGCCGGTCTACCCCCGCTTTCGCAATCCGGGGCGGCCGACGGCTCCCGGCTGATTGAGATTCGGTCTCATTTCTATTGCAATTGAGACTGGATCTCAATAAGATGCGGTCGTGTTGCCGCTCTTGTGCATGCCACTGCCTTGGACGGACCCGGCCCCCGCCGGCGACGCGCCCGTGCGGCGCGAGCTGTGGTGCATGGGCACGCTCCTGGAGGCCGAGGTCGAGGGCGGCCTGCCGGATGCCGCCGCCGCGCTGGAGGCCGCGCTGCTCGAACTGGAAACGACCGAGCGACGCCTGTCGACCTGGGAAACGCTCGGGCCGGCCGACGGCGTGTTGGCGCGCCTCAACCGAGCCGAGCCGGGCACCTGGATCGATTGCGACGAGCGAACCGCGGCCGAATTGGACCGGGTCGAGCACTGGTCCGCACTGACCGCGAGAGCGCTCTCCCCCTGCACCGGCGCCTGGCTGGAGTTGTACGACCTGCGCGGAGCGGGGCGCTGGCCCGAGACAGGTGAGATCGCCGGGCTGCTCTCGCAACCGACCGACGCGCTCGAGCGCCGCGCCGGCGCGCTGCGACGGATGAGCACGGCCACGCGCGCCGAGGAGGGCGCCTTCGGCAAGGGGGCCGGCCTCGATCATGCGCTGGCGCGGCTGCGCGAGAGCTCGGTCGAGCGTGCCACGCTGGACCTCGGGGGCCAGTTCGCCTGCCTGGGACCGGCCCAGTGGATCGGTCTCGCGGATCCCGACCAGCGCGAGCGGCCAGTCGCGCGCGTACGGCTCGCCGATGGCTCGCTGGCGACCAGCGGCAATTCCGAGCGCGGACGCCTCGTCGACGGCCGACCGCTCGGTCACATCCTCGACCCGCGCCGCGGCGTGCCGGCCGCCGACTGGGGCACGCTGGCCGTGCGCGCGCACAGCGCTCTCGACGCCGACTGTCTGTCCACCGCGCTCTACGTGCTCGGACCGGACGCGGCCCTGGCCTTCGCGGCGGCGCACCCGGGCTACGACGTCGTGTGCGTCGAGCGCGAAACCGGCGGCCTGCGCGTGCGCGCCAGCAGCGGCCTGACCGACGAAATCCAATTGCTCTCCCCTGACGGGCGAGCCGACTCCCCCATGCCAAGCACCCTGCAACATCTAGGTCTGACAATTCCCATCCTCGTCGGCAGCGTCCTGCATGCCCAGCAACCGAAAAGCTCGGTCGAAGAGCGGCTGAACGCGCTCGAGCGCGAGAACGCCGAGCTGCGCCGCCGCACGGACGCACTCGGCGGAGAGCTCGAGAAATTCGCGCTCGGCGACGCGATCGGCGCGCTCGGCGACGGCCGCTACGGGCTCGGTCCTGCGGCTTCGAAGATCTACGGCGTCGATCAAGGCGTCTCGATCGGCGGATACGGCGAGTTGCTCTACGAGAATTTCGCCGGCGACGCCAAGAACGATCAATTCGACCTGCTGCGCACGGTGCTGTACTTCGGCTACAAGTTCGACGAGCGCTGGGTGCTGAACACCGAGATCGAGTACGAGCACGCGACGACCAGTGACGGCCCCGACGCGGGCAGCGGCGCCGACGGCGAGGTCTCGGTCGAGTTCGCGTACCTGGACTGGCTGCTCGACGACGCGTTCAACGTGCGCGCGGGCCTGGTGCTGTTGCCGCTCGGTCACGTGAACGAACTGCACGAGCCGACGGTGTTCCTGGGAGCCAAGCGCCCGCTGACCGAGACGCTGCTCTTGCCCTCGACCTGGCGCGAGAACGGCATCGGCGTGCACGGCACGCGCGGCGACTTCTCGTACCGCGCCTACGTCGTGAACGGCTTCGACGCCGAGGGCTTCAGCGACAAGGGCCTGCGCGGCGGACGCCAGAAGGGCGCCAAGGCCTTGGCCGAGGACCTCGCGCTCGCCGCGCGACTCGACTGGCACGTCGCTCCGGGCATCGACGTGGGAATCGGCGCCTATCACGGCGATGCGGGCCAGGATCTGGAGTTCGCCGGCGACGACATCGACGCGACCACGACACTGGTCGAACTGCACGCCGGAGCGCGCTGGCGCGGCTGGCGCGCGCGCGCGCTGCTCGCGCGCGGGGAGATCGACGATGTCGCCGATCTGAACGCCGCGCTCGGCAAGGTTGGCAACGGGTCGATCGGCGAGGAGATCGAGGGGCAGTACATCGAACTCGGCTACGACCTGTTGCCGCTGTGGTGCGAGAACACGACCCAGTCGCTGATGCCGTACGTGCGCTGGGAGACGATCGACACGCAGGCCGCGGTGCCCGGCGGCTTCGCGTCGAACCCGGCCAATGACCAGGAGCTGTGGACGATCGGCGTGCAGTGGCAGCCGCTCGACCAGGTGGTGGTCAAGCTCGACTACATCGACTTCGACAACGAGGCGGGCAGTGCCGTCGACCAGTGGAACCTCTTGGTGGGCTATGTTTTCTAGCGCGCTGTTCGTACTGGGCGCCGTCCTCGGCGCCGCGCCGCCCGTCGCTGCTCCGACTCCGACGGCTACAACCGCTCGGACGGTGCCTGCACGCGAGACGTCCGCGCTGCCGACGCGCGAGGAGGCCTTGTCGCGCCTGTGCCCCGGGGCGACCTGGAAACAGCAGACGCACTACCCGAGCGCGGCTGAACTGGAGCGCGCGACGCAACTGTGCGGCGAGAAGGTCGAGAGCAAGGTGCTCGTGCGCCACTCCGCGTACGTGGACGGCAAGCTGGTACTGAGCGTGTTCTTCGACACGCACCGCGTGCGCTCGCTGGGCGAGACCTTGATGGTCGCGATCACGCCCGACGGGCGCTTGCGCCGCATCGAGGTGCTGGCCTTCGCCGAACCGCGCGACTACCTGCCGCGCGCCGCGTTCTACTCGCAATTCGATGGCCGCGCCCTCGACTCCGAGCTGCGCCTCGATCGCGGCGTGCGCGGTGTGGCCGGCGCGACGCTCACCTCCCGCGCGACGGTCTCCGCCGCACGCCGCGTGCTCGCGCTGCACAGCGTGCTGCCGGCGGCCCCCTGATCGCCGCCGGCGGCACGGCCGATGAATCGACGCCTGGCCTGGTCGGTGCACACGACGAGCCTGCTCGTCGCGGGCAGCGGCATCGCGCTCGCCTGGTGCGTGTACCTGCGCACGCCGGCCGATCCGGAGGCACTGGTGGATCCGCTGCAGGGCCTGTTGCAGCACGCGCACGTCCTGGCCGCGCCGCTCTCCACGCTCGCGCTCGGCGCGGCCTGGGCCATGCACGCCTGGCCGAAGTGGCGCGGCGGCGAGCGCCAGGCGCGCGCGAGCGGACTGACGCTGATCGGGCTGTCCCTGCCGATGATCCTGTCCGGCTACCTGCTGCAAATCGCCTCCTCGCTCGAGGCGCGCGCCGCCTGGAGCCTCGTGCACACCTGGGGGTCGCTGGCCTGGACCGCCGTCGCGCTGTTGCACGTCGCGCGCGCGCGACGCTGGTTCGCGCGCGCCGCGCCCGACTCAACCGTCGAGACGCCGTAGCGAGCTGCCTGCCGCGTCGAGCGCATCCGCCCCGCCCGTCGGTCCGATCAGCTCCCCCTGCGCGACCAGCTCCTGCTCCAGCGCATGCAGGTGCGCTCGCAGCAACGCGCGCTCTTCACCCGGCAATGGCTCCGGCGCGAGCGCTGCGAGAAGGCGCTCCAAACGCTGCGGCTGCGCCTGCGCGAGTTCGGTCGAGCCGACCAGCACGCTCCAGACCAGCGGCGCGCCGCGCTCGGGCACGAGCTCGCGCAGCTCGAATGCGGCCTCATGAGCGCGTCCTTCCTGCACGAACGCGTCGAGCGCACCGGAGTCGAGCTCGCCGCGGAAGAGTTCGCGATCCAGCCGCGCGATGCGCACGTCGGCGAGCTCGAGCCCGGCCGTGGAGAGCAACTGCCGCAACGCGATCCATCCGTCCTGGTCGGGGTCCAGACCCACGCTGCGGCCCTTGAGCTCGATCGCGCGCTCGATGTCGGGGCGCGCCAGCACGCACAGCGCGTCGGAACCCTGTCGGGCCGCCAGCACGCGCGCGGTCCTTCCGCCGTGGCGCGCGCTGCGCAGGAACTCGGTCAGATTGCCGACGAACAGCTCGACCTCGCCGCGCTCGAAGGCCTCGCGCGCGGCGCCGCGCACTCCCAGCACGCGCACGCGCGCCGCAGCTTCGATGCGCGCGCCGGGCTCCTGCCCGATCGCCAGCGCCAACGGCGGCGCTTCCTCGCGGCGTGCGCAGGAACCCAAGGCGAGCGCCAGCCACGCGGCGAGCACGA
>VGZE01000162.1 GCA_016872755.1 Planctomycetota bacterium
GTGCATCGCCGCGCCGCCGCCCGAGCCGCGGCCGCGGCTGTTCCACCTGACCGAGCCCGCGGCGCTGCAGCGGCTGTGCTCAGGCGAAGCGCACGCGCCGGCCTCGCTGGCCGGCGAGGGTTTCGTGCACCTGTCGCGCGCCGCGCAGCTCGCCGGCACGCTCGAGCGGCACTACGCGTCGGCGCGACAGCTCGTGCTGCTCGAACTCGATCGCGCGCGCGCCGAGCCTGCGCTGCGCTGGGAACGCTCGCGCGGCGGCGATTCGTTCCCGCACCTGTACCGCGGGCTCGAGCGCGCCGATCTGGTGCGCGGGTGGGAACTGAAACGTCCAGCCGGCGAGCGCTGGCCGACGCCGCTCTTGCCGCGCGATCCGCGCGGCGATCGCCCCGCCGCGACGCGCTACTTCGCCGCTGGCGCGGCGCCCGGCGCCGCCGGCGGCGCGACCGAAGGCGCGCCGTAGCGCAGCTCGACGCAGCCGGTGGCGCGCGTCCCGGCCGGATCGATGCTGAGCACGAACAGCCGGTCGTAGTCCGTTTCGGCGAGCATTCCGTTCGTCAACCCGTGCAGCTCCGCACCCAGGGCCTTGGCCAGCGCCGGCACCGTGTTCGAGTGACCGGCCACGACGGCCGTGCTGCCGGGCGCCAGCGCGCGCAGCTCCGCGGCCAACGCATCGACCTGCTTCGGGTCGCGCGCCTGTGGCTGCAGGCCGCTCGCCTGCGCCAACGGCTCCAGCGTTTGACGAGTGCGCGCGAACGTGGAGCAAAACAACGTGGACGGCCGCGCGGCTGCGCAGGTGCGCGCGAGCTCGGCCGCGCGCGCGCGGCCGGCCTCCGACAGCGCCGGGTCGGACCCGCCCTGCGCGGCCTTCTCCGCGTGCCGGACGAGCAGGACGGTGACCGGCGCGGCGCCCACGGCGGCCTGGCGGCTCGCCGGCACCGACGGCGCGAACGCGGCCAGCAACGCGGCGCCGACCCCCACCGCCGCCGCAGCCCGCATGGCTACTTCTTCGGCGCCCCGCCGGCGTCGCGGATCTCCAGCATCTCCTTGCGGATCTCCTGCGCGATGTTCTTGATGTCCATCATCGCCTTGCGCACACGCGAGGTGGCGGCCTTGTTGCCGGCGACGGCCTTCTCGACGTCTTCGCGGCAGGCTTCGATGGTCTGGACGAGCTTCTGGTAGTTCTGGGTCATGGGTCGATTCCTGGGGCCGGAAAGGCCTCCCTAGGCCGCTAGAGTGGCCACTGCCGGCGGCTCCGATCAAGGCCGAGGCGGCGTGGCGTGGCCCGCAGCAGGCGCGGGCCGCGTTCCCCGATCAAGACGTAACTCTTTGTATCACAGTCAATTACGATCTGAAATCCCAGCCAGCTCCAGCACCACCCGCCAGTGCTCGGGTCGCACGGGTTGGACCGACAGGCGCGAACCGCGGCGCAAGAGCTCCATCCCGGCCAAGCGCGACTCGGCGCGCAGTTCGGCCAGCGGCAGGAAGCGCGGCAGCCGGCGCGTCGCGCGCAGATCGACCTGGAACCAGCGCGGCGCTGCGCGCGTGCTGGCCGGGTCGCAATGCTCGTCGCGCGGATCGAACTGCGTCGGGTCCGGATAGGGGGCCGAGGCGACTTCGGCCAGACCGGCCACGCCGGGCGGCTGGCCCGACGAGTGGTAGTACAAGACGCCGTCGCCGACTCGCATCTGTTGCGACATGAAGTTGCGCGCCTGGTAGTTGCGCACGCCGTCCCAGCCGGTCTTGCGGCCCGGCGCGCGCCACAACTGGTCGAAGGAGTACACGTCGGGCTCGGACTTGACGAGCCAATAGCGCGCTGCGGGAGTCTCGGGCATCGAGTGAGCATGCGGCAGCGCCGCGACTCCCTCAAGCGTAAGCTGGAGTAGATGCCCCGGCTGTTCCTGCTCGACGGCACGGCCCTCGCGTTTCGCGCTCACTACGCGATGGCGCGCTCGGGTCTGACCGCGGCTGACGGCTCCCCCACCGGCGCGGTCTACGGCTTCACGATGGTGCTGCGCCGCATCCTCGAACAGGAAGCGCCCGAGCGCATCGCGGTCGCGCTCGATCCGAAGGGACCGACGTTCCGGCACGCGCGCTACGAGCCGTACAAAGCGACGCGCCAGAAGGCGCCCGAGGAGATGATCGCGCAGCTCGACGCGCTGCGCGAGGTCGTGCGCGCGCACGGGGTGCCGCTGTACGAAGTGCCGGGCTACGAGGCCGACGACGTGCTCGGCACGCTCGCGACGCAGGCCGAGCGGGCGGGCTGGGACGTGCTGATCGTGACGGGCGACAAGGACTTCCTGCAGCTCGTCAGCGACAAGGTGCGGCTCTACAACGTGTTCCGGCCCGAGAGCGACGCGCCGGTGATCCAGGGCCCCGACGCGGCGCGCGAGAAGTTCGGCGTCGAGCCGGCGCGGGTGATCGAGGTGCTCGGGATCATGGGCGACACCTCGGACAATGTGCCGGGCGTCAAGGGCATCGGCGAGAAGGGCGCGCTGCAGCTGATCGAGAAGTACCGGACGATCGCCGGCGTGCTCGAGCACGTGGCGGAGCTCTCGCCGAAGTTGCGCGAGAAGGTCGAGCGCGACCGCGAGCAGCTCTTGCTGTCGCGCGAGCTGGTGACGATCGTGCGCGACGTCCCGGTGCAGCCCGATTTCGAGCACATGCCGGCGGCCGCGGCGGACCCGGAGGCGCTGCGCGCGCTGTTCCGACGACTCGCCTTCAAGTCGCTGCTCGTCAAGCTCGAGGGCGGCGCGGCGGCGCCGCGCGCGAGCTCCGAGCGCGCCGACAGGATCGCGCGGAGCGCCGCGGATCTCGACGAGCTCGAGGCCGAGCTGCGCGCGGCCGGCCACTGCGCGATCGACACCGAGACGACCAGCCTGTTCCCGCTCGACTCGCGGCTGGTCGGGATCTCGCTCGCGACGCAAGCGGGACGTGCGTGGTACGTGCCGTTCAACCTCGACCCTGCGCTGCTCGGCGGCACCGACGCGCTGCTCGCACGGCTGCGGCCGCTGCTGGAGGACGCAGCGATCCGACGCACCGGCCAGAACTACAAGTACGACGCGCTCGTCTTCGCCGCGCACGGGATCCGCGTGCCCGAGCCCGACTTCGACACGATGGTGGCGAGCTACTGCGCGGCCGGCTCGCTGCGCCGACACAACCTCGACGCGCTCGCGCTGACCTTCTTCAACGAGCACAAGATCGCGACCAGCGAGCTGATCGGCACCGGCAAGGCGCAGATCACGATGGACAAGGTGCCGGTCGAGAAGGTCGCCGAGTACGCGTGCGAGGACGCCGAGACGACGCTGCGCCTGCGCGGCGTGCTGGAGGCCGAACTGGCCGAGAAGGACGCGACGCGGCTGTTCCGCGAGCGCGAGCTGCCGCTGGTGATGGTGCTCGCGCGCATGGAGGAACGCGGGATCCGGCTCGATACCGGGCTCGTCGCGCGGTTCGGCGTCGAGCTCGAGGCCGAGATCACGACGCTCGTTCACGCGATCCAGGAGCTCGCCGGCTTCAACTTCAACGTCAACTCGACCAAGGCGCTGGGCGAGGTGCTGTTCGAGCACCTGAAGATCCAGGAGGCCGCGGGCGTCAAGAAACCCAAGCGCACGCAGACCGGTTGGTCCACCGACGCGGAGACGCTCGAGACTTCCTACGCGGATGTGCCGATCGTGCGCAAGCTGCTCGAGTACCGCGAGGTGCACAAGCTGAAGAGCACCTACGTCGACGCGCTGCCGACCTACGTCAGCCCGCGCAGCGGCCGCGTGCACTGCTCGTTCAGCCAGGTCACGGCCGCCACGGGGCGCCTGGCCTCGTCGGACCCGAACCTGCAGAACATCCCGATCCGCACCGAACGCGGCCGCCGGTTGCGCGCGGCCTTCGTGCCGCGCGAGCCGGATGCGCACGGCAAGTGGGTGCTCTTCTCGGCCGACTACAGCCAGATCGAGCTGCGCGTGATGGCGCACCTGTCCGGCGACGAGAAGCTGCGCGCGGCCTTCGAGCGCGGCGAGGACATCCACGCGGCGACCGCGGCCACGATCTTCGGGATCATGCCGGGGCTGGTCACGCGCGAGATGCGCGCGCAGGCCAAGGTGATCAACTTCGGGCTGCTCTACGGCATGGGACCGCAGCGCCTGGCGCGCGAGACGGGGCTCTCGGTGAACGAGGCCAAGCAGTTCATCGAGAAGTACTTCGGCGCCTTCCCCAAGGTGCGCGGCTGGATCCAGCGCACGCTCGAGCAGGCGCGCGCGAGCGGCTACGTCGAGACGCTGTCGGGCATGAAGCGCTGGATGCCCGACATCAAGTCGGAGAACCAGCGCGTGCGCGTGAACGCCGAGAATGCGACGGTCAACACGCCGGTGCAGGGCTCGGCGGCGGACATCATCAAGAAGGCGATGATCGAACTCGACCGCGCGCTGCCCGCGAGCGGGCTCGCCGCGCAACTGTTGCTGCAGGTGCACGACGAGCTCGTGCTCGAGGTGCCCGAGCGCGAGCTCGCGGCGACGCAGGCACTCGTCGTGCGCTGCATGGAGCAGGCGGAAAAGCTCTCCGTGCCGCTGAAGGTCGACTGCGGCCACGGCCCGAACTGGCTCGCGGCGCACTGAGCGCGCCCGTCGTCGCGCCGGCCTAGTTCTCGGCGAGCGCGATGTCGTGGCGGAACGTCACGCCGCCGTCGTCGAGCTTGCGCGGCGCGACGATGACCGTCTCCTTGTCCTTGCGCGCCCGCAGCGCGTCAACGAGCTTGTCGTCGTCGAACCAGAAGGTCACGTAGCGGATCTCGTGGAACGGCGCCGCGACGGTCAGATGGATGTGCGCCGGCTCCTTGGTCCCCGGATACGAGCCGGGCCGAACGGTCTGGAAGCGGTACCACCCGTCGCGATCGGTGACCGCCACGCCGCAGATCCGCGGGTTGCGCGTGCCCGAATCGCGCGGCGCATAGAGCCCGCTCGTGTCGGCTTGGTACGCGACGACGGCGGCGTTCGCGAGCGGGCGCCCCTGCGCGTCGCGCAAGCGGCCGTAGAACCCCATCCGCTGCCCCGGCTCCTGGTCGTCGCACATCCGGACCGCGCCTTCCTCGTACGGTTCCTCGACCGCGAAGAGCGGCTCGAGAGTGCGCACGAAGAGCGCCTTGTTGTCGTCGGCCGGCCGCAGATCCGCGAACGTCGCGGCGACCTTGCGATTGACGTAAGCGAACGTGCGCGTGCGCGCTCCGGCCGGGATTCCGTACTGCGCGATCTCGTCGCCGTTGTGCTGCGGTCGCGCGACGGTCAGGAAGACGCGCCGCAGCGGAGTCGCGGCGAACGCCTGCTCGAGCTGCTTGCGCGACTCGGCCTCCGGCGTGGCCGCGTCCGGCAGCAGCACGACGTAACCGGCGCAGGGCTCGGGCTCGAACGACGCGAGCGCGCCATCGAGCGCGCGCGCGAGTGCGACCGCGTCGGCCAGGCCCTGCGGTCGGGCCCAGATCGCCGTGGAGGGGCGACAGCCGTGCACGCAGACCGGGCAGGCGATGCGGCCCGCGTGCGAGCCGGTCTGATTCCAGGGCAGGAAGGTCGGGACCGGGTCTTCGACGCAGAGCTCCTTCGCTGCGGCCTCCAGACAGGCTCGGCCGCCGAGGCCTGGGGCGATGAGCGACGGGAGGAACGACAGGCAGGCGAGGAGCAGGGCGAACATGGGATCTCCGAACGCCAAGAGTACCGGCGACGGCCGTTGTTAGCCGGAATCCACGGGCCCGCTTCGGGCTCGGGTGCACTCCGCCGCCGCGTCGCGCTCAGTCTCGTCCGCGGCCGAGCAGCAGCGAGAGCACCTCGGCTCGCTGTGCCGGCTGGGTGTCGAACACGCCGCGAAACGCCGTGGTGAGCATGTCGGAATCGCTCTTCGCGGCTCCGCGCATGCGCATGCACATGTGCGCGCCCTCGAGCACCACGGCGACTCCCACCGGAGCGAGGTGCTCGACGATGGCGTCGGCGATCTGAGCCGTGAGGCGCTCCTGCATCTGCAGGCGTCGCGCGAACACGTCCACGGTGCGCGCGACCTTCGAAAGGCCGCACACGCGGTCGTTGGCCGGCAGGTAGGCGACGTGCGCGCGCCCGAAGAACGGGAGCAGGTGGTGCTCGCACAGGCTGTAGAACTCGACGCCCCGAACGGCCACGAGCTCGTGCCCGCCCGTGGTGCGGTGCGCGAACTGCTTGCCGAGGTGCCGCGCGGCATCATCACGACTGCCGGCGCTGAGGTCGATCCAAGCCTTGGCGGCGCGCGCCGGCGTCTCGTGCAGGCCGTCGCGATCCGGATCCTCGCCGATGGCGAGCAAGATCTCGCGCACGGCTCGCTCGAGGCGCGGCCGATCCACGCCCGTGGATGGCGCGACGCGCGCGGCGCTCGACGCATCCGAACCGCGCAGGCTCGCAGGAGCGTGGCTCAGGTCGCGCAGGCCGGCACGGCTGAGCGGGGTCGTCGACACGTCGGGGGAGCCGTTGCAGAAGTGCATGCGAGTGGTCGGGGGTTGAGAGGGTTGGATGGGTGTGGACGGGCTCATTCTTCCTGCTCCTGTTGGGCGCCCCACAGCAGCAACACGATCGCCGCGGCCACGAGCAGGGAGACGAAGACTCCGAAGCCGAAGATCAGCGCGTCACTCACGCTCGGAGCCCCGGCCGGTCAGCAGCAAGCCGCCGAAGGAGAGGATCGACGGAACCCACAGTCCGACGAACAGGCCCTGATCTCGGTCGACCAGGAACCAGAGGTAGACCGAGAAGAGGAAGGAAAGACCGGCGGCGCCGATGATCAGGCACTTCGCCTTGTTGACCTTGGACATGGGCTGGGGGGCGCGGGTGGTTTGGGGGTGAGTGCGGGCTGGGAATGCCGACCGCGCATTCAGGCATTCGCCGCGCGACGCGTGCTGGATGCTGCGGCTCGAGCGCTTTCGGGGCCGCGCCCCTCGTGCCTCCCGACTCGCGAGTCCGATGATCTGCGTGCGGCGGATCCGAGCGCCCGTCGCAGGCTCTGCGATTGAGGGACTCCGGGGCGCCGACTAACATGGACAGGAGTGCCTGCTCGATCCGGTCCGATATTCGGGTCCGGGGGGAGCGTCCCGGCACCCCACTCTCGCCAGTTCTCCGCGCCATGTCCGACACCGCCACCAGCACGGTCCAAGCGACGATCGAAGGCCTGTTCGCCGTCGATCCGCACCTGTGCATCGCCTGCGATGCCTGCTGCCAGGACTTCCCCGAAGTCTTCTA
>VGZE01000163.1 GCA_016872755.1 Planctomycetota bacterium
CGGCGAACGCGACCAGCAGCGCGGCCGCCGCCAGCGGCACGCTCGTGCGGAGGCGTCTCGCCAGCTCGGTGGACACGGCCAGGCCCGGGCGCTGGTACTCGTCGCCGAAGTCGAGCAGCACGAGGCCGCCCCACGGACGCGCGCCGCTGCCGCCGAACCAGTCATGCCCATCCGGCGCCATGCGGAACGGCCCGAGGAAGTTCAGGTACTGCCGCCACAGCGGCTGGTCGAGCAGGTGCCGCGCGCGGAACTCACGCACGAGTTCGGAGCGCTCGGCCACGCCCGGCAGGCGCATCTCCCCGCCGTGGGCCTCGGCCGGATCGCCGGGTGCCGCGCGCAGCGCGGTGAACACGAGCAGTGTCACGCCCAGCCAGATCGGCACGCACCACAGCAGTCGTTTCGACAGGAGCGCGAGCATCGCGGGCGTCAGCGCGCGGGCGGAGTGCCGAGCGCAGCGGCGGGCCGAGTGCCGGGCGTGCCGGCCGGATAGTACCAGTCGCGCACGCTGAAGCCGGGGTCGACGCGACCGACGCGGTAACCGCGAATCCGCTGCGACAGCGCGAACTTGCGCGGCGGGCTGTACAGGTACAGGAGCGGCTGCAACTCGTAGACGCGCCGCTGCACACGCTTCCACAGCGCGTGCCGGCGCGGGGTGTCGAGCTCGCGCTGCGCGGCCTCGATCCACGCGTCGACCTGAGGGTCGCCGAAGCCGGAGTAGTTCGAGCTGTCCAGTCCGGGCGGCGCCCAGCGCGAATGGAAGATCTGCTCGAGGTCCTGTTCGAGCGGCGGAATCCAGGCCAGCGGCGCCGCGTCGAAGTTGCGCGCCTTGACGCGCGCGCTCGAAAGCTTGCCCTCGACCGCGCTGATGCGCAGCTCGCCGCCCAGCGCGCGCAGCGCCTCCTGCATCAGCAGGCCGATCGCGTTGGCCGAGGCGTTGCCGGCCTGCATCACGAACTCGAGCTCGAACGGCACGCCGTCGCGGTCGAGACGCCCGTCGCCATCGTGGTCGTCCCAGCCGGCCTCGGCGAGCAGCGCGCGCGCGCGGGCCGGGTCGTAGGCCAGCGGCGCGATCGTGCCGTCGTAGGCCGGTCCGAGGTGGCTGGTCGCGCCGGTCACGAGCTCGGCCACGCCGCGGTAGTAGCTGGTCTTGAAGCGCTCCAGGTCGATCGCGTGCGCCAGCGCGTTGCGCACGCGCGCGTCGGCGAGCAGCGGCCGGCGCGTGTTCCACACGATCACGCCGAACGCATGCGACGGGTACATGCCCTTGTAGTAGGCGCGCGTGAACGCGTCCGAATCGCAGGCCGGCCCGAAGTAGTCGGTCGAGGCGACGCGGTACGTGAAATCGAGCTCGCCCGCGAGCAGCGCCTGGAAGGCCGCATTGTCGTCGCGAAAAAAGCGCCAGCGCACGACGTCGAGCCAACCCGCGCGCGCGGGATCGTAGTAGCCGTCGAAGCGACGCGCTTCGACCAGCTCCTCGTCGTGGCGGGTCACGCGCCAGGGGCCCAGGCCGATCCACGCGCGATTGCGCGGATTCTCGGCGATGTAGCGCGCGCGCGCCGCGTCGTCGATGCTGCCGGAGTCGCCGAGCACGCGGGCGCGGCCCTGCGGATCGGCAACCGCATTGTCCGGATCGTCGAGGTCGTACAGGTGACGCGGCAGCACGCACAGCTCCAGCACGGTGTCCTGGGCCGCGTAGTACGGGTGCGCGTACTCGAAGCGCACGCGGGTCGGCGAGAGCACGCGGGTCGCCGCGATCTTCTCGAACTCGTAGCGCAGCTCGCCGGCGGGCAGGGCCGCCAACGCGTACATGCGCACGCTGAACGCGATGTCCTCGGCATCGAAGTGGTGGCCGTCGTGCCAGCGCACGTCGTCGCGCAGCTCGACCGTCAGCGCGCAATCGGGCAGGAGTTCCACGACATCCGCCGCCGCCAGTGTCGCGCTCGAGCCGTCCGCGCAGCGCAGGTAGCAGCCGCCGCCTTCGAGGGCTGTTGCGCGGCCGCGCAGAGCGACCTGCGTGCCGCCCGCGCGCGGGCTGCCGTGGACCTGCAGGCCAAGGCGCTGCGCGCTCGCGGCCGGCACGAGCACGAGGTCCTCCTCGAACCAGCTTCGCGCCAGTCCGGGCACCCATTCGAGCGTCAGCGCATCGCGCCGCGCCAGCGTCTCGTGCACCTCGCGCAGGATCCAGCGCGCGATCGCCTTGTTGTCGAGCGCGTGGTTCAGCGACCCCGGCAGCAGCTCGACGTGCAGCGTCGCGCTGCCGCCGTAGGCCGGCGTGGGCAGCGCCGGCCGCGCCCCGTCGGGTCCGGGTTGGCGCGCCGGATGGAACTCGTCGACCGCGCCGATCTCCCCGACCTGCGCCTGTGCCGCGAAGGCGAGCAGCGCGCCGGCCGCCGCGGTGCGCAGACATGGGAGCTGTTGCATGACGCTTCGATCCGGCTATCCGTGCTGTTCGCGCGAGTTGCCGGCCCCCAAGGTAAGTTCCGGGTGGGTCGACCTGCCAGTGCGCGCAGGCTAGCCTGCGCGCGTGAAGGTCTTTCCCGATCACGGCGCGCGCCCTCGCACGGGCGGCGTGCTGGCCTGGGTGGTCGGACTGCCGCTGTTCCTTTTTGCGCTCGGGCTCGCGCTCGGGCTGCGCGGCACGCGTCCGCGAGCGGAGCTCTCCTTCAACAACGGCACCGAGCCCGCCTCGCTCGATCCGGCCGTCGCGACCGGGTTGCCGGAGGGACGCGTGCTGCGCTGTCTCTACGAAGGACTGGTCGTCAAGCACCCGCGCACGCTGGAGCCGCTGCCCGGAATGGCGGAGCGCTGGCATCTTTCGGCGGATCGCCGCGTGTACACGTTTGAGCTGCGCACCAGCAGAGATGGGTCGATCAGCGAAGACGGGTCGATCGGCGCCCGCTGGTCGAACGGTGCACCGGTCGTTGCGCAGGACTTCGTCGCGAGCTGGCAGAGGCTGCTCGATCCGCGCACCGGCTCGGGCTACGGCAAGGAGCTGTGGCGCGTGCGCGGCGCGCGCGAATGGAGCACGACGCTGGACGAGCAGGGCGCGCCGCGCCTGCCGTTCGACGGCGTTGGCTTGCGCGCGCGCGACGAGCGTACGCTGGTCGTCGAGCTCGACGCGCCGTGGGCCTCCTTCCTCGACCTCGTGTCGCTGCCGGCGCTCTTGCCGGTGCACGTGCCGACGCTGGAAGCGCTGCGCGCCGCGCATCCGTCCGACTGGCAGCGGCGCTGGCTGCGGCCGCGCGAGCTGGTCACCAATGGACCCTTTCGCGTGCTCGAGCACCGCGTCAACGAGCGCCTGCGCCTGGAGCGCAACCCCGACTACTGGGACGCGGCGCGCGTCGGGCTCGCGACGCTCGACGTGTGGGCGCTCGAGAGCCCCGTCACGGCGCTCAACCTGTACGAGGCCGGGGAACTGGACCTGCTGACCGAGGTGCCCGCGACGCTGGTGCCGCGACTGCTGGAGCGGCCGGACTTCCGGCCCGCGCCGATCCTCGGCACGTATTTCTACCGCTTCAACACCGCGCGGCCGCCGCTCGATGATGCGCGCGTGCGCCGCGCGCTGGCACTGGTGCTGCCGCGCGAGGAGATCGCGCGCAACGTCGCCGGCGCGGGCGAGGTGCCGGCCTGGTCCTTCGTGCCGCCCGGCCTCGCCGACTACGCGGGCGCGCTTCTGGGCACGGGCGCGGCGGCGGCCGACGCGGCGACCGCGCGCGAGCTGCTGGCGCAGGCCGGATACGGTCCGCAGGGCCGGCCGCTGCCGACGCTGGAACTCTCGTACAACACGCAGGGCCGGCACCGCGAGATCGCCGAGGTCGCGGCCGAGACCTGGCAGCGCGAGCTCGGCCTGCGCGTGGCGCTGGCGGGTCGCGAGACCAAGACCTTTCTCGACTCGCAGCGCAGCCGCGACTACGACATCTCGCGCTCTTCGTGGATCGGCGACTGGCCCGATGCGGCGAACTTCCTCGAGATCTTCGCGTCGGAGAGCGAGAACAACCGCACCGGCTGGGCCGATGCCGACTACGACGCGCTGCTCGCGCGCGCCGCCGCGGCCGCGCCCGCCGAGCGCCTGGAACTCCTCGCGCGCGCCGAGGCACGGCTGCTCGACCAGGCGCCGCTCGCGCCGGTCTTCTACTACGTCAGCCGCAACCTGGTGCGGCCGGGACTGCTCGGCTTCGAGCCCAACGTGCTGGACGAGCACCCGCCGAAGTTCTGGAGCTGGGCGCGATGACGTGGTTCCTGCTGCGCCGCGCGCTGGCCTTCACGCTGACGCTGTGGGTCGTCGTGAGCGTGTCGTTCTTCCTGATGCGCGCGGTCAAGGGCGGCCCGTTCGACTCCGAACGCGAGCTGCCGCCGGCGATCGAGCTCGCGCTGCGCGCGCAGTATCACCTCGACTGGCCGCTGTGGAAGCAGTACCTGCAGTACCTGGGCCCGCTCAACCTCGACGCGCACGGCCCTACCTGGCTCGGCGGCGACGGCAGCAACTGCCTGACCGGGCTGCTGGCCGGTGATTTCGGGCCGTCGCTGCGCTACCGCGATCTCTCGGTGTCCGAGATCCTCGGCGCGTCGCTGCCGATCTCGCTCGCGCTGGGCTGCCTGGCGCTGGCCTGGTCGATGCCGGCCGGTCTGCTGCTCGGCTGCCTGTCGGCGCTGCGCCGCGGAACGCGTACCGACGGCGCGGTGCGCGCGCTGGCGACGCTGGGCATCGCGGTGCCGAACTTCGTGCTGGCCGGCCTGCTCGTGCTCGTGTTCGCGTTCGCCTGGCCGGTGTTGCCGCCGGCCGGTTACGGCGAGTTGCGCCACCTCGTGCTGCCCGCGCTCGCGCTCGGCGCGCCCGTGGCCGCCTACGTCGCGCGGCTGTCGCGCTCGGGCCTGCTCGAGGCGCTGGCGCAGGAGTGGGTGCGCTGTGCGCGCGCCAAGGGCCTGTCCGAGCGCGCCGTGCTGCTGCGCCACGCGCTGCGCGCCGGCCTGATGCCGGTCGTCGCCTACCTCGGTCCGGCCGCCGCCGGCATCCTGACCGGCAGTCTGGTGATCGAGAAGATCTTCGCGATCCCCGGCACGGGCTCGCACTTCGTGAACGGCGCGCTGAACCGCGACTACACGCTCGCGATGGGCGTCACGATCGTCTACACGGCGCTGGTGTTCGGCCTGAACGTGCTGGTCGACCTCGCGCAGGCCGCGCTGGACCCGCGCATCGCGAGTCGGGAGCGGGCATGAGCTCGCCGGGGCCATGGAAGCAGGCTGCAGCGCGGCTGCGCGCGAATCGGCTGGCCTGGATCTCGGCCTGGCTGCTCGCGCTGGTCGGCCTGCTTTCGCTGTGCGCGCCGCTCTTGCCGATCCGCTCTCCGATCGAGGCGCGCGACGTGCGCGAGGCCCAGGCACCGGTCTCGCCGCTCGCGCACTTCGGCGGGCCGGGCTTCACGGCACCCGAGCTGCTCGAACCGTCGCGCTTCGATCGGGCGCTGCTCGCCGCGCGCGCGGCGCTGTTCGGTGATTGGCAGACCGGCGCGTGGCTGGGCACCGATGCGCGCGGTCGCGACCTGCTGGCTCGGCTGGTCTGGGGCGGGCGGACCTCGTTGTCGGCCGCGCTGATCGCCGCGCTGACCAGCCTGGCGATCGGCCTGCTCTACGGCGGTCTGTCCGGCTATGCCGGCGGGCGCGTCGACGAGTTGATGATGCGCGCGGTCGATGCACTGCAGTCGATCCCCTTCCTGTTCTTCGTGATCTTCGTCGGCACGCTGCTGTCGGGCTGGCGCACCGAGTTGGCCGATCGCTATGGGCTAGACCGCGAGGCGCTGTTCTTCGTCGTGATCGGCGCGGTCTGGTGGCTGTCGCTGTCGCGCATCGTGCGCGGCCAGGTGCGCTCGCTGCGCGAAGGCGAGCTGGTGGCGGCGCTGCGCGTGCTCGGCGCGAGCCACGCGCGGATCCTGTTGCGCCACCTGTTGCCTGCGGTGCTGCCGCTGGCGGTCGTGTACCTCGCGCTGACGATCCCGTCGGTGATGCTGTTCGAGTCCTTCCTGTCCTTCCTCGGCCTGGGCATCGAGGCGCCGCGCATGAGCTGGGGCTCGCTGGCCGCCGATGGCGCCGAGGCGCTCAATCCGGTGCGCAGCGCGTGGTGGTTGGCGCTCTTTCCGGCGCTGGCGATGGGCCTGGTGCTGCTCGCGCTGAACCTGTTCGGCGACGCGTTGCGCGATGCGCTCGACCCGCGCGGCGGCGGCGAGGAGCGCGCATGAGCGAAGCGCTGCTCGAGATCCGCGACCTGTGCGTCGCGTACCCGCGGCCGCGCGGCGAGGGAGCCGGAGAGCGGCGCGCGCTCGCGGGCTTCGACCTGTCGGTGCGCGCGGGTGAATGCGTCGCGCTGGTCGGCGAGTCGGGCTCGGGCAAGTCGCAGGCCTGCCTGGCCGCGCTCGGGCTGCTGCCGCGCCACGCAAGCGTGTGCGCACAGCGGCTCGCGTTCGACGGTCGCGACCTGCTCGCGCTCGACGCGCGCGCGCGGCGCGAGCTGTGCGGCTCCGCCTTCGGCGCGATCTTCCAGGACCCGCTGGCCGCGCTCGACCCGTACCTGTCGATCGGCGAGCAACTCGTCGAGGCGCTGTGGCGCGAGCGCGGCCTCGGGCGCGCCGAGCTCGAGGCACGCTGCGCGGCCGCGCTCGACGAGGTCGGCATCCGCGAGCCGCGCGAGCGCCTGCGCGCGTACCCGCACCAGTTGTCGGGCGGCATGCGCCAGCGCGTGCTGATCGCGATGGCGCTGTTGCCGCGGCCGCGGCTCCTGTTCGCCGACGAGCCGACCACGGCCCTCGACGTCACGCTGCAGGCGCAGGTGCTCGAGCTGCTGCGGCGCCTGCAGCGCGAGCGCGGCATGGCGCTCGTGTTCGTCACGCACTCGCTCGGCGTCGCCGCGCGCATCGCGGATCGGGTCGCCGTCGCGTATGCGGGACGGGTCGTCGAGCACGCGCCGGTGGAGCAACTGTTCGCGCGGCCGCTGCACCCGTACACGCGCGCGCTGCTCGAGTGCGTGCCGCGCCTCGACCACGCGCCCGGCACGCGCCTGTCGACGATCCCCGGCGCGCTCGACGCGCAAGCGGCCCAGGCCGCGGGCTGCGCGTTCGCGCCGCGCTGCGCACTGGCGGTCGAACGCTGCGCGAGCGAAAGTCCGCGCCTGGAATGGCGCGCCGGTCCGCCGGAG
>VGZE01000164.1 GCA_016872755.1 Planctomycetota bacterium
GGCGTGGTCAAGGGCGATTCGTTCGATTCCGAGCACCCCGGGCTGGTTGAGTACTCGATACAAGATGGGGGTACCGACGCGGTCGTGGCACGGACGAGGGTCGAGTCGAACGGTTCGTTCCAATTCGCTGAGCTCCCCGTGATCACAGCGATCACACATTCGTTCCGCTTCATCTCCGAGCGGGCGGCGGCAACGGGCGTGTTCATTCGTCAGCCGCAGTACGGAGACCGGATTTCGGTGGACCTTGTGGCGCAGGCCGCGCAGCCGGGCCAATTCGAGGTCGTCGGGCCGGACCAGCGACCGCTGGCCGGGGCGATAGTCCACGTCACGATTGAGTCGGGCCGCAACCGGCGCGAGATGTTCTCAGCAATCACCGATCGACATGGAAGGGCCACGG
Organism: Planctomycetota bacterium; assembly: GCA_016872755.1. Taxonomy (GTDB): domain Bacteria; phylum Planctomycetota; class UBA1135; order UBA1135; genus GW928-bin9. The sequence goes on from VGZE01000164.1 coordinate 398, forward strand.
TGTTGGGCTTGCCATCCGAAGCCTGCGTGGCGTTCGCAACGGCCAGCGGCTTCTTCGCGCCCCAGGGCGTAGCCTTTTGGCCGCACTATCTTGCGGGCAAGCCGAAACGGATCCAGATGGAGGTGGCGGGCACTCTCACAGGTCGAGTCCTACAGGACGGTCGGCCGGTCGAGGCGTTCGAAATTTGGTGCTTCCCCGAGAGTACCGGAGGTTGGACCGTTGAACGATTTGAATCGACGACCGATGGGACATTTGTGCTCCGGGAAGCGCCTCCGGGCCCAGCCGAGCTGTTCGCCAGCGCGGATGCCCTTGGGCAGAGCGACGTGGTCCATGTCGAGATCGTGCGCAGCGCTGACGAGGTGGCGCCGGTAACGCTGCCGCTACTGTCCGGCATGCGTGGGCGTGGAGTCGTGGTCGATGCAGTCACCGGAGACCCGCTTGAGAGTGCGTTCGTCCAGATCTGGACCTGCGCGGGCGGAGAGGCTGTCGCCATACGCCACGCTGTGAGCGTCGATGCCCTGACCGGCGCATTCAAGACAGATGCCCTCTCGGCGGGCACGGCGCGTATCTGTGTTGGTGCCGACGGACATGCTGCTCGTACAGTGTCCGCTTTTGGAGCTCCCGGGGAGGAAGTTGATTTTGGCGTCGTGCGTCTTGACGTCACACAGCCTCTCCAGTTGCGCTTGGTTCCCGACGGCGAGCTCCGTCTTGATTTTTGTTCGGCAGCGGTTTCCACCGATTACATCACTCCGATGCGGCTCTTCGACCAAGCGGGCATGCTCGACGTAGGCTCGGTCGTGGCGGGCTTGTGTCGGATCGAGTTGGTTCGCGCGGATCGGTATCAGGAGACGTATCAATTTGTGCTCGGTGCGGAACAGCACCTCGTGGAGCTGCCGGTGAGGATTGCGCCGGGGATGAATGTGGTGTTGGACGAGGGGGCGCCGGAAGGGGCGGCGGCGGTGCGCGTGCAGCACGAGGACGCGACAGGGTGGGAGCGGACCACGCTGGGGAGATTAGACGGCGGGCGCGAGGTGGTGCTGCCGGTGGCTCCCGAGGGGGTGCGCGAGGTCGAGCTACTCAACTTGCGCGCAGAGTCGTTGCTGCGGCATGAGGTGACGGCGGAGGAGCGCGCGGCGGGCGTGGTGCGCATTGGCGCGGCGGAGGAGCTCTTGGTGCGCGTGGTCGATCGCAAGGGCGTTCCGATCGAGGGGACCTCGGTGCTCGTGCGGCGCGTGGGCGGCTCCACGGATGTGATGCTCGACGCGCGCACGGGTGCGGACGGGCTCGCGCGACTCGCGGGCGTCGGCTGGGCACAGATCGAGGTGCTCGCGTTCCATCCGCAGCGTGGCGTGGTGCCGAGCGTGCGCGCTCAGACCGCGGAGCATCGCTCGCGGCCCTTGGAGATCGAGCTCGACGCCGAGGGGCGCTGGGCGATCGACGTGCGCGATGGCGATGCCGTTCTCTCGGGTGTGGAGGTGCGCTTCCTCGATCCGCGGCACAACGCGGGGCGCAGCGTGAGCGATGCCGCTGGGCGCTCGACCTCGCTCCCCTTCGCGCGCGGGCGCTTCCGTGCCGAGGCGGGCGAGCGCGGCTACTGGCCGTCGGAACTCGAGGTCGAGTTCGAGGGCGTGGACATGCGTTCGACGCTGCAGGTTCGCCGCACGGGCAGCGCTGCGCTGGAGCTTCGCTCGAGCAGCACGCCCGACGTGCGGAACATCGAGCTCGATCTCGAGAGTGTCGAGTTCGGCGAACGCGCGAGCAACTGGATCGCAGCGGGCAAGGCGAGTTCGGAGAGCGGCCTGCGGCCTGACAAGGACGGACGAGTGCGCATCGACGGGCTTCCACGCGGGAAGTACCGCTGGCGAGCGTCGCGGGCGGGCGAAGTCGTCGCGAGCGGCGAGCTCGAAGTCCCTCCCCACGGCGCGGTGAACGAGAAGCTGTTCATTCCCTGATCAGCGCGGCAGCGAACGTCTCGGCGCGCGCGAGCGTCGCGCGGCGATCGCTCAGCTGTCCTTGCCGTGGCACTTCTTGAACTTGCGGCCGCTGCCGCAGGAGCACGGGTCGTTGCGGCCGAGCTTCGAGGCGCCGTGCACGAATGGATCCTGCTTTTCCAAGGCCGTGGGAACGTTGCGACCCTCGCGCACGAGCTCGACGAGCTCGCCGCAGGCTGGCGCGAGGGCGCGCCGAGCCTCGAAGGCCTGAGAGAACACACTCGTCGCCGCGATGAAGTCGAGCAGCGCATCGAGTGTCTCGTGGACATGCCCGATTCGAGCGTCCTTGCGCGCGAGCCGCGCTCCGAGGCCGTGCACGACGAGCTCCCGCACGTCGTCTCCGTCGATCAAACGCGGGACCTTGCCGAGTTCGTCGTAGCAGCCCGATAGGAACATCTCCGCGATCTCGCGCACGTGCTCGCGTGGCACGGATCCGACCGTGCGACCGAACGGCGAGTCGAGGAACGCGGCGAGGTCGAGCGCGATCTGCTTGTCGGGCATGGCGCGCAGTGTAGCCGTCGCGGGCGGCGCTCCTTCGGCGCGCGTGTCGTGCGCGCCGAAGCACCGTCCTACGCCGCGCCGCCGCCCTCGTCGCCCCACACGATCCGTTGCAGTTGGTGCAGCACGGTCTCACGGGAGTGTGACGCGAGCTCCTGCGCGAGGTGATTGAAGTCCGTGGCGAGCTTCCAGCACGCCGGGCAGGCGCGGCCGAAGCTGCCCGCGTCCGGCGTGAAGCGCTCGCCGCAGCGCGAGCAGGTGCAGTTGGGGCGACAGCCACGACACACGAGCCGTTCCACGGACTCGGGCTGGAACATTCGCCGACAGCACGCGCAGGAGGCCGCGATGCGCCGCATCTCGCTGGCGAAGGGCTCGCCTTGGCGCCGCCGTGAGCACATCACATCGCTCTCGACCGAGTCTCGCAGGATCCAACTGCCGCCCACGCCACCGTGCACGTTCGTCGCCTTCTGCATGACCTACCTCCGTGGGTGGAGCCTCGCACCGCCCACGCCAACGGTCATCTGGGCCTTGGTGCGTAGACGCGCGGGGAGCGCCAGAGTGGGGTCGTGCGCTGGTTTCGGCGATCCCAAGGGCGAGATCGCGGCCGCGCGGGAGGCCGGAGGGCGCTCAGTCGAGGTGGCCGCGTGCGCTGTCTCCCATCGGCACGCCGCCGGTGGGGAAATACTCTTTCCAGCGGCGGTCGACGAGCGCCGAGGTCGCGTCGTCCGAGAAGAGCTCGAGCGGATACCAAGGCTTCATGCGCGCGTCGATCGCGATCGGCGGAGTGAAGCTGGGATGGTTGTGGACGAGCTCGACCTTCCTGGCGGTGATGTCGCTCGCGGGATTGAAGCGCGTGAACGTGGTCCAGAGGAAGTTGACGGTCGAACGCGTCGCGCGCTCGGCGTCGTCGGAGAGCACGAGCAGCGGCCAATTCGCGAAGCAGGGGTGGCGCGCGATGCGCGCGGCCGCCTCGGGTTCGTCACGGTACATCGGCGCGCTGATCACGAGACAGCCCTTGCAGAACACGCGCACGTCGCGCACTCCCTCCGGCAGCTCGCCCGTGAATTCGGCGCGCAATTCGCGCCGCGGCTCGCCGAGCCCGAGCAGCACGCCCTTCGAACCTTCGTCGATGCGCGGGCCAGCGTAGTCGAGCGAGTCCATCGACAGGTTCGAGAAGAGGAACAGGTCCGTGCGGAAGTCCGCGCGCGCGAGGATGTGCTCGAGGGTCGCCTTGAAGTCGCGCACATCGACGGCGCCATCGGTTGCGATCAGGAACTTGGTCAACGACAGCTGGCCCTCGCCGAGGATGCGGAACGCGCTCGCCATCGCCTCGCGCTTGTAGCGATTGCACACGACGGCGCCCGCGAGCGCGTGGTAGCCCGTCTCGCCATAGCTCCACAGCTGCTTCACCGCCGGCATCACGACCGGGAAAAGCGGCGCGAGCAGTTCCTGCAGGTAGTCGCCGATGAAGAAGTCCTCTTGGCGCGGCTTGCCGACCACGGTGGCCGGGAAGATCGCGTCCCTGCGGCGCAGCAGCGCCTTGCAGGCAAAGCGCGGATAGCTGTGCGTCTCGGAGTAGTAGCCGTAGTGATCGCCGAACGGTCCTTCGTCGCGGCGATCTCCGGGGCGAATCTCGCCGACGAGCGCGAACTCCGCGTCGGCGACGATCGGCAGCGGGCTCGCGCGGTGCGTCGCGAGCGGTACGCGCTTGCGCAGCATCAGGCTCGCGAGCAGGAGCTCCGGCACGTTCTCCGGCAGCGGCGCGATCGCGGACAGGATCAGCGCGGGGGGGCCGCCGACGTGGATCACGACCGGCAGCGCCTCGCCCCGTTCCTCCGCGCGCTTGAGGTGATAGCCGCCGCCCTTGCCGATCTGCATGTGCAGGCCGGTGCTCGCGTCGTCGAAGAGCTGCACGCGGTACATGCCGAGGTTCGAGCCGAGGCCGTCGGGGTGCTCGGTGTAGACCAGCGGCAGCGTCACGAAGCGGCCTCCGTCGCGCGCCCATGTCTTCATCGCCGGCAAGCGCGAGAGCCGCGGCGGAGTGTCGACGACCTCGGTGACCGGACCACCCGAGCCGCGCTTCATGCCGACCTTCGCGAGCGACGCGAAGAGCGAGCGCTTCGACCACAGCTTGCCCAAGCTCGGCGGCACCAGCTCGTGGGGCAGGCGCGCGACTTCGGCGATCAGCTCCCGCGGCCAGCGCCCGAAGGCGCGCTCGACGCGCGCCGCGGTGCCGAACAGGTTGGTCACGAGCGGGAAGTCGCAGCCCTTGACGCGCTTGAAGAACAGCGCCGGCCCGCCCGCGGCAATCACGCGTCGATGGATTTCCGCCGCCTCGAGCTCGGGATCGACCTCGGCTTCGATCTCGACGACCTCGCCTGAGCGCCGCAGCTCGTCGAGAAACACGCGCAGGTCGGGCGCAGGCTGGTGCATGGGGGCAAGGTAGACCAGCCGGGCCGGAAGATCATCAGCGCACCGGTGACCGGGCCCGCGCACCGCGCGGGCGGGATCGTTCGATTCGCCCAAGGCCGCCGCAGCGGCCCTCGGGCACACGCGGCGCCGCGTCCTAGGACTGTTCCTCGAGCTTGAGCGCGCGGTAGCCGCCGATCGACTTGAAGTAGACGAGCAGCAGCAGGTACAGCGCGGCCATCCCCAGCGGAATGAACGAGTCCGCGAGCAGAGTGCGGCGGTCGCCGACTTGGTTGGCGGCGACGATCTGCTGTTGCTCGGTCGTGCGCGCGTCCTTGGCCTTCTTCGCGGCCTCGAGCTTCGTGCCGTCGATCGGCACGACCGGCTCGAACACGAGGAACTGCGAGGTGCTCGCGGCCTTGGACTGCTCGTAGACCGCCGGCGCGCTTGCCTGCAGGGCTTGCACCGTGTAGCGGTCCTTGGCGTAGCCGAGGCCCGGGTTGCCGATCAGGCCCGCCGAGAGCATGCCGATGCCGCCGATGATCGACATGGCGACGGCGCCCGAGCGCGGGAAGCGATCGCCGACGACCGCGAGCATGGTGGGCCAGAAGAAGGTCTTGCCGAGCGCGTAGATGCCGAGCGCGGCGAAGGCGATCGCGAAGGACTCCATGCCGGAGGCGAGTCGCAGGCCGAGCACCGCGAGCAGCGAGGAGACGAGCAGCAGGGCCACCGGCGAGAGCCCGAGGCGCTTCTCGATGAAGTCCGCGCAGAAGCGCAGCGCGAACATCAGGAGCGAGGTCCAGATGAACAGGATCTTGCCCTGTGTGGGCGTGAACAGGTTGCCGGTGATGCTCTCGATCCAGCCGTCGGTGCCGAGCTCGACCGCGCCGACGAGCGCGTGGGCCACGAACAGCGCGAACAGCACGATCGAGCCGAACGAGAAGCGCGTCAGCACGCCGACCGCGATCACGAGGGCACCCGCGATCACGTTGGCGACCATGTTCGCCGTGTCGGCATCGACGCCGAAGTTCGGCAGCGTGCTCTTCAGGAACAGGAGGATCAGGCCGCAGGCGACGAGCGAGCCCAAGATGCCGACATCCTTGAACATCTCGGCGAAGCTCGCGCCCTTCGACGCGGCCTCGGACTTCGGGAAGTGCTGGCCGAGGAACATCACCGCGTAGGCGGCGGTGGGCACGAGGTAGAAGGCGAGCTGGCCCTTCCAGCCGAACCCGAGCTTGGTTCCGAGCACCCACGAAGCGCCGGCGCCGAGCACCATGCCGAGCGGCCACGAGGCGTGCAGGATGTTCAGGTAGTGCGTGCGGTTGTGCGGGAAGACCGTGGCGACGAGCGGATTGGCGACCGCCTCGAGCGTGCCGTTCGCGTAGGCGAAGATGAACATGCCCCAGAACAGGTAGCCGTAGGCATTGTCGGGGCCGCTGGCGAGGAAGGTCACGACGGCCGAGAGGATGTGGCCCACGAGCGCGAGCGCCACGAGCTTGCCGTAGCCGAACTTGTCGACCAGCACGCCGCCGATGATGATCCCGAAGCAGAAGCCCGAGAACCCGGCGCCGCCGATCGCGCCGAGCTGCGTGGCGCTGAAGCCGTAGGCCTCGGCCCAAGCCCCGAAGATCCCGCCGCGGATCGCGAAGCCCACGCCCGCTGCGAGGATCGCCATGAATCCGGCCCACAGGAGCCTCTTTGCGTTCGTGACCTGCTCTGCGCTCTGCATGCTCGTCCTCGGCTTGGAGATAGGGGGGTAGGGAGCAGCGGGCCACCCCGCCACCCAGCTCGCGCGCTCCGCGGGGCGACCCCGCTTGCGCGGTCCGCAGGCACCTTAGCGCCCCTCCCGACCGCGCCGAAGGCTCGCCCACCTCCGC
>VGZE01000165.1 GCA_016872755.1 Planctomycetota bacterium
CTCCTCGCGCGTCGGATGCGGGCGCTCGTTGAGCAGCGCGCGCGCCGAGAGCATCATCCCCGGCTGGCAGAAACCACACTGCAGCGCGCCGCAGCGATCGAAGGCATCCTGCACGGGGTCAGCGCCGTCGCCGCCGGCGCGCACGTGTGCGGGCATGAGGCCCTCGATGGTGGTGATCGCGCGGCCCTCGACCAGGCTGGCCAGGGTCAGGCAGGCGAGCACGGGCCGCCCGTCGACGAGCACGGTGCACGCGCCGCAGTCGCCCTTGTCACAGCCCTGCTTCGAACCCGTCAGGCCGAGCCGGTAGCGCAGTACTTCGAGCAGGCTCCAATGATCGGGCACGGCAACCTGTTGGTTGTCGCCGTTGACCCGGAGATCCAGAACGCGCATCCTCGGTATTGTCCCGCCGAGACGACGGCGCGACAAGTTCCCACGCCGGACTCCGCGTCGACTCTCCCCATGCAGGTGCCCGAAGACGCCGCTCGCGCGCTCGACGAGCGCGACTTCGAGGCTGCGGTGCGACGGGCGCTGGAACGCGACCCGCCCCGCTCGTTGGGGAAGGTCGCGCTGGAGCGGTTGCGCGCGCGTTGGGGGCACACGATGCGCATGCTGCGTCCGCTGGGCGGGTGCGCGACCGGCAATCGGCTCCAGCTCTTTTCCTCCGGCGACGAGGTCTGGTGGGAGATGTGGACGGCCATGCGCGCGGCGCGCGAGCGCGTCTGGCTCGAGACCTACATCCTCGAACCCGATCGCGTCGGCACGCGCACGCTGGCCGAGCTCGCCAACGCGGCCGGGCGCGGCTGCGAGGTCGTGCTGCTGTACGACTCACTCGGCTCGTATCGCATCAACGACGCCATGCTCGCGCCGTTGCGCGCCGCCGGCGCGCGTGCGCATGCCTACAACCCGTTGAGTCCGTGGCTGTGGCGCGGTCCGATCCTGCACCGGAACCACCGCAAGGTGCTGGTGGTCGATCGCGAGCTGGCCTTCTGCGGCGGGCTGAACATCGGCGAGGACTACGCGGGTCCCGGGCTGGGCAACTCGCGCTTCCGCGACAGCCATGTCCGCGTCGAGGGCGGCGCGGCGCGCGAGCTGGCGCGGCTGTTCGTCGGAACGCTGGCCGAGATCGGCGCGCCGGCACCGGCCACGGCCGCGGCCGACACGGCGGCCAGTTGCGTGCCCGAGCGCGGCTCGCTGATCCAGGTGCTCGAATCGAACCAGCAGCGCAAGCGCCGCGCGATCCAGCGCACGCTGCGCGCGACGCTGAAGCGCGCCAGCTCGCGTTGCTGGCTGACCTCGCCATACTTCGTGCCGCCGCCGCGCTTGCGCACGGCGCTCGGGCAGGCCGCAGCCCGCGGCGTCGACGTGCGCGTGCTGACCGCCGGTCCCTCGGACGTTCCGCTCGTCTCTCTGGCGAGCCAGCACGTCTACGCGTGGTTGCTGGCCCGCGGCGTGCGGATCTTCGAGTACGGGACGCCCGAGCGGCTGCTGCACGCCAAGACCGTGGCGATCGACGGCGTCTACGGGATGGTCGGCTCGTTCAACTTCGATTTCTGGTCGTGGGGGCGCAATCTAGAGGTCAATCTCGGCGTCCTCGACGCGACCTTCGCGCACGAGCTCGAGCAGCAGTTCGAGGCCGATCTGCTCGGCGCGCGCGAGGTCCGGGCGTCCGATCTGGCCGGCCGCGGTGCCTGGCAGCGGTTCCTGCAAGCCGCGGCGTTCCGGATCCTCCGGCTCTAGGCGCCGACTTCCTCGAAATCGACGCAGCGTGTCTGCGCAAGGCGTATGAGCCTGTGGCCCCACCCGTCCTGCCCGCTCCGGAAACCCACTCCATGCGAATTCGACCCGTGTCCCTGTGCCTGCCGCTGGTCCTCTCGTTCCTGGCCGCCTGTTCGATCCACGTCGGGTGCTCGGGCGGGTCGCGATGGTGCATGAACGGTGTCCATCTCGACGAGTCGCACACCGAGGTGCTGAACACGCCCTCGCTCGGCGCCGACGGGATCGCCCTCGACATTTCGGCCGGGCAGGTGCGTTTCGAGCCGGCGAACGGCGCAGCGAGCATCGAGGTCGTCGTGCACGAGAAGACGAAGGGCGATGCGAGCGTGCGCTTCGAAGGGGGCAAGCTCGTCGTGAGCACGAAGAGCGGCGAGCCGGCCGCGATCGGCGACGTCATCGTCCGCACGGACGGTCCGTTGGCGAAGGTGTCGATCGCCACCGGCGCCGGCGATATCTCGCTCAGCGGCTTGCAGGTCCGCTCGGAGCTCCGCATCGATTCGGGTGCCGGAGACGTTTCGTATCTCGACGGCAGCGTGGAGGGCAATCTGTCGATCGACTCGGGTGCGGGTGACCTCGCGCTCGAACGAGTCAAGTGCGCGGACCTCGAACTGTCCTCCGGTGCGGGCGACATCCGCGTCGCGAGGGTCGAGGCCAAGAGGGCCGAATTCGACTCGGGCGCGGGCGACATCGACGTGTCGAACTGCGCGCTGGTCGAGATCGATGCGGATACCGGGGTCGGCGACGTCGAGGTCGTGAACTGCAGCTACCAGAAGAGCCGCTTCGACACCGGGATCGGCGACGTCGACGTGCGCAACGGCGGCTAGGACGTTCTCAGCGGACCGGCTCGAACGCGACGTGCCCGTCGCGCGGCGTCGCGAACACGCAGTGCACCGCCAGCGCGGGCCAGCGCTCGAGCAGGCGCTTGCGCGCGGTGCGCAGATCGGCGTTCTGACGCTCGAGGCGCGCCTCGCCCGAGAGCCCCGGGTGCTTGTGCGCATAGAACGCGCACTCGGCGTGCGCGATCAGCCAGATCGCGCGCAGCCGGTGGGATTCGACCATCAAGCGCAGCGACAGCTCGAGCACGCGCTCGTGGTCGAAGCTCGAGCCCCAGCCGTCGAGCGTGGCGGGTTCGCCCGGCAACGCGATCATGTCGGGTCGCTCGGACAGGTGCGTGCGCACGTACTCCTCGAAGTGCGCGTGGTAGCGGCCGTCCGAACAGCAGATCACCAGCGATTCGGGGAGCTCGTCCTCCCAGCGCTCGCGCGTCACGTGCGCGTCGTCGCCGAGCTCGACCGGCGCGCGCGTGGGGGGAGTCCCCTTGAGCGCGGACTCCGCGAGGTCGGCCGCCGCGCGCGCGAGGCCCGAGTATTTCGGCGGTGCGGCGGCGACGGCGGCTTCGATGGCGCGCTCGACGAGCGGGACCAGCGGTGCGGGCACGGCAGGCTTGGCAGGCGGCCCGGACTGAACAGACGGCTCAGCCTGCTCAGGCGGCTCAGGCGCCGCCTTCACCGGCGGCGGCAGCGGTGGCGGCCGCGTGAAGAAGGAGCGCAGCGGAGTCGGCTCGCGGGGCTTGCGTTCGTCCTTGCTCATGCCTGCCAACCTGATTCCATCTTGCCGCGCGGAGCGGCAGAGGTCGAAGTTTCCTCGCCGAAACCGCCTGCCAGGGACGCGCGGCCCCCGAGGCGCGCTATTTCGCGCCGCGGAACAGCACCGCGCCGTCGACGATCGTCGCCGTGCAGTGCGTCGCGTACTCGAACGGGTCGCCGTCCCATAGCGCCAGATCGGCGTCCTTGCCGACCTCGAGCGAGCCGATGCGCGCGTCCAGCCCGAGGATCCTCGCCGCGTCGAGCGTGATCGCGCGCAGCGCATCCTCGAAGGCGAGGCCCTGCTTGCACGCGATGGCCGCCTCGAACAACGGCACGCGCACCTTGGGCACATAGCCTTCGTGGCCGCTTTGGATCGCGAACGGGAGGCCGGCCGCGCGCAGCCTGGCCGCCGTCTCCATCGACAGGTTCTCGAGCTCGCCGCCCGCCCGCGCCATCGTCGCGTGCAACAGGATCGGCACATTGGCGGCCTTCAGTTCCTCGATCCGCGAGTACGCCTCGGCCGCGCCCTCGAGCACGAGCCGGAATCCGAACTCCTCGCGCAGCCGCAGCGCGGTGTCGATGTCCTTGGCGCGCTGCGCGCACACGAGCAGCGGCAGCTTGCCGTCGAGCACGTCGGCCAGTGCCTCGAGGTGCAGGTCGCGCTCCTGCGCCTTGCCCGCCTCCGCGCCGGCGCGCTTGTCGCGCCACTCGCGCGCCTTGACAAGTTCCTGGCGCAGCAGCGAAACGGCCTTGGAGCGCGTGCCCGGCGACTTGCCGCCGGTCGCGCCGTCGCCAAGCGTGCAGGACACCATCGCTGCCGGCACCAGCACCGCCTGCTCGACGCTCGTGCCGCGCAGCTTCGCGACCAGCGTCTGGCCGCTGATCAGCGCGAGCGGCGCGTGCCCGGCGTGCACGGTGGTCGTGCCGAGCGAGCGCAGGTGCTCGAGCAGCGGCTCGCGTGCATCGTAGGCGTCGATCGCGCGCAACTCCGGCTGCATCGAGCTCGACGTGTCGAGTTGCTCCTGGTCGTGGCGCGTGTTGAGGATGCCGGTCAATCCGGCCGTCGTGCGCGCGTCGATCAGTCCGGGCGTGACGACCGCGGCCTCGAGCACCTGCCAGCCTTGGGGGATCGCGGTCGAGGCCGCCGGTCCGACGGCGCGGACCTTCCCGCCTTCGACCAGCACGATCGCGTTGTCCAGCGGCGCGCCCGCGAGCGTCCAGACCTTCTGCGCGCGCACCGCGAGCTGGGCGGTCGCGGCGCTCGCGACGAGCGCACCGGCCAGCAGCATCTTCAGCGTTCTCATCGTCCGTGCTCCTCCACGCGCTCGCCGCAGCAGTCGTGCAGCACGCGCGCATTTCCGGCACCGTAGCCGCCCAGCGCCCACAGCCTGTCGCGCGGGTCGGCGCGGTCGAAGACCTTGACGCCCTCGACCCAGGTCTCGAGCACGGTCGTGTACACCGACAGCGGATCGCCGTCGAGCAGCACGAAATCCGCGTCCTTGCCCGCGTCGAGCGAACCGATGCGCGCGTCGAGCTCGAGCTGCCGGGCGCCTTCGAGCGTCAGCGCCTCGAGCGCCTTCTCGCGCGACAGTCCGCCGCGCACGGCCATGCCCGCGCAGCGCAGGAACAGCCGCGAGTCGTTGATCCAGTCGTCGGTGTGGATCGACACGCGTCCGCCCGCCTCGACGACCGCCGCCGGCGAGCTCCAGTTCAGATCGCGCGCCTCGAGCTTGCCGCCCGGCGCATCGACCAGGATCAGCGAGCAGGGCGCGCCGGCCGCCGCGATCTCGCGCGCGACCTTCCACGCATCGGTCACGTGGTGCAGCACGACCTTGAAGCCGAACTCCTGCTGCAGGCGCAGCACGGTCAGCACGTCGTCGTGCCGGTGCGTGTGGTGGTGGACGACGCGCTTGCCCTGCAGGACCTCGAGCAGCGCTTCCATGCCCAGATCGCGCGCCGGGCGCTTGGATGCGTCATCGCCGGCCTCGGCGAGCTTGCGCTCGTACTCGCGCGCCGCGAAGAACTTCTCGCGCACGAGCGCGGCGGCCTTCGCGCGCGTGCCGGGGAACGGCGGCTCGCCGCGCGGGTTCGTGCCGTTGGCCATCTTCATGCCGCCGGCGACCGCGCCGTCGGGCCAGCGGATCGCCAGCTCATCGACCGAGTTGGCGTCCTTCAGCTTGAAGTACAGCGTCTGCCCGCCGAGCAGGTGGCCCGAGCCCGGCATCACGTTGGCGGTGGTGATCCCGCCGGCCTGCGCACGCTGCAGCGAGCTCGCCCGCACGTCGAAGGAATCGAGGATGCGCGCGTCGGGCTGGATCGGCGCGCTCGAGTCGGCGCCGCTCGCCTCGCCGATGTGGCTGTGCGTGTCGACCAGTCCGGGGATCAGCCACTTGCCGGTCGCGTCGTGCACGAGCGCGCCGGCGGGCACGGCGACCGCGTCGCGCGAGCCGATCGCCGCAATGCGCGCGCCGCGCACGACGAGCACCCCATTCTCCAGCGGCGGCCCGGAGACCGGCAGGATGCGCGCGCCGACGAAGGCGTGCACCTGCGCGGAGGGCTCCTGGAAATGGATGCAGATCGAAAACAGTAGCTCCAGCATGCGCACAGCCTAGCGTGGCGCGGATGCCGGGCGCGTGTCAGACTGGGGCCCCGCTGCGTTTCCCGGCGCGCAGGCTCGCGGTCCGCTCGCGCCAGGACGCACGAGCCTCCATGGAATACCTGAGCTGCGAATGGATCGAGTCGCGCGTCGTGCTCGAGCTCAAGGAACTCAAGTTCTGCTGCATCGGGCACAGCGGGAACAAGGGGTACGTCCCGATGACGCCGTACACCGGCGGTCCGCTGCCGGTCGAGGAGATCAAGAAGGCGCGCCGCCGCCTGATCGCGCTGAACAACAACCCGCAGGCCGATTCCGGCTGCAAGGGCTGCCACTTCCTCGTGAAGAAGGACTGGCGGAGCGAGAAGAAGACCGAGGCGCTCTTCCACAGCGTGTACCTGTCGAGCTTCTCGATCTGCAACCTCGCCTGTCGCTACTGCTTCGTCTACCTGCGCGAGTTCACCGAGGTATCGAACGTGGCCGGCTACCCGCTCTTGCCGGTGTTCCGTCAGATGATCGAGCAGGGCCACCTGGACAAGCACGCGTACATCGAGTGGGGCGGCGGGGAACCGACGATCGTCAAGGACTTCGCCGAGCTGATGCGCCTCCTGATGGAGCAGGGCTACGAGCAGCAGATCCACACCAGCTCGGTCAAGTACTCGCCCGAGCTCGAGCAGGGCCTGCGCAGCGGCCACGTGCGCGCGGTCACCAGCGTCGACGCCGGCACGCGCGAGACCTACCTCGAGGTCAAGGGGCGCGACCGCTTCGACATCGTGTGGGAGAACGTGCGCCGCTATTGCGCGAGCGGCGGGGACATGACGATCAAGTACATCCTGCGCAAGAACAACTCCGACGAGCGCAACGTCCGCGCGTTCTGGGAGCTCGTGCGCCAGGCCGGACCACGCCGCGTCGTGATCACGCCGGATTTCCGCGAGCTGACGCAGAACGAGCTGACCGAGGAGACGATCTACGCCTATGCGCTGATGGATTCCGAGGCGCGCAAGGCCGGCATGCCGCTCGAGCTGCGCGACGAATACGTGAATCCCGAGCAGATGAAGACCCTGACGAAGTACATCCCGCTCGAACTCCACGAGGACGAGTACCGCGCGGCGGTCGAGCGGCTGCGGAGCGAGGCCGAGGCCGCCGAGGCCGCGCGCGTCGCGCGCATCCGCGCGCAGGCGCAATCGACCGCAGCGGCCGTCCGACGCGCA
>VGZE01000166.1 GCA_016872755.1 Planctomycetota bacterium
CCGCGCGCTCGGCCGCGCTGGTCTCGGCCAGGAAGGTCGCGCCGTGGAGCGGCGCGAAGCGCAGCCGCGCCGCGCGGTCGCGCAGTGCCAACAGGCGCACGGTGCGGTGGCACAGGCCGCAGGAGCCGTCGTAGTAAACGCGCACGCCGAGCGCGCGCTGCGGCATTCCGGCCATGCTCAGACCTGCGGCGGGCGCGGCGGCTGAGCCAGGTGCCAGGCGTCCGTCCGGCGGCGCTCGAAGGCCGCGATGCCGCGCATCAGCACGAGCGCCTCGGCGATCAGCACGACGAGCAGCCCGAGCACGCCGCTGCGGATCAGCGTCAGCGTATCGGCGGGATCGAAGGCGGTCGCTGCGCTGCCTCCGGGCAGGCCGCCGAACAGCGCGCCCAGCAGCGTCGCCAGCGGGACCATCACGATCGAGTACTGGGCCCAGAACGCGGCGCGTCGCTCCGAGCCGCACACATCGGTCAGCACGTTGATGAGCGCCGGGCGCAGCAGCAGCGCGATCCCGATCGCGGCGGCGAGCAGCAGTGCGGAACAGACCAGGAACGCAGTCAATGGGTTCATCGATTCACCTCCGAGGAAACGAGTTGCTCGCGCCGCGCGAACAGGTCGGTCAGCGCCGCGTCGAGTGTCGGGTACGCGAAACGGAAACCGTCGGCCAGCGCGCGCTCGGGCAGCACGTGCTGCCCGGTCAGCAGCACGTCGGCGACCTCGCCGAGCATGGTCTTCAGCACGAAGCCGGGCACGTTCGGCAGGAACACCGGCCGCCCGATGGCCTTGCCGAGCGCCTTGGACAGCGCGCGCATGTCGACCGGCTCGGGCGCGGTCGCGTTGAACACGCCGCTCGCGCTGGTGCTCTCCACCAGGTGCGCGATGAGATCGCACAGGTCGTCGCGGTGCACCCAGCTCACCCACTGCTTGCCGCTGCCGAGCGGCGCGCCCAACCCGACGCGGAACGGCGGCAGCATGTTCTTCAGCGCGCCGCCCTGCGGAGCCAGCACCACGCCGATGCGCACATGGCAAGTGCGCACGCCGGCCGCGCGCGCCGGCGCGGCGGCCGCTTCCCAGGCCGCGCACAGCTCGGCCAGGAAGCCGCTGCCCTGCGGACTCCGCTCGTTCAGGCCGCGCGCGTCGCTGGTGCCGTAGTAGCCGATCGCCGAGGCGCACACGAGCGCCGGCACGCCGGCCCCGGCGGCCACGCGCGCGAGCAGCGCCGTCGTGTCGACGCGGCTCGCGCGCAAGGCCTGCTTGCGCGCGTCGTTCCAGCGCCCGTCGAACAGATTCTCGCCGGCCAGGTGGACGATCGCGCCGGCGCCGCGCGCGGCCGCGACCAGCGCGCGCTCGTCCCACCCGATGCCGGAGCCGCCGGCGCGCGTGATCCCGACGACCTCGTGACCGCGCGCGCGCAGGCGTTCGGCGAGACGCGCTCCGACGAATCCACGGATGCCCGAGAGCAGGATCTTCATGACTTGGATTTCTCCCGTTTGCGCCGTGCGTTCGCGGCGCCGACCAGCATCTTGAGCCCGAGCTTCTGCACCATGCCGCCCTTGAGGAAGGACTCGGCCATCGAGTCGGCCAGGCCGACCAGCGACTCGATCGAGGCCAGCCGCTCGCGCATCACCACGGCCTCGGAGCTGCGCTCGCGCTCCAGGCGCGTGCCCCACTCGCGCAGATTGGAGAGCAGCGGGTCCCACTCCAAGCGCTTGCGTGCCTGGATGATGTTGCGGATCGCGCGTTCGAGGTCCGCCTCGACGCGGTAGCTGACGCGGCGCGAACCGGGTTCCTGCTGCTGCAGCACGAGGCCCAGGTCGACCAGCTCGCGGGCGGCCATCGAGACGGCGCCGCGGCTCATCTGCAGCGCCTCCATCAGCTCCTCGGCCGTCAGGCTGCCCTCGACCGAGAGCAGCCACGCGTACAGGCGACCACTCGCCGGCGTGATGCCCCAGAAACCGGACAGGCGCCCGAAGAGCTGGCTCAATGCGTTCCGCACGTCGTCGATCTCGGCCATGGGCCTGAGTATCGCCAGAACGACCAGAAGTTTCAATATATTTTGAAACTAATTCCGGGCCGGGGCGGCCGCGGCCGCCTGCACGCTGACCCGCGCGTTGTAGTCGGGGACGCCCCCCTCCGGATCGACCCGCCCGTGCGCCAACAGGCCGTTCAGCTCCGGCCAGTGCCCCTGCAGCGTGCCGCGCGCGACCTCGGCCAGGAACACGCGGCCGCGATAGCTGCCCAGCTCGTTCCTGAGCACGATCGGCTGGTCAGCAACGAGCCCCAGCGCTGCCGCGTCCTGTGGATGCATGAAGACGTGGTCGCGCGCGGCCCCGGTCAGGCCGTCCGTTTCGCGTTGCACCATCGAGTTGAACTGCTTGCCGCGGCGCGTGGCGAGCACGAAGCCCTGCTCGGGCGCGCCGCCGCGCCGCAGCCCTGGAGGCACGACCACCTGCAGGCGCGCGCGGCCATCGCCGGTGCGGAAGCGCCGACCGGCGCACAGGTGCCGTCCGCCCCACTGGAACTGGTCGCCGCCGCGCTCCAGTCGCGCGATGCCGGCGTAATCGGGCACGCAGCGCTCGATGTCGGCGCGGATCGCCGCGCCCGTGTCCAGCCGCAGCGCCGCCCGCGCGCCGGGGCGCACCGCCTCGGCGAACTCGACCAGCATGCGCCACTCCGAGCGCGTGTCGCCGATGCGCTCGTCGGAGAGCTGCGGCGAGTAGATCACACGGCGCTCGGTCGAGGTCTCGGTGCCGCCGCCCTCCTGCTCGTAGCGCGTGCGCGCCGGCAGCACGTAGGCGACCTCGGCCGGCTCGACCAGCATCTGCGTGGTCACGACGATGTCGCTGTGCACGCGCAGCCCGATGCGCGCGAGCGCGCGCGCGACGCGCTCGGGTTCGGGCAGCGTCTCGAGGAAGTTGCCGCCGATGCAGTAGAACGCGTCGAGCTCGCCGCGCAACGCGGCCTCGACCTGCTCGACCGTGTTGGTCCCCTTCCAGGACGGGACCTCGAAGCCCCACTGGGACGAGAGCCGCGCCGCGGCGGCCGCGTCGATCGGCACGCCGCCCGGAAAGGCGGTCGCGTAGGCGCCCATCTCCGCGCCGCCCTGCACGCCCGAGTGACCGCGGATCGGCATCAGCCCGCAGCCGTCCCGGCCGACCCATTCGCGCAACAGGCCCAGGTTGGCGATCGCGCGCACCGTATCGGCGCCGTGCACGTGCTGCGTGATCCCCATCGACCAGACCAGCACGCCGCGCTGCGCCGCGGCGAGCTCGTCGACGAAGGCCTCGAGCTCGGCGCGCTCGACACCGGCCTCGGCCAGCAGCGCCTCCAGCGGCTGCGCGGCCAGCGCAGCGTTGAGCTCCGCGTAGCCGGTGACGGCCTGGTCGAGGAAATCCCGCGCGACCGCGCCGCGCTCGATCAGCCGGCGCGCCGCCGCGTTCAGGAAGGCCAGATCGCCGCCGACGCGGACCAGGATGGTCCTGTCGCTGATGCGCGTGCCGAACAGCGCCGAGCGCGTCGAGGATGGCACCCAATAGCGCTCCATGCCGGGCTCGCGATACGCGTTCACGCACACGACGCGCGCGCCGCGCGCGCGCGCCTGCTCCAGGTACTTCATCGCGACCGGCTGGTCATTGGCCGGGTTCGAGCCGAGGAACACGATCAAATCGCTCTCGTACCAGTCCTTGTACGAGCAGGTCGTGGCCGCCTCGCCGATCGCGCCCTTGAGTCCGGCCGTGCTCGGGCTGTGGCACAGCCGCGCCGAGTTGTCGACGTTGTTCGAGCCCAGGAAGCGCAGCACCTTCTGCGCGGTGTAGTAGACCTCGTTCGTGATGCCGCGGCTGGTGACGAAGAGCCCGACGCGATGCGGATCCGCGGCGCGCCAGCGCGCGCCGACATCGGCCCACAGCTCGTCCCACGACACGCGCGTGAAGCCGCGCTCGCCGCGCCGGCGGCGCAGCGGACAGGGGATGCGTCCGAGCTCGCGCAACTCGCGCGACGAGAGCCCGCTCAACTCCGCCACGTCCGCCAGGCGCGCCGGATCGAGCGGCCCCATCGTGTTGAGCGTGAGCAGGTTCAGGCGCACCAGGCACAGGTGCTTCTCGTCCATCGTCCAGTCGCGCAGCCCGCTCGTGCCGAGC
Source organism: Planctomycetota bacterium (assembly GCA_016872755.1). Lineage (GTDB taxonomy): Bacteria > Planctomycetota > UBA1135 > UBA1135 > GW928-bin9. The sequence continues at coordinate 4,137 of VGZE01000166.1, forward strand.
GCGCAGCCGTCGCAGACGCCCTGGTTCAGGATCTTCCAGGCCCAGGGCAGCGCGCGGCGGTTCTCCCACGCGATGCGCAGCATCTCGAGGAAGTGGTGCGGCTTCTGCTCGCCGAGGCCGAACGGAACCCAGGAGTGGACGCGGGCGCGATTCACTCCGACCAAACTAACAAGCGCGCTCAGGGCATCGTGAGCTGCAAGCCGTTGCTCGAAGCGAAGCCCTGGGCCGCCGCTGCGTCGGCCAGCCAGTACTGCAGATACAGCGTGGAGCCCGACGGGATCCCCGCGGGCCAGACGAGCCCGTAGGAGGCGTGGCCGACGGCGTCGACCGCGATGCCGCCGATCAACAGCTGCGGCAGCGGCACCAGCGTGCCGCCGAGAAGCGGGAGGTCGATGCGCAGCGAACCGACGACGAGCGTCGTCAGCGCGCCGGGCTTGGCGGCGTCGAGCGCAAAGGCCACGCTCGTTCCCGGGCAGGCGAAGCCCTGCGCGGAGAGCTGCGGCACGCCCAGCACGCCGGCCGTGCCCAGGCCCAGGTCGGTCCACTGCGAGATCGGCGCGCCGAGCTGTCCGTCGGCGCGCAGCGCCTGCGCGTACACGTCGGGCGTCCCATTGCGGTTGTCCTCCCAGGCGACCTGCACGAGTCCGCGGCAATCGATCGCGGTCGGCATCCGGTACTTCGTGCTGGCCGCGTTGGAAACCTCGACCGGCGCGGGGCCCCAGGGGAAGGCGCCGGACGCGCTGACGCGACGCGCCAGCAACCGCTGCACGCCGAACTGGCCGGTCGGCTCGGCGTGCCACAGCACGATCGCATCGCCGTTCCAGGCCGCGCTGCGCGGCGGGCCTTCGTACACGCCGTCGAGCGGCGCGAGCTCCAGCCCGTCGGGGCCGAAGGCCAGCGCGCCCGCGGCGGTGATGCGCTGCGCGCGAATCCCCCACTGCGACTGCGCGCTGTTGCGCTCGTTGAACGCGATCAACAACTCGCCGCCCCCGAGCTGGGCGATGGTCGGATCGAACTGTCCGCGGCCGGCCGTCGTCGCGACGCTGATGCCGTTGTGGGCGAACTGCTCGACGCCGCCCGCGCTCAGGCGCTGCACAAGCACGTCGAAATCGCTGACCAATGCGCGATGCCAGGCCAGCACGGCGCCGCCCTGCCCGTCGGGCTGCACTTGGGGCCAGTGCGCGATCGGCAGCGACGACGCGTCGTACACGTTCAGCACCGGCCACAGCGGCGCTCCGTTCGGGCCGAACTTGCACGCGCGCAGGTGGCGCGGGCTCGAGAAGGTGGTGATCGACCGGATCCACGCGAGGATCACGCTGCCGGCCTCGCCCGGCACGATCGAGCAGAAGGCCGGGTCCTCGCCGGGCACGCTGACGAGGGTCAGGCCGCCGGGAGCGAGGAGCGGGACACCGGCGGGCGTCACGCGCTGCAGCATGATTCCGCCATCGACCACCGCGGGCAGGCGCGCCCACGTGAACGCGAAATTGCCGTCGCTCGTCTCGCACACGCGCGGGCTGGGCTCGTAATCGGAATTCGCCGATAACTGCAACCCGTTCGCGCCCCACACCTGCGTGCCGTCGGGAGCGACGCGGTAGGCGTGGACGTCGAGGTCGCCGCCGTCGCGGATGTCGGTGAAGACGAGCACGCAGTGGCCGGTGGAATCGGCGATCAGGTCCCAGTCGACCAGCGAGGTGCTCTGCGGGTTCGCGCTGACGAGCAGGCCGCCGTGGGTCCAGGCCTCGCTCCCATCGGGAAGCAGGCGCTGCAGCCGGACCTGGTACGCGCCGGCGGAGGAATCGAACCAGCCGACATAGGCGCCACCGTCGGCGCGGGTCGCGAGCTTCGAGAGCACCTGCTCGCCGGGCAGATCGGCCAGCGCGAGGTTCAGCGCGGGGTCGGTGGGCCACTGGGCCTGGGCGGGCGCGAGCCAGGCCAGGAGACCGAGAAGGAACGCGCTGCAGTGCCGGATTCTCATCCGGTCGATTCTAGCCGGCTTCAGAAATCGCCGCCGGCCTGACGTGAGTGCGCGAGGAAGGCGCGCAGCACGTCCGCGTGGCGGCGCTTGGCCTGGCCCCAGGGCTCGACGCGCCGCGCCAGCTCGATGCGCCCTTCGGCGGCGAAGCGGTGCGCGAAGCGCTCGTACCAGCGCGCCACCGTCTCCTCGGCATCGACGCACAGCCGCAGCGCGAAGCGCAGGCCGAAGAACACGGTGAGCAGCGCGATCAGGACCGAGGCCAGCGCGCGCCGCCGGCTGCGCTCCGGTGCGACGCAGCCGAGCCCGACCATGAGCTGGCGCAGTTGTGAGACCTGCACATCCGTGTCCTTGGCGAACTGCGAAAGCACCTCCACCAGTTCCGGCTCGCGCGCGCGGCGCGCCAGCCACGGGTAGAGCGAGCGCGCGCCCAGCTCCGAGCGCAGCGCGAGCAGGAGCTCTTCGCGGAAATCGCTCGCGAGCTCGGGTTCGCGCACGGAGGTCGGCCGCGCCGCCTAGCGGCGCAGCGCCGCCTCGAGCGCGCGCTTCTCGCGCGGATCGAGGCTGGTCGGGTAGTACTCGCTCAACGCCTGCCGCGCGCGCTGATCCGGCATGGCCGCGAGCGCGGCGATCGCCGCGCCGCGCAGGCGGTAGTTGTGATGCCCGAGCAGCTCGCGCATCGGTCCGACGATGCGATTCGCTTCCTGCGTGCGCTTGGCCAGCTCGCGCGCCGCCGCCGCGCGCGCGTTCGGATGCGACTGCCCGTCGCGCGCCCACGACAGCAACTGATCGGTCACCGCTCCGCCCTCGATGCGGCCGAGCACGCCGAGCAGGCCCGCGCGCAATCGATCGTGCGGCGACTCGGCCAGCACCTGCTTCGACAGCCAGCCGTAGGCGTTCTCCGGATCGGCGGCCAGCACCAGCTCGGCCGCGGCCACCATCGTCCCGTACGAATAGCCGGCCGCGAACTGGGCGCGGCCGAAACCGGCCAGATCGCCGTCGATTCCGCAGCGCGCGAGCGCGCGCAGCGCGGCCGCCCGCACGCTGCCCTCGCG
>VGZE01000167.1 GCA_016872755.1 Planctomycetota bacterium
GCGCCCGACTCCAGGGCCCGCTCGAGCGCGGCCAGGCGTTGCTCGAGCGCGTCGAAGGACAGGCCCGTTTCCGGCCGGCACAGGTCGAGCAGCACGAGCTCGAGCACGACGCGCTCCTGACCGGGCAGCAGCGCCATGCGCTCGCGCGCCGCGATCAGCTCGCACAGCCAGCGCTCGAGGCGCTCGTAGCCCAGGCGCTTGGCGCGCTCGAGCGCCGCGACACGCGCAGCGGGCGCACCGGACAGGTGCGGCGCGTCGGGGCCGCAGACCAGCGCGTAGAGGCCGCTGCGCAGATCCTGCAGCAGCCCGCCCAGGATCTCCGCCTCGCCGCCCACCGAATTCGGCAGGCGCGAGAGCACGCCGGCGCGATCCCCCGCCTCCAGCGCATCGAGCAGGCTCGAGAGTTCGCGCGCGCCGGCCTCCGCGCCGACATGCTCGAGATCGGCCAGCGTCGGCTCGGTGCCGACCAGGGCCAGGATGCGATCGGCGAGCGACAGCGCGTCGCGCAGGCCTCCGCTGGAACGCCGCGCGAGCTCCTCGACCACGCCGGGGCCCGGCCGCACGCCCTCGCGCGCGAAGATCTCGGTCAGCCGCGCGGCGACGACATCGTCGCGGATCGGCGACAGGCGCTGGATCTGACAGCGCGACAGCACCGTCGGGAGCATGCGCTCGGGCTCGGTGGTCGCGAAGAGGAACTTGACGTGCGGCGGCGGCTCCTCGAGCGTCTTGAGCAGCGCGTTGAAGGCCGCCTTCGACAGCTGGTGCGCCTCGTCGATGATGTAGATCTTGAAGCGCGCGCGCATCGGCGGGTAAGCCGCCTGGTCGCGCAGGTCGCGCACGTTGTCGACACCCGTGTTCGAGGCGGCATCGATCTCGAGCAGGTCGAGCTCGGATCCGTTGTCGGCGGACAGGCAGCGCTCGCACTCGCCGCAGGGCTCGAGCGCCGGCCCCTTCTCGCAGTTGAGCGCCTTGGCGAAGATGCGCGCGAGCGTCGTCTTGCCGGTGCCGCGCGGCCCGCAGAACAAGTAGGCGTGACCGATGCGCTGCTCACGAATCGCGCCCTGCAGCGTGCGCGTCACGACCTCCTGACCGACGACGTCGGCAAAGGTCTTCGGCCGGTACTTGCGCGCCAGGACGATGTAGCTCACGGCCCTAGTCTCCCCGAAGCGAGAGCGCGCGAGAAGGGGTCGAGCGCGGCAGTGGGCCCGGGCACCCCGCACCTAGGGCACTGACCTTAGGGCTGCTCCGTTCCCGGCCTGACCCGGTTCGATCCGCTCCTACTGCGAGGGACCGGGCCCGCTGCCGCGCTCGACGATCTGACTGGGGATGGCGGAGAGGGAGGGATTCGAACCCTCGGTGCCGTTGCCAGCACACACGCTCTCCAGGCGTGCACATTCGGCCACTCTGTCACCTCTCCGCCGGGAGTGATCGCGCGCTTCCGAGGGGAGTCGCGCGAAGAAGTGGCGGAGAGGCAGGGATTCGAACCCTGGATGGCCTTGCGACCATACTGGTTTTCGAAACCAGCTCATTCGGCCACTCTGACACCTCTCCGCCTTGGATCCGCACTTGGACGACATGCGCTGCAGCGCGCGCGGGCATGCACGTCGGCGTGCTGTTTACTGAGCTCTTCACTGGGCTTGCCGCTGCGGCTCCCTCGCGCGGATTTCGCGGAAGAACTGCTGCAGCAGGGCAGCCGATTCGCGCGCCAGCACGCCCTCGACGAGTTCGGCGCGGTGGTTCGCGCGTGGATCGTCGAGCACGCGACCGAGCGAAACCAAGCCGCCGAACTTGGGGTCGCGCGCGGCGAACACGACGCGCGCGATCCGCGCGTGGAGCAGGGCTCCGGCACACATGTAGCACGGCTCGAGCGTCGTGTAGAAATGCGCGCCGTCGAGCCGCGCGACCCGCAAGGCCTTGGCGGCCTCGCGCAGCGCGAGCACCTCGGCGTGTGCAGTGGGATCGTGGAGCTCGCGCGTACGGTTGCGCGTGAGCGCGACCACGCGCCCCTCGACGACGATCAGCGCGCCGACCGGCACTTCGCCCACGCGGGCGGCCGCCTGCGCTTGCTCGAGGGCAAGGCGCATCCGCTCGTCGTCCAGGGCTGCCCAGCCGTTGGCGGTCGCGCCGTCAGCTGTCGAGCCGTTCGTAATCGAGCCGTTCAAGATCAGGCCATCGGTTTTCAGCCGCGTTCAGCCCTGCCGGGTCGGGCCCAGCAAGGTCGGCCCTGCCAGGTCAGCCCAGCCGGGGCGGATCGCGGTGCAGTGTGCGTTGGTACACCCATCAGGAGTCGAACCTGAAACCTTCTGATCCGTAGTCAGATGCTCTATCCAATTGAGCTATGGGTGCAAAAGGGCCGAGCGTTGTAGCGTCGAGCGCCCTGCCCTGTCAACGACCGCCCACGAGGCGCCCGCCGCGAGGGTGCGCTCGGAGCTGCCGGAGTCGCTTTCCGCGCCGGGGGAGGCTGCCGCGGGCGCTCGACGGGAGCTAGGCTTGCGCCATGATCCCGACGCCGTCACCCGCGCCGCGCCACCTCATTCGTCTGCACGATCTCGAGCCCTCGGTGATCGACGACCTGATCGACCACGCGCAACGGCTGAAGCGGCGTGCCGCGCGCGCCGATCTGGCCGGCCGCACGATCGGCATGCTGTTCTTCCGCGGCTCGCTGCGCACGCGCACGTCGTTCGAGGCGGCGGTGCACCAGCTCGGCGGCCACACGATCAATCTGAACGCCACCAGCGACTTCTGGGAGCTCGAGGATCGCGAGGGCACGGTGATGGACGGCAAGGCGCCCGAGCACATCAAGGACGCCGCGCGCGCGCTGTCGCATTACGTCAACGCGCTCGCCATCCGGCCCTCGCCGGCCGGCCAGTCCTGGCCCGTCGACCGTCGCGATGCGCAGATCACGTCCTGGGCGCGGCACTCGAGCGTCCCGGTGATCAACATGGAGAGCGCGCTGTGGCACCCGCTGCAGGCGTTGGCCGACATGATGACGCTGCGCGAGTCGCTCGGTGATCTGAAGGGCAAGAAGATCGCGCTGGTGTGGGTGCACTCTCCAGAGCCCGCGTCGCTCGCGGTCCCCCACTCGCTGCTCGTGCCGGCGTTGCGGGCCGGCATGCAGGTGAGCGTCGCTCACCCGCCCGGCTTCGGACTCGACGAAGGCGTGGTCGGCGAGGCGCAGGAAACGGCGGCGCGCTCGGCGACCAAGCTGCAGGTCGGCTGCAGCCTCGAGGAGGCCGTCCGCGGAGCGGACGTCGTGTATGCGCGCTCGTGGCAATCGCTCGAGGACTACGGCAATACCACGCTCGCGGCGAGCCGGCGCGCGCGCCTGTCGGGTTGGAAGGTCGACGAGCGGCTGATGGGCACCGGCCGCGACGCGCGCTTCATGCACGCGATGCCGGTGCGGCGCAACGTCGAGGCGACCGACCAGGTGCTCGACAGTGCGCGCAGCCTCGTGCAGACCCAGGCCGAGAACCGGCTGCACACGCAGAAGGCGCTGCTGGCGATGCTCCTCAAGGGCGTCGGCGCAGCCTGACCCTGCGACCCTCGGCTCGGGCGCGCCTCCGCGGCGGGCTCGAGGTTCGCGCTCCAGCCGCAGCCTGATTCGCGGAAGATCGGCGCAGCGGCGCGGCGGATGCGCGCGGGCTGCATACAATCCCGCCCCCCGCCGCATGTCCGCCCCCGATTTCGCGCACCTGCACGTCCACACCGAGTACAGCCTGCTCGATGGCGCCAATCGCATCGGCGCGCTCGTCGACGCGTGCAAGCGGGACGGCCAGCGGGCGATCGCGATCACCGACCACGGCAACCTCTTCGGCGCGCTCGAGTTCTATCAGGCCTGCACGAAGGGCGGCATCAAGCCGGTGCTCGGCTGCGAGGTCTACGTCGCCAAGAAGTCGCGCCTCAGGCCGCACAGCAAGGCCGAGAACGGCTATAGCCACCTGACGCTGCTCGCGCGCGATGCGCAGGGCTGGCGCAATCTGCTCGCGCTCGCGTCGATTTCCTACACCGAGGGTTACAACTATCGGCCGCGCGTCGACATGGACGCGCTGCGCGGGCGAGCCCAGGGCATCACCTGCCTTTCGGGCTGCTTGGCCGGCGAGATCAACCAGCTCTTCCGGCTCGACAAGGAGGCCGAGGCCGAACGACTGGCGGGCGAGCTGCGCGACCTGTTCGGCCCCGAGCACTTCTGGCTCGAGCTGCAGCGCAACGGCATCGAGTTGCAGGACAAGGTCAACGAGAGCCTGACGCGGCTGTCGGGACGCACGGGGATTCCGCTGGTCGCCACCAACGACATCCACTATTTGCGCCACGAGGACTGCTCGGTGCAGGACGTGCTGATCTGCATCAACACGGGCGCCAAGCGCGCGGACGAGAAGCGCTGGCGCATGGACACCGACTCGCTGTTCTTCCGCACGCGCGAGGAGATGGCGCACATGTTCCGCGATCTGCCGGGCAGCGTGAAGGCGAGCTGCGACATCGCGGACCAGGTCGACCTCAAGCTCGATTTCGGCAAGTACCACCTGCCGGTGTTCGAGACGGGCACGCAGGAGAGCGCCGAGCAGCTGTTCGACCGCCTGTGCGAGCAGGGATTGCAGCGCTTCTACGGCCCCGCGCACGCGCGCGCGCGCGAGCGACTCGAGTACGAGAAGCGCGTCATCCGCGAGATGGGCTTCGTCTCGTACTTCCTGATCGTGTGGGACCTGATCCGTTGGGCCCGCGATCACGGCATCCCGGTCGGCCCCGGACGGGGGTCGGCGGCGGGCTCGCTCGTCGCCTACGTGCTCGAGATCACGCAGGTCGAGCCGCTCAAGTACGACCTGCTCTTCGAGCGCTTCCTGAACAGCTCGCGCATCTCGATGCCCGACATCGACATCGACTTCTGCAAGGAGGGACGCGAGCGCGTGCTGCAGTACACGCGCGAGCGCTACGGCGCCGACCGCGTCACACAGATCGTCACGTTCGGCACGATGGCGGCGCGCACCGCGCTGCGCGATGTCGGGCGCGTGCTCGACGTCCCGCTGGCGGAAGTCGACAAGATCGCCAAGCTGGTTCCGCAGGGCCCGGGCGCGAAGGAGCTCTCGGAGCTGGCCGAGTCCGACGCGGACCTGGTCAAGCTGCGCAAGGACCGTCCGGACCTGGCCGACCTGTTCCGCTACTCGATCGCGCTCGAGGGCGTCGCGCGCCACATCTCGACGCACGCCGCCGGCGTGGTGATCGCGGACAAGGTGTTGACCGAGTACGTGCCGCTGGCGACGCACGACGGCGAAGTCGTCACGCAGTGGCCGGGACCGCAGCTCGAGCAGCTCGGTCTGCTCAAGATGGACTACCTCGGCCTGCGCACGCTGACGATCCTGGCGCGCGCGCTCGAGAACGTGAGGCTCTCGGGCGCGCGCGTGCCCGACCTGCTCGCGCTGCCCGAGGACGACGCGGCGACCTTCAAGATGCTCGCGCAGGGCGACACGCTGGGCGTGTTCCAGCTCGAGTCGGACGGGATGAAGAAGCTGCTCGCGCGCCTGAGGCCGACGCGCTTCGAGGACCTGATCGCGGTGCTGGCGCTGTACCGGCCCGGCCCGCTCGAGTCCGGCATGGTCGAGATGTTCATCCGCCGCAAGCACGGCCAGGAGCCGATCTCGTACCCGCACCCGACGATGGAGCCGATCCTGCGCGACACCTACGGGTGCATCGTGTACCAGGAACAGGTGATGCTCATCTCGAGCGCGCTCTCCGGCTTCTCGCTCAACGAGGCCGACAACCTGCGCAAGGCCATGGGCAAGAAGCAGCCCGAGGTGATGCAGAAGTTCGCGTCGAAGTTCGTCGAGGGCGCGGCGAAGAGCGGATGCGCGAACAACGTCGCGCGCGAGATCTGGGACAACATCGAGAAGTTCGGGGGGTACGGCTTCAACAAGTCGCACTCGACGGCCTACGCGCTGATCACCTGGCAGACGGCCTGGTTCAAGGCCAACCACCGCCGCGAGTTCCTGGCCGCGAACATGTCGTGCGAAATGCACGACAGTGACAAGATCAAGGCCTTCGCCGACGATGCGAAGGCGGCCGGGATACCGCTGCTTCCGCCGGACATCGCCGAGTCCGATTGGGAGTTCCGTCCGGCACCCAGCGGCATCCGCTTCGGCCTGGGAGCGATCAAGGGCACGGGCGCCAAGGCGATCGAAGCGCTGCTCGCGGCTCGCGGACGGCTGACGGGCCGCACGCCGAACCTGCACGAGCTGTGCAAGGAGGTCGACTCGCAGGAAGTCCCGCGCCTGACCTGGGAAGCGCTGATCAAGGCCGGTTGCTTCGACGCTCAGGGTCATGACCGGGGCGCGGTGCTGGCCGGGCTCGACGCCGCGCTCAGCGACGGCTCGCGCGCGGCGGCGGATCGTCGCGCCGGGCAAAGCTCGTTCTTCGACCTGCTGGAGGCGGGCGGCGACGCGGCCCCGCCCCCGAGCGTCGACGCGACGCGCGCGTGGTCGCGCGTCGAGCGGCTGAAGGCCGAGCACGAGGTCCTCGGCTTCTACTTGTCGGGACACCCGCTGGAGGAGCGGGCCGGACTCTTCGGCATCCTCTCGACCTGCACGACCGGCCAGTTGCAGCAGCGCGGCGCGCAGTCGGAGGTCGTGCTCGGCGGTTTGCTGCGCGGGCTGCGCGAATCCGTCGTGAAGACGGGCAACCTGGCCGGTCAGAAGATGGCGCGCTGCCTGTTGGAGGACCTCGAGGGCTCGGCCAGCCTGACGTTCTTCCCACGCACCTGGGAGCGCTTCCGAGCGCTCGTCGCGGATGACAGCGTCCTGATCGTCAAGGGCAAGGTGGACGACCGCTCGGAGGGGCCGGCGCTGATCGTGGACGAGGTCTGGACCATCGAGGCGACGCTGAAGCGCTTCGACGGCAGCGTATGGATCTACGTGACACCCGAGGACGAGGGGCAGATCGAGCGCCTCTTCGAGGTGCTCGAGAGGCACCGCGGCGGCCGGCCGCTGTACCTGCAGGTGCTCGGCGCCGACGGGCGCGTGCGTCCGGTGCGCGCCGACCCGAAGCTCGGTGTCGGGCTCAGCGCGGAATTGGCGCGCGACGTCGATGCCCTGCTCGGCCGCGGGCGCATGCGCCTGGCGCGCACCTGAGCGCTGCACGCGGGTGCGCGGCGGAGGCCG
>VGZE01000168.1 GCA_016872755.1 Planctomycetota bacterium
GCGGCGGAACCGCGAAGTTCTGCTCCGGATGCGGCGCGCCGTTCTCCGCGGCCGACCGCTTCTGCGCGAGCTGCGGCGCCAAGCGCGGATAGCCGGCCCGACCGAGCTCGAGGACCTCCCAGATCCCGGGCGCGAACACCTTGATGTGCGCCGAACCGGCGAGATCCACGCTCACCATCCGGGACGATCCGCTCGTGCGCGACAAGCTCGTGCGCCTGTTCGGCGATCGCCGGCCGCAGCGCGCGCCCGGTCAAGAGCACGGCCGGGCTGTCAAGCACCACTCCTACTGTAGCCAGGTGTGCTGCAGGATCTGCGAGTTCTCGCAGTGCGCGACATTCAGTACGTGCAGCCCGACCGGCAGATCGATGACCGCCGGCGGCGCCCACACCCATAGCTTCGCCTGTCCGTTCGCGTCCGCCTTCTGCCAGCCGAGGCCGAGATAGTTGACCAGCGACAGCTGCAGGTTCGAGCAGCCCGGCACGAAGGCCGGCCCGGTGCCGAATCCGGCGAAGTACGCGACCCAGCTGTTCGGCTGCGCGCCGACGACGTGCAACGTCTGCAACGAGCCGGTCGGTCCGATCGGAGTCTTCGGAGGCACCAGGTAGAACTGCGCCGCCTGAGGTTGAAGTTGCTGCACGGCCCATTGCATCGCCTCGTCGATCGCCTGGCCCCAGCCATAGGCATCACCCGTGACGATCAGCTTCGCCGCCAAACCGACCTCGGCCTCGTTCGTCTTCACGACGAGCTCGTCGATCCCGTCTCTCAGCTGCTTGCCGAAGCCACCCTCGTGCGGGTCGTCGTATTGGCCGCACGGAAGTCCCGACGGCGCTGCGTACCCGAGGCAGATGCGCGGCGTCCATGTGCGCCCGTAGAGCTCGGGATGCGTCAGCCAGTGGATGGCCGAGTCGGCGTCCTTCTGAGCCTTCGTCGCTCCGGGAGCCGACGAAATCGGGAACCACAGGGACACGAACTCGGAGTACTGCGTCTGCGCCCCGAGGCAATTCAGGTCCGCCATCGCGGAGAAGGGGATCACGCAGTTCGGCCGACTCGATGCGTGGTGGACCGGGTCGGGCGATCCGAGGTCCTGCGCATCGTCGCCCAGACCGACGGCGAGCGACATGATGCCGCCGAACGAGCGTCCGAACACGAAGATCCGCTCGGGGTCGATGTTCAGCCACGCGTGGTAGTGGCGCAGGTACTGCACGAGATAGGCGACATCGGCCAGCGAGACGGTGTAGTCCTCGCCGGGCGACACCGGCGCGAAGTTCGGGTCCACGCCCACGAAGCCGTGCGGCAACACGTGGTTCTGGAACCACGGGTACTGGATCGGCGTTTGCGCATTCGTGTTGCCGCCGCGCAATTGGATCAGCACGGGCTTCGGCGGATTGGAGTACCCGAGCGCGCCCGGTCCCGTGCCGCTCGGGTAGTAGATGCCGACGAGCGTCTCGTGACACCCGGTGTCGAGCGAGTGGCCGGCGCAGTTCGACGGAAAGGTCTGCTCGTAGTTGTCGATCAGCACGAGCGGTTCGTTCGTGACCACGATCAGGTCGGGTGCGGGCGACTGCGGCAGCGCGAGCAGCGTCGTCATCAGCGTCAGGACATGCGGCATGCGAGGGCCTCGTTTCTGAGCTTGGATGGGATGAGAAGACCGGCCTCCGTTCGAGGTTGCGAAGTGCCTCGGTGGTGGGGAGGGGAACTCAACCCCGGACCACGAGGAAGCCAGCCATGAGGCAGTCTACTCCCAAGCCGTCCGCCCGGGCCGCGCGGTCGAACGCGACCCAGAATTGACGTCGCTTCGGGCCCATGTCACCCCCCGATCCCGGGCGAAAACCCCTTGATGTGCGCCAAACCGCCGAGATCCGCGCGCGTCGGCGGCACGAGCGGCCATGCGCCGCGAGAGTCGATGTCGTAGGTCGATCCCAACGGCCCAGCCTGCGTCGGCTTCGTGGGTGTCCGCGCCGTGGAGCTCCGCGGGAGTTGCGAGCGAGTTCAGCGCGCGCTCGCTCGCACCGCCGCGTCGAACGAGAACCTCCACAGCTCGGTGAAGCCGCTGCCGGAAATCGCACGCACGGTTCGCTGCGTGTGCTGGAGCACGACGAGATCAGGCACTCTGTCGCCATCGAGGTCTCCACCCGCGCAGATCTCGAATCCGCTGACCATGCCGCCTAGCCCCTCGTGCTTCAGCTCGTTCCCCTTGCTGTCGAGCACCATCCACCTGCCCCCATCAGTGTCGAAGCCGACTTCGTTCGCCGCCCACGCGATCTCGGCGCGTCCGTCGCCGTAGAGATCGCCAAGTGCTGCGACGCTCGTGTACTCGCCTTGCAAGTACCCGCCACAGGCCTGCGCGCGCAGCAGTGGCGCATTCGTCTTGCCCGAGAACACGCACAGGTCCTGGTTGAGCACGGCGAGGTAGGGATCCGCAGTGCCGTCGCCGTCGACGTCCCCGGCGGAACCGACGAGCCAGCCTTCGTGGTTGGCCGGGTGGTACGTCGTGCCGAAGGCGGTCAGCCGGGCGCCATCGGCACCCGACCGGACGTCGACGTACACGCCGCTCTCCGCCGTGCCGAGCATTCCACCGCCTCGAGGTCCTGAGTTCGGATCGCCGAGCACCGCCGTCTTGCCTGGCGCGTGGCACACGACGGCGATCTCGCTGCGGCCGTCGCCATTGCGATCCGGCAGGAATGCGGCGGCGCGACCGAGCACGACCGTGTACGCAGGCAGCGCGAACGGTGTCAGAGGCAGCGGAGACGGCTGATCCCACTCGAGCTCGCCGCACGGCGGAACGACTGAGTCGACACGGAGCGGCGGTTCTTTCTCGAGGGGCAGCGCGTAGGCAATCGGCTCTAGTGTGCGACCGGAGTACAAATCGACACGGCCGGGCACCTGCAGATCGGGTGTATCTCCCCATGAGCGGCGCAAACCCTCTTCGTACATGAAGCGGGTCTCGTCGGTGACGACGAGGAAGTCCGGCACACCATCGCCGTCGAGCTCGCCCTCGCCCGCGACGTGGAAGCCGAAGCCGAGGTTGGGCTGCGCCGGCCGCAACTCGCGCAGCACCGCGCCGTCGCGGCCAGAGTAGATTCGCACGGCGCCGAAGCCGCCGACGAGCTGGTCCGCAACGCCGTCGGCGTTCACGTCGCCGGCGCAGGCGAGCGAACGGCCGAAGATCCACTCGGGCGTCGCCGCCTCGAGCACGCGGATCCGCTCGCCGGTCTTTCCCGACACGATGACGAGCGGGCCGCCGGACACGCGGTCCATTGCGAGAAAGTCGCAGACTTTGTCGCCGTCGACGTCGCCGGCGCGGGCGAGCGCGGCGTGCAGCGCGTCGTCGAAGTCGAAGCGCGGCGATGCAACACCGGGGACGAAGCTGAGGCCAACGCAGAGGAGCGGGAGCATCGGGAGTTCCTCGGAGTCCGAAGTCGAATCGCAGCGTATCCGATGGGGTCGCCCCCGGCTGTCACGGCCGCGCAACGAGGGGCGCCTGCTCGCTCCCGTTCTGGTCGTGCGCAGACCGGCGACGACGACACAGGCCTCCTCAGCGCCAGACCGCCTTGGTTCGGCAGTGCAGCGCGTCCGTGTAGGTCCACGGATGGCGCTCGTCCGCGAGTTAACCCCTCACGGTGTAGTTCGGCTGCGCCGCGCGGCAAGCGGCTCCCGCCAGGGCAAGCAACAGCATCAGCAACGACCCTGCGTGGGTTAAGCTGGTCTGCTTCATGGACCCGAGCACACAAGCGCCGGGCGCGCGCCCGCGCGCTCCCGAGCGCAAGCCGGCCTGGCTGAAGGTCCCGCTGCCCGGCGGCGACGGCTACGCGAAGCTGAAGACGCTCTCGCGCGAGCTGTCGCTGAACACGGTCTGCGAGGAGGCGCGCTGCCCGAACATCGGCGAGTGCTGGAAGGGCGAGCACGCGACGATGACGATCATGGTGCTCGGCGAGGAGTGCACGCGCATGTGCCGCTTCTGCGCCGTCAAGACGAACAAGTCGCCCGCGCCGCCCGATCCGGCCGAGCCCGAGCACGTCGGGCGCGCCGCCGCCGGCATGGACCTCGGCTACATCGTGATCACCTCGGTCGATCGCGACGATCTGGCCGATGGGGGAGCCGGGCACTACGCGGCCTGCATCCGCTCGATCCGCGCGCAGAGTCCGCGCACGGTGATCGAGACGCTGATCCCCGACTACGTCGGCAGCGATCTTGCGACGCTGATGGACGCGCGGCCCGACGTGCTGTCGCACAACGTCGAGGTGGTGCCGCGGCTACAGCGCAAGATCCGCGATCCGCGCTGCTCGTTCGAGCGCTCGCTCGAGACGCTCGGCGGCGCGAAGGCGCTGTGGGGCGACGTTTACACCAAGTCCTCGCTGCAACTCGGGCACGGTGAGACGCGCGACGAGGTACTCGCATCGCTGCGCTTGTTGCGCGAGGCGCGCGTCGACTTCCTGACGCTCGGCCAGTACCTGCGCCCGACCGCACAGCACGCGCCGGTGCGCGAGTACGTGACGCCGGAGGTCTTCGACGAGCTGCGCGTCGAGGCGCTCGCGCTGGGCTTCCTGTCGGTCTCTTCCGGCCCGCTGGTGCGCTCGTCGTACAAGGCCGGCGAGCTGTTCGCGGAACGGCTCGTACGCGCGCGGCAGCGGCGCTAGACTGTCGTGATTCGACGGCGGCCCGCGGGCCGCACCCGACCGCCATGACCGCCACCCAGCCCATCTCCGTGATCGAGGAAAGCGGGGCCATCAACGGCCACGCGCACGGGCTCTCCAAGCAGGAGCTCTCCCACTGCTACCGCACGATGCTGCTCGTGCGAGCCTTCGACGATACCTGCCTGAAGCTGCAGCGCTCCGGCCGCATCGGCTTCTCGATCCCCAACAAGGGCGTCGAGGCCTGCCAGGTTGGCGCCGCCAGCGCGCTGCGCAAGAGCGACTGGATCTTCCCGAGCTATCGCGACTTCGGAATGGCGCTGTACCACGGCGTGAAGCCGCTCGACATGATGCACAACATGTACGGCAACGCGCAGGACAGCGCGAAGGGCCGTCAGATGCCGGTGCACTTCTCGTTCGACGCGCCGATCCACTTCGTGTCCATCAGCTCGCCGATCGGCACGCACATCCCGCAGGCGGTGGGAGCGGCCTACGCCGCGATGATGCGCAAGGAGGACACGGTCTTCCTGACTTCCTTCGGCGACGGCGGCACGAGCTCGCTCGGCTTCCACTCGGGGATGAACTTCGCCGGCGTGTGGAAGGCGCCGGTGGTCTTCCTGTGCCAGAACAACGGCTACGCGATCTCCTGCCCGACCGAGGAGCAGACCGCCAGCGACGGCTACGCGATCAAGGCCAAGGCCTACGGCATGCCGGGCGTCGTCGTCGACGGCAACGACCTGCTGGCGGTGCGCAAGGTCGTCGGTGAGGCGGTCGAGCGCGCGCGCAAGGGCGGCGGACCGACGCTCGTCGAAGCCCGGACCTTCCGCATGGGCGGTCACTCGACCTCCGACGATCCGACGCGCTACGTGCCGAAGGAGCTCGTCGAGTACTGGGCCAAGCGCGATCCGATCGAGCGCTTCGAGCGCTTCCTCGCGCAGGCCGGGTATTGGAAGAAGGGCGATCGCGACAGGCTCTACGACGAGTGCATGCAGGAGGTCGGGGCGGCGGCGCGCGCCGCGGAGGAGACGGCGCGTCCCGCGCTCGAAACGGTCTTCACCGACGTGTATGCCGACATGCCCGCGCACCTGCGCCGACAGGGCCAGGCCGCCTTCGACCTCGCCGCGCGCAAGGGCGACGCGTCCGCGGGCGACGGCAAGTTCCCGCTCTGAGCGCACCGAAGCTCACCCGATCCGAATCCGACATGGCCACGCTCACTCTGCTGCAGGCGGTCAACGACGGTCTGAAGACCGCGATGCGCCGCGATCCGTCCGTTTACGTGTTCGGCGAGGACGTCGGCCCCAAGGGCGGCGTGTTCCTGGCCACCGAAGGCCTGACCAAGGAATTCGGCAAGAACCGCTGCTTCGACACGCCGCTGTCGGAGGACGGCATCGTGGGCGCCGCGATCGGCATGGCGCTCAACGGTTTGAAGCCCGTCTGCGAGATCCAGTTCCAGGACTTCATCTTCCCGGCCTTCGACCAGATCGTCAGCGAGGCCGCGAAGTTCCGCTATCGCTCGGGCGGTCAGTACACGTGCCCGATGGTGATCCGCACGCCGTACGGCGGCGGCATCCGCGGCGGTCTGTATCACTCGCAATCGGGTGAGGCGTACTTCTGCCACACGCCGGGCCTCAAGGTCGTGATCCCCTCGACGCCGCACGATGCCAAGGGCCTGCTGCTCGCGTCGATCGCCGATCCCGATCCGGTGCTTTTCCTCGAGCCCAAGGCGCTCTACCGCTCGGTCAAGGGCGAGGTCCCCGAGGGTGACTACAGCGTGCCGTTGTCGACGCTGCGCACGGTGCGTGAAGGCGAGCGCGTCACCGTCTTCTGCTACGGCGCGATGGTGCCGCAGGCCGTCAAGGCGGCCGAGCAGGCCGCGGCGAAGGGCATCGAGTGCCTGATCGTCGACCTGCGCACGCTCTACCCGCTCGACGAGGAAGGCGTGCTCGAGGCGGCCAAGCGCACCGGCCGCGTCGTCGTCGTGCACGAGGCGCCGCGCTTCTGCGGCTACGGCGCCGAGATCAGCGCGATGATCGCCGAGAACATCATCGAGTACATGGAAGCCCCGGTCGCGCGCGTGACGGGCTTCGACACGCCGTTCCCGAACACGCTCGAGCACCACTACATGCCCGACGATCGGCGCATCCTCGATGCGATCGAGCACGTGCACGGATTCTGATCCGCAGCGAAGGAAAGAGCACGACCATGGCCCTCCTCGAATTCAAGCTCCCCGACATCGGCGAAGGCATCGCCGAGGGCGAGATCGTCAAGTGGCTCGTCAAGGCCGGCGATGCGGTCAAGGAACACCAGGCCGTCGTCGAGGTGATGACCGACAAGGCCACCGTCGAGATCCCCGCGCCGGCCGCCGGCACGATCCGCGAGTTGCGCGCGCAACCCGGTCAGGTCGTGCCGATCGGCAGCGTGATCTTCGCGCTCGAGACCGGCGCGGCGGTCAAGGCGCCCGCGAGTCACGGGGCGCACGCAGCTCCGGCAGCGCCCGCAAAGCCCG
>VGZE01000169.1 GCA_016872755.1 Planctomycetota bacterium
CGCGCCGCCGCGCCGCGCACGACGCGCCGCTCCCGCGGCGAGCTCGATCGTGCTGCGCGGCGCGCGCACGCACAATCTGCAGGCGATCGACCTGGATCTGCCGCGCGGCGAGCTGATCGTCGTGACGGGTCCGTCCGGTTCGGGCAAGAGCTCGCTGGCGCTCGACACGCTGCACGCGATGGGGCGCGCGCGCTTCGTCGAGTCGCTGTCGACCTACGCGCGGCAGTTCCTGGGCCGCAACGACAAGCCGCCGGTCGACCGGCTCGAGGGTCTGGGCCCCTCGGTCGCCGTGGAAGGCAAGAGCGGCGGCTCGCACCCGCGCTCGACGGTCGCGACCACGACCGAGATCCACGACCATCTGCGCGTGCTGTGGGCGCGGGCGGGCGAGCCGCGCTGCCCCGAGCACGACGCGACGCTGCGCGTCGAGGATGCCAGCAGCCTGGCGCGCCGCCTCGTTGCGCAGCGCGACGGGGCCAAGGTCTGGATCACCGCTCCGCTGATCGATGCGCAGGCCTGGCAGAG
This sequence comes from Planctomycetota bacterium, assembly GCA_016872755.1. Lineage (GTDB taxonomy): Bacteria > Planctomycetota > UBA1135 > UBA1135 > GW928-bin9. The sequence goes on from VGZE01000169.1 coordinate 523, forward strand.
CGGCGGGAGCGAGCGCTGGAGCGCAACGCTGGCCGCGTGGCTGGCCGCCGGCTGGACGCGGGCGCTGGTCGATGGTCGCGAACTCAAGCTCGCGACCGGCACGGCGGCGCCGCGAGTCGAGCAGGGCATCGAAATCGTCACCGACCGGCTGGTGCTGTCCAAGGAGCAGCGCGCGCGCGCGGCCGAGGCGATCGAAGCGGCCGCGGCGCTGGCCGACGGGCGCGTGCGGCTGCGCGACGAGCAGGGCGTGGTCGGCGACCACAGCCTGCGCGGAGCCTGTCCGCGCTGCGGCTTCCGGCTCGAGGAACCGCTCGAGCCGCGGCACTTCTCGTTCAATACGCACACCGGCGCCTGCCCGGACTGCGACGGACTCGGCGAGACCTGGCGTTGCGACGAGGCGCTGCTGATCGACCGGCCGGAGCTGCCGCTCCTGCCGGACGATCCCGAGCTGCCCTGCGCGATCGGCGGCAAGCTCGCGCGCTACCTGCTCAAGGGCAAGGGCTACCACGAGCACCTGCTGCGCACCGTGGCGCGCGCGCACGATCTGCCGCTCGACCGGCCCTACCACTCGCTCTCCAAGTCGCAGCGCGCGCTGGTGGAGCGCGGCGTCGGCGCGCGCGAGAGCTACCGGGTCAAGATCGAGAAGTCGCGCGAGCGCTTCGAGCTCGAGGAGAACTTCCAGGGCGCCTGGCCGGGGCTGTGCGGGCACGTCGAGGCCTGGCACGGCAAGTCCGAGGATCCACTGTGGCGCGCGACGCTCGAGAAGTTCATGCGCCGCGCGGCCTGCCCGTCCTGCCGCGGCGAGCGGCTCGCGCCGGCGCCGCGCAGCGCGCAGCTGGCCGGTTGGCGCCTGCCGCAATTCTCGCGCTTGGACGTCAGCGCGGCGCGCGCGGCCCTGCAGACGATCGAGCGCGCGCTGACGACCGCCCAGCGCCAGGCCGTGGGCGCCGTGGTGGCCGAGCTCGAGAGCCGGCTCGCGCTGCTCGAGCGCGTCGGCCTCGGCTACCTGGCGCTGGATCGGACCTCGAGCTCGCTGTCCGGCGGCGAGGCGCGGCGGGTGCGCCTGGCCGGCGCGCTCGGCACGCAGCTGGTCGGCGTCTGCTACGTGCTCGACGAGCCGACGGTCGGCCTGCATCCGCGCGACATCGATCGGCTGTGCGGCGCGCTGGAAGCGCTGCGCGATCTGGGCAACAGCGTGCTGGCGGTCGAGCACGACGAGCAACTGATGCGGCGCGCCGATTGGATCGTCGAGATGGGCCCCGGCGCCGGGCGCCTGGGCGGTCGCGTCGTCTACAGCGGTCGGCGCGCGGATCTGGCGCGCGCGCCGCAGGCGGCGACGACCGCGCTGCTCGACGGTCGGCTCCGCCTGGAGCGCGGGGTTCCTTCTCCCGGCGGCGCGCGACGCCTGCGCCTGCGCGGCGCGCGCGTGCACAACCTGCAAGGCGTGGATCTCGAGGTCGGCTTCGGCACGCTGCACGGCGTGTGCGGCCCTTCGGGCTCGGGCAAGAGCTCGCTCGTGCTCGACACGCTGGTTCCCGCGCTGCGCGGGGAAGCGGCCGCCGGACGCTGGGAGCGTTTCGAGCCCGGCGCGGGCTCGACGCCGCGACTCCTGCTGATCGACGCGACGCCGCTCGGGCGCACGCCCTCCTCGGTGCCGGCCACGGCGGTGGGCGCGATGGATCCACTGCGCGAGCTGTACGCGCGCACCAACGAAGCTCGCGCGCGCGGGCTGACGGCCGCGCATTTCTCGTTCAACGGGCCCAAGGGCCGCTGCCCGGCCTGCGACGGCCGCGGCGCGACGCAGGTCGAGATGCAGTTCCTGGCCGACCTGTGGTTGCCGTGCGAGGAGTGCGAGGGACGCCGCTATCGCCCCGAGGTGCTGGTCGCACAGTGGCGCGGCGTCGACATCGCGCAGGCGCTGGAACTGTCGGCGCTGCAGGCGTTGGAGCTGTTCGAGCACCAGCCGGCCCTCGAGCGGCCGCTGCGCGCGCTGGTCGACGTCGGCCTCGGCTACCTGCGCCTGGGCCAGGGTTCGACCACGCTGTCGATCGGCGAAGCGCAGCGCGTCAAGCTGGCCGCGGAGCTGGTCGGCGCCGGGGACGCCCTGCAGCATGCCGCCAGCGGACCGTGCGTGGTCGTGCTGGACGAGCCGTCCACCGGGCTGGCGACGAGCGATGTGCAACACCTGCTCGGCGTGCTCGAACGCCTCGCGGCGCGCGGTGACGCGGTGGTCGTGGTCGAGCACCACGTCGGGCTGCTGGGCTGCTGCGACGAGCTGACCGAGCTCGGCCCCGACGGTGGCAGCGGCGGCGGCCGGATCATCGCGCGCGGCAGGCCGCGCGAGTTGGCGGCCGATCCGGCATCGGTGACCGGACCCTGGCTCGGCGAGCGCAGCGCCGCACCCGCGGCCGCGCCGCGGCGGCAGAAGGCGGGGGTGCGTTGAACTCGATCGAAGAGCGCCCGCTGATCGTGCAGAGCGATCGGACCATCATGCTGCACACCGTGCACACGGTCGTCGACGCGCACGGCCGACCGCGCAAGGACGAGAGCGGCCAACTGCTGCTGGAGGAGCACCCGCGCTACGCCGAGGCGCGCGATCTGCTGGCCGCCTTCGCCGAGTTGGAGAAGAGTCCCGATTACCTGCACACCTACCGGCTGACCCCGGTTTCGGTCTGGAATGCGGCCGCGCTGGGCTGGACCGCCGAGCGCATCATCGAGGTGCTCGGCGCGCTGTCGTGCGTGCCGCTGCCGCCGAACGTGGTCAAGGAAGTGCGCACGTGGATCGCGCGCTACGGTTGCCTGTCGATCGAGCGCCAGGGCAAGCGCTTCGAGCTCTTGACGCGCGATCCGGCCGCGCTGAAGGAGGCGCTGGCCAACGAGCAGGTGCGCAAGCTGGTCGAAGTCGATGCCGCCGGCCGCGTGTGGGTCGACGAGCTGGCGCGCGGCACGATCAAGCAGCAGTTGATCCGCATCGGCTTCCCGGTCGACGATCGCGGCGGCTACGTCGAGGGCGACGGGCTCGCGATCCAGTTGCGCGACCGCACGCGCGGCGGCCAGCCCTTCGCGCCGCGCGCGTACCAGGTCGCGGCCGCACAGGCCTTCCACCAGGGCGGCAGCGTGCAGGGGGGCAACGGGGTGATCGTGCTGCCGTGCGGCGCGGGCAAGACCGTGGTGGCCCTGACGGCGATGAGCCTGATCCGCACCAAGACGCTGATCCTGACCACGAACACCGTCGCGGTGCGCCAGTGGCGCGAGGAACTGCTCGACAAGACCGAACTGTCGCCCGAGCAGGTCGGCGAGTACACCGGCGACGGCAAGAGCGTGCGGCCGGTCACGATCTCGACCTACCAGATGCTGACCTGGCGGCGCACCAAGAGCGCCGAGTTCGAGCACTTCGACCTGTTCTCGCGCGAGAACTGGGGCCTGGTCGTCTACGACGAGGTGCACCTGTTGCCCGCGCCGATCTTCCGCGTCACGGCCGATCTGCAGGCGCGCCGGCGCCTGGGCCTGACGGCGACGCTCGTGCGCGAGGACGGCAAGGAGGACGAGGTCTTCTGCCTGATCGGGCCCAAGCGCTACGACCTGCCCTGGAAGCTCCTGGAGCACCAGGGCTTCATCGCGCACGCGCAGTGCACCGAGGTGCGCGTGCCGCTCGACCCCGAGCAGCGCGCGCGCTACCAGGCCAGCGACGCGCGCTCGCGCTACCGCTTCGCGTCGGAGAATCCACGCAAGACGCAGGTGGTCGAGCGGCTGCTGGAGCAGCACCCGGGCGGGCACATCCTGATCATCGGCCAGTACATCGAGCAGCTCGAGAAGCTGGCCGCGCACCTGGACGCCCCGCTGATCACCGGCAAGACGCCGACCGCCGAGCGCGAGCGCCTGTACGGAGCCTTCCGCGACGGCACGCTGCGCATCCTGATCGTCTCGAAGGTCGGGAACTTCGCGATCGACCTGCCCGACGCCAACGTGGCGATCCAGATCTCCGGCACCTTCGGCTCGCGCCAGGAGGAGGCGCAGCGGCTCGGGCGCATCCTGCGGCCCAAGGCCGACGGCGGCGCCGCGGCCTTCTACGCGGTCGTCACGCGCGACACCCGCGACGAGGAGTTCGCGCAGAAGCGCCAGTTGTTCCTGACCGAGCAGGGCTACGCCTACCGCATCGCCGAAGCCGCCGAACTGCTCGGCCTCGGCTTCCAGGAGTGATGACGACTTGAACGACTTCGATCCGCACCAGCCATTGGAGGGTTTGGAGAACGTGCGTCCGTTCGGAGCGCCGACGCCGTCCTGTCCGCCCGGCAAGGGCGATGCGTCGCGCCACGGGCTGCAGGAACTGCTCGGCTCGGTCACTCCGACGGAGCTCGAGGAGCTGCACGTGTTCTGGAACAGCGAGCGCGGCAACGGCGCGGCGGCGCCGGCGGAGGTGTTGCGCGATCGCCTGCGCGTCGCGATGAGCGACCCGGGCACCGTCGAAGCGCGCACGAACGGCCTGGGGAAGCGGTTGCTCGGCGTCTTGCAGGCGCTGCTCGGCGCGCGTCACTACCAGCGCGACATCGACGATCTGGCCGCCCACGCCAGCCTGTCGTACCTGTCGGTCTACGACCTGGAAGCCGCGTTGGCCGGATTGCAGCGCCGCGGCCTCGTCTTCCAGCCGGCCGGCGCGAACGACGCGCAGCGCGTGAGCTGGTGCGTGCCCAGCGAACTCGGCGACGCGTTGCTGCGGCAGCGGCGCAGCCGCGAGCGCGGCGTGTTCTCGCTGCTGACGCTGCGCGGGCACCTCGATCGCATGTATTCCGATCCGGCGCGCGCGAGTCGCACCAGTCCGCAACGGCTGCGCGAGATGTACAAGGTCTACGCGCGCGAGTCGGCCGCGGTCGCGCGCGTCGAGCGCCTGCCGGAGGGGCTCAAGGACTTCGTTGGCAAGGCCGTGCTCGAGTTCGGCGGCATCCTGCCGCGCGGGCTGTTCGAGCAGATGGAGACCGAGATGCCGCACTGGAACGGGCGGCGCTGGCAGCTTCTGCTCGAGCAGTCGCTGGTCGGGACGGTCGTGCACCTGGACCTGTCGCGCTACGGAATCCTGCACACCGACGAGTCGCTGGTCGTGTTCAACGAGGTGGCGCTGGCGTGGTTGCGTCGCGTGGCCGTGCCCAGCGATCCGGACCGCCCGCACGACGAGGCCGCGATGGGCATCGATCAGATCTCGAACCTGTCGCGCTTCCTGTCGTACCTGCACGAGAACGACGTGCACTTCACGCAACGCGGCGACATCTTCAAGACCACCGAGAAGCGCATCCTGCAGCAGTTGATCCCCAATCCGGGGCGCGAGCTGTCGCGCGACGCGATCCTGGCCTGGCTCGGCGAGTTCGCGCGTCACGCGGGCCTGATCGACCGCACCGGCGAGCGCACGCTGGCTCTCTCGGCGCGCGGGCGCGAATGGGGGCAGAAGACGCTGCTGCAGAAACTCCAGTTGCTGCTCGATCACGCGCTCGAGGACCGTTCGCTGGGCGGCGAGCACTACCACCACCTGCGCTTGCGGCAGATCCTGCTGCGCCTGTTGCGGCGCGTGGAGGTCGGCACCTGGTACGACCTGATGTACCTGCCGTTCCTCGCGCGCAACAACTACCTCGCCAGCCTCGACGAACTGCACGTCGAGCAGGCCTTCTCGGAGCGCAACCAGAGCGCGCACGCCGAACCGATGGAGGATGCGCAGCGTCTGGCCTGGAACCTGGTGCGCTGGATGCGCCAGCGCCTGTTCCTGCTCGGAATCATCGACCTGGGTTACGACAAGTCCGGTCGCCCGGTGGCGCTGCGCTTGACGCGCACGGGCGCGCGGCTCTTCGACGCGCCGATCGACGCGCCGCTGTCGGAGCCGGGCATCGGCTCGCTGGTCGTCACGCCGGACTTCGAGGTCGTGTTGTTCCCCAGCGGCGACGACGACGAACTGGTGCACGACCTAGATCGCTTCTGCGTGCGCGACCGCCAGGACGCCGTGCAGCGCTTCCGGATCTCGGAGCTCTCGGTGCGCCGCGCGCTGACCTCGGGCATGTACCTGGCGCGGCTGCTGCAGACGCTGGAGTCGCACAGCCGCACGCCGCTGCCGCAGAACGTGCGCTACTCGATCGTCGAGTGGGCGCACCGCGCCGGCCTCTTGACGCTCGACGGAGGTTGGGTGCTGAAGAGCGAGAATCCGGACCTGCTCAAGCGCTTCCAGCAGGATCCCGGCGCGCGTGCCTACATCAAGGAGGTGCTCGACGAACGGCGCGTGGCCTTGAAGGCGCGTTCGACGCCGCGGCGCATGCAGGCGCTGCTGCGCGACCTCGGCTACCTGGTCGAGCTGGCCTGAGCCGGAGCTCGCGATGAGGCTGCCGCCGTCGCTGATCGCCGTCACGCCCGGTAGCTGCGAGGCGCGCGGACTGCCGGCGCTGCGCGCGCGCCTCTGCGAGCTGGCCGAGTTGGCCGGACTGGGCATCCTGCTGCGCGAACCAGGCCTGACCGAGCGCGCGCAGCGCGAGCTGCTCGAGGACCTGCGCGCGCGCAGCCCGCACACGTGGTTGTGCGCGCACGCGCGGCCCGCGCTCGCGTTGGCGGCCGGCTGCGATGCCGTGCAG
>VGZE01000170.1 GCA_016872755.1 Planctomycetota bacterium
TCTCGTCGCTGTACCGCGCGCTGCCGCTGGGGGAGGCGCTGCGCGTTCCCGCGCGAGCCTTCAGCGCCTTCCACCTGGCGCTGTGCGTCGCCGCCGGAATGGGGGCCGCGAGCCTGCTGGCCCGCCGTCACGGGGTGCGCTGGCTCGGCCTGGTCGCCGCGCTGGCGCTGTTCGAATGGGTGCACGTGCCGCTCACGACCGCGCGCTGGAACGTGCCGCGCGCCGTGTCGGCGATCGCGCGCGAGACCGGCTCGGGAGCCGTGTGCGTGCTGCCGTTCCGTCCGGGCGCCTACGCGTCGATGAGCTGGCAGACGGTGCACGGCAAGCCGGTCACCTGGTCGTACGTCGCGCGCACGAACCCGGCCGTGCTGGAGCGCTGGCGGATCGAGGCGCCGCAGCTATTCGCGTTCGCCTTGGGGGAAGTGTCGCCGGAACCCGCGGCGCTGGCCGCCGAGCTCACGCGGCTCGACGTCGAACACGTGCTCGTGCCCTTGGACGAGCTCGCGGATCCCAGGCTGGTGGCCGACGTCCTCGACCGGATGCCCGCGTGGACGCGTCAGCAGGACGACGGCGCGATCGGTTGGTGGCGCCGCGATCGATACCGCGATCGATAGCGCGCCCGAGCCTTCACTCGTCGTCTTCCGAAACCGCGTCCTCGTTCGGATCCTGCATGTCCTCGTGGTACAGGCGATCCATCATCGCGACGAATGCGATCGTCGAGTTGTAGTAATCGAGCCGGCCATGGGTGCGCGCGAAGTCGGCGAACTCGCGCAGATGCTTGGTCAGGCGTGGAATCTTGAGCGTGGCAAGATTCGGCACGTGCTTGGCCATTTCCTTGCGCGCCTCGCGCTGCTTGAGTCGCTGCTGAGCCTCTTCGAGCTTGCGCTGCAAGGCCGACAGGCGCTCCTCGTCCGAGCGCCGGCGATATCCACGTTTTTCGGTCGAGTTCTGGCTTTCGGTCTTCATGGGAGGAATTGCGCACCGCGCCGACCGGTGCGGCGCGGCTGCGCGCGAATGGATTGGCCCGCCTGGCCTGCGCCTGCATGGAAAGGGCCATGCGAGGCTCGCGAATGAAACGCGGCGGTCCTGGCCGGCGAACATTTCGATCGCCGCTACCGCCGCAAATCGGCCGTCCGCGGACTGCTAGCGAGTCGAATGCCAGAATAGCGAATTCGGAGCGGCGCGCAAGGCAAGGCCTGCGGAGAAAGAACTCCTGCGTGCTAGAATCCGCGCCCTTTTTTGCGACCGTCGTGCACGAAGACATCGAAACCATCCTGCTCTCCGAAGCGCAGATCCTGCAGGGGATCGATCGCGTCGCCGCGGAGGTCACACGCGCCTATGCGGGGCGCGAATTCACGGTCATGGCCGTGCTCAAGGGTTCCTGCGTGTTCGCCTCGGATCTGATCCGGCGCGTGCCGCTGCGGCTCGAGCTCGCTTTCGTGGCGGCCTCTTCGTATCGCGACGGCACGACCTCCGGTCGCCTCGACGTCAACTACTTCCCTGCCGACGGCGAGATCGCCGGGCGCGAGCTGTTGCTCGTCGATGACATCCTCGATACCGGCCGGACCATGCAGGCGCTCAAGCGCGAGTTGCTCGAGCGCGGCGCGCGCAGCGTGCGGACCTGCGTGTTCCTCGACAAGCCGGCGCGTCGAGCCGTGGACCTGCGCGCCGATCACAGCTGCTTCGAGATCGAGGACAAGTTCGTCGTCGGTTACGGGTTGGACTTCGCGGGCGCCTACCGCAACCTGCCGTACCTGGGCGTGCTGCGCCAGGCGGCGATCGAGCGCAGCCGAACCGCGCCGCTAGGGCGCGCCTAGTGCGCGAACGGAGCCCGCCCGTGGTCGAAGCGATCGTCGTTCCCGTCGAGCGCGTCGGGCTCGAGCTCGACGAATTCCTGTGCCTGCTCTTCCCCGAGCGCTCCAAGGGCTTCCTGCGCGCGCAGATCCGCGCGGGCAGGATCCTGATCGACGGTTTGCCCGCGCATCCCGGCACGCGGCTGCGCCTCTCGCAGGTCGTGCTGCTCGAGCAGAGCCCCGACGAGTGGCCCGAGGTTCCCGAGGCGCAGCGCGGCCCTGCGCTCACGATCCTGCACGAGGACGAGCACCTGCTCGTGATCGACAAGCCGGCCGGACTGGCCTGCGAGCCGGAGCGCTGGGACAAGGAGAAGGCCTCGCTCGCCACGGCGGTGCTCGAACTGGCGCGCGAGCGCGCGGCTCGCGCGGGCACGCAATTGCCGCTGGACTGGCGCCCGCGCCTGTTGCACAGGCTCGACAAGGACACCACCGGCGTGGCCCTGATCGCGAAGTCGCTGGCTTGCGAGCGCGAAGTGCGCGCGGCCTTCGAATCCGGCGCGGTGCAGAAGGTGTACCTCGCGTTGGTCGAGGGTGAGTATCCGCTGGCGGACGGCGAGGAGGACCGCATCGAGTTCGCGCTGGCTCCCGACGAACGTCGCAGCGGTCGCATGGTCGTCGACACGCTCGAAGGCAAGCCCGCGACGACGATCGTGCGCGTCGCGCAGCGCTTCCGCGGCTACACACTGGTCGAGTGTCGACCGCTGACCGGCCGCACGCACCAGATCCGCGTGCACCTGGCCGAGCGCGGCTTCCCGCTCGTCGTCGACCCGCACTACGGCCGCCGGCGCTCGTTCGCGCTCTCGGAATTCAAGGTCGGCTACCGGCGCAAGCCGGGCCAGACCGAGCGTCCGCTGATCGAACGTCACACGCTGCACGCAGCCAGCCTCGAGCTCTTGCTGGGCGGCGCGACGCGCCGCTTCGAGGCCCCGCTGCCGGTGGATCTCGCGCGCACGCTCAAGCAGCTGGCCCACCATCGTGCCCCGCGCTGGAGCGGACCGGCGGCCTCGGCATGAAACTCAAGTGCAAGGCCGCGGACTTTCGCGTCAGCGAGCTGCTCGACGAGCGCTACCTGTCCGAGCACGGTCCGCACCAGCTGTACCTGGTGCGCAAGCGCAAGCTCACGACCGACGAGGCCGCGCGCGTGCTGGCGCGCGAGGCCGAGGTCCCGCACCGTTCGGTGCGCATGGCCGGCCTGAAGGACAAGCAGGCCGTCACGCTGCAGTACATGAGCATCGAGGGGGGTCGTCAGATTCGCTACGAGGACGATTTCCTCTCGATCGAGCCGATCGGGCGCGCCGCCGAACCCTATTCGAGCCAGCACAGCTTCGGCAATGCGTTCGAGATCACGGTGCGCGATCTGTCGTCGCGCGAGGTCGCGACCGCGCGCGCGGCCATTCCGCCGCTGCGCAAGCTCGGTCTGCCGAACTACTTCGACGACCAGCGCTTCGGCAACCTGCGCCACGACCAGGGTTGGGTCGGTCTGGAGCTGATGCGCGGCCGTTTCGAGCACGCGCTGGGAACCCTGATCTGCGCTCCGTCGCCGCACGACGACGCGCGCCTGGCCGACAAGAAGCACGCCTTCGAGCGCGCTTGGGGCGATTGGTCGGCCTGCCTGCGCATCGCGCGTCGCAGCGGCGAGCACCAGGGCGTGTTCGAGGCGCTGGTCGAGTCTCCGCAGGACTTCGCGGCCGCGTTGCAGCGCGTGCCGCTGCGCATCCGCCTGATCCACCTCTACGCCTGGCAGTCGCACCTTTGGAATCGCGCCGTCTCGGGCTGGATCGCCCGGCGGCGCGAGTGCGAGCCGCTCGCGCTCGATTCGGTCGACGGGCCGCTGTGGTGCTGGGGCCGGGCCTGGCCCGAAGGCGCCGATGCACAGACCTCGTTCCGCCTGCCGGGTCAGGGCCTGGAGGACGTGCAGGCACCGCTGCAGCGCCAGTTGTTCGAGGACGCGCTGGCCGAGCACCGGCTGGTCGGCTCGCAATTCCGCATCGACGGGCTGAAGGGATTCCAACCCAAGGGGGAAGACCGGACGCTGGTGCTGTTGCCGCGCAAGCTGCGCGCGAAGCCGCCGTCGCCGGACAATCTGCACCCTGCGCGCTATTGTCTGCGCCTGACCTTCGAACTGCCGCGCGCCGCCTACGCGACGCTGGTGGTGAAGCGGCTCTTCGCGAGCGAGGCCCCACACCCCGCCGAGGGCCGCAGACCGTCCGCACAGCGACAAAAATGGAAAGCACGAACGAACAGACGATCGGAGTGATCGGAGGCTCGGGCCTCTACGAGATCCAGGGCCTGGAGGACGTGCGCGAGGTCAAGCTCGCCACGCCGTTCGGAGAGCCCAGCGACGCTTACATCTGCGGGCGCCTGCAGGGCCGGCGCCTGGTCTTCCTGCCGCGCCACGGTCGCGGCCACCGCATCAGTCCGAGCGAGATCAACTTCCGCGCGAATCTGTGGGGCATGCGCCGCCTCGGCGTCCGCCAGATCCTGTCGGTCTCGGCCGTCGGCTCGATGAAGGAGCACATCGCGCCCGGTGAATTCGTCGTGATCGACCAGTTCATCGATCGCACGCGCCACCGTCCCGACTCGTTCTTCGAGGGCGGATGCGTCGCTCACGTGATGTTCGCGGATCCGGTCTGCCCGCACGTGCGCGCGACGCTGCTCGAGGCCTCGCGCGGAGCGGGAGTCAAGGTGCACGACGGCGGCACGTACCTGAACATGGAAGGCCCGCAGTTCAGCACGCGCGCCGAGAGCAAGCTGTACCGCAGCTGGGGCTGCGACGTGATCGGCATGACCAACCTGCAGGAGGCCAAGCTCGCGCGCGAAGCCGAGATCTGCTACGCGACCCTGGCCATGGCGACCGACTACGACTGCTGGCACGCCGGCCACGAGGCGGTCAGCGTGGATGCCGTGGTCGCGATCATGCATCAGAACGTCGGGCGCGCGCGCGAGGTCGTGCGCCGGGCCGCGCTGGCGCTGCCCGTCGACTGCTCGGCCGGCTGCCGCAGTGCGCTCAAGCACGCGGTGATGACGGCACCCGATCGCATCTCGACCGCCGCGCGCGAGCGCCTCGCGCTGTTCCTCGATCCCTACCTGCCGCGAGCCTGAGCGCCATGCGCCGCCCGCGAGCGCACGGAGCCTGGCCGCTGGCCGCGGCGCTCCTCGTCGCATGCGCGCCGCTCGATGGCGGCTATGACGCGGACCAGCTGCGGCGCGAGCTGCGGCGCGCGACGCGGCAAGCCGACCAGTCCTTCCACGCGGGTGCGCCGGTCGAGCTGGGCGCGGACGGCCCGGCGCGCTTCCTCGACGCGCTCGCGCGCGCCTTCGACCGCGGCAAGGCGCTGCGACTGGTGCGCACCATCGACGCGGGCTTTCGCGCGCCGGCGAACGAACACTACGAAGCGGGGCTCGAGGCGCTCGCGGCGCACCTGCGGGACGCGGGCTTCGGCAGCGCCGAGCGGCTCGAGCTCGCCTGGCTGGTCGAGCCCGAACCGGTCGCGGCCTGGACGCCGTTGTCGGCGCGCGTCGAGCTCGTCGATGCGGCCGGCGAGGTCGAGCCGCTGCACGCCTTCGCGGCGCCCGCCGATCGCGAGCGCACGCTGATCGCGCAGGGCAGTCCCGGCGGCGCGCTCGAGGGCCCGGTCTGCCTGCGGCCTGAGGACCTGCCGGCCGACGGCAGCGGCGTGCTGGTCGGGCTGGAGGCACCGGCGCGGCTGCTCGCCGAGCTGGGCGAGCGGCGCGCGGCCGCCGTGCTCGGCGCTCCGCTGGCTGCCTATCACCAGACCGCCGCGGCGGGCGCGGAAGCGGCCGAGCTGCTCGCCTACGCGCGCGTGCCCGCCGCAACCGCGATTCCGTGCCTGTGCATCTCGCGCCGCTCCGCCGAACGACTGCGCGCGGGCGCGGGCCTGCGCGTGCGCATTGATGCGCGCGTGCGCAGCGAGCCCAGGCCGCTGCGGCACCTGGTCGCGACGATTCGCGGCGCACGAGCGCCGGACGAGGCGGTCGTCGTCGCCGCGCACCTCGACGAGCCCGGCGCCAACGACAATGCCAGCGGCTGCGCCGGCATGGCGGAAGGGGCCGTCGCCATCGCCCGCGCCTTGCAGGACGACCGCATCTCCTGGCCGGCAGCCAGTGTCTCGTTCGTGTTCGGCGCCGAGTTCGTGCAGTCGCGGGCCTGGCTCGAGCAGTCGCAATTGCGCGCGCGTGCCGCGATCGCGGCCGACATGTTGGGCAATTCGCGCGCGCGGACCGGCGCGATCGCGCTGCTGGAGCGCGAGCCGGATCCCTCCCTGACGCGCATGCTGCCGCCGGACGAGCCGTCGGGCTGGGGCTCGTCCGAGGCGCGCACGGGCCAGACGCCCGGCGGGCTGTCGCTGATCGCGCGCTGCGCGCTCGTGGACGTTGGGCTGCGCGAGCGCACCTTCGAGTCGCGCGACCACCCGTTCGAGGGGGGGAGCGACCATCAGGTTTTCCTCGAGCGCGGAATCCCGGCCGTGTTGTTCTGGCACTTTCCCGATCGGACCTACCACACCAACCTCGACCGCTACGACCGCGTCGATGGTCGTGAACTCGAAGCCAGCGCGCTCGCGGTGCTCGCCACCGCGCTCGCGGTCGCCGATCCACAGGCGCGCGATTTCGAACGCTATCTGGGCTCGCACGTGCTCGAGGAGGGCCTGCGCATCGAGGCCGCGCGCGCGGCCGGCGATCCCGCGCTCGAGCAGAGCTGGCGCGCGTGGTCGGCCCCGCGGCGCCAATGGCTGCGCGAGCTGTGCCTGCCGAGCGCGACCATCGCCCGTTAGACCGTGTCTAAATGCTGTGCGGCGGCGCAGTTGCGACAGGCGCCCTGGCTCAGCGCAAAGTACCGCGCGTCGGCAGGGAACCGCGCGGTGGCGGCCCCCGTCCAACGCGCGTCGCGGGTGCCTGCTCACGCGGACGCTCGCGACGCCTCGAGTCACCCAGGGAAGCCGGTGTTCGGTCGACCGGGAGCGCAAGCTTCTTTGAGGTCAGCCCTGTGCGCGGTGGGATTGGCCGGTTTCTGCCGCACCGATTCGAGACCCTGCAACGACCATCTTGGGCAGCGCAAGCCGCTCAGGGTGGTCGTCTCTTTTCACGGGTCGCCCTTTCTCTCAGGTACGCGCGGCGGTAGATCATGCGCATGCGCAGCGCATCCTCTCCGCTCGATCGCCGTTCCGTGATCG
>VGZE01000171.1 GCA_016872755.1 Planctomycetota bacterium
CGCAGCCGGCGGCGACGCGGGCCTCGCGGACCGCACCGGGAGCCGCCCGAGCGCAGACGCACTCGCTGAGCGCCACGCGCAAGGTCTTCGCGGATTCCGACGTCGACAAGGACGGCGTGATCAGCGAGCGTGAAGCAACCACGATCGGGGTCAGCAAGCCGCAGTTCCGCGCGTTCGACAACGACGGCGACGGCAAGATCACGTCCGACGAATTCGTCGTCGGTTATCGCCAACTCGTCGCGGAAGCCGGGCAATCAGCCGCCCCGGACCTCGAAGCCGAGGCGACCCGATTGCAGTCGCTGCGCCGTGCCCAGGCCGCGGAGACCGAGCGCATGCGCCAGGCGCGCTCCGGCGCCGCTTCCGAGTCCGGCAGCCCCGAGCGACGCGCGGCGGCCGCGGGTGCGACCCCCGAGCGCATCCGCGCGGCCAACGGCGCCGGGCAGACCTCGGATGCCGGTCGAGTTCCCGCACGAACGGGCGCGACCGAGCGCCCAGTCGGTGATCGCGCCGCCGGCGAGCGTCCGGTCGGCGAGCGTCCGGTCGGCGAGCGTCCGGCTCCCGAAACGCGCGACCGTGCGACGACTCCGAGTCGGCCGACTCAACCGCCTGCTGCTCGCCCGGCGCCGCAGCCGCGACCGCAGCCCGCGCCTCGTCCTGCCGCTCCTCGGCCCGCGCCCCGACCCTCGGGTCAGGGCGGGCGAGGCTGAGAACGCAGGTACGCCCACAGACATCACCTTGAAGCCCAAGGGGCCACGACAGTCACGACTGTCGTGGCTCCTTGCCTTTTCACCGCGTCGTTCCAGCGCAGTGCGTGCGCGGACCCTGGGCCGGGAGTGTCGAATCGCGATGCATGAAAGAAGCGAGGCTCGCGGCCGATTCTCCGCGAGCCTCTGGTGGCCGGTATTCGATAGTTGTTGCCGGGCGCTCGAACGCCACGTCAGGCGGCCGAATCAGCGACGTCGGTCAGCCGATTGGGCTGGTCGATGCGCCAGGCGAAGGCCTCGCGACCCGAGCGCCGGTGCGACGGAATGCGGATCATCAGCACGCCCTTGTGCTCGACCTCGCATCCGAGCGCCTCGATCTCGAGACGAGTGCGCCGCAACTCGAGCTTGTGACACGCGATCTGTGCGCGCAGCTCCGCGAGCTCCTGCTTGTGGGCGCGCTCCGTCTTCGCGAGTTCTTCCTGCAACCACTCGAGCCGTTCGATTTCGGCCGCGCGTTCCTGGACCTCGATGGCCAAGGATCGCAACAGGGGGATCAGGCTGCTCGCCTGCCGGCGGTCATAGGATTTCGTGATCATGGGTACCTCGGCGGTGGGTGGCCACTGGGCAGGAGCCGGAAAGGTGCCCCCAAGCGAGCCGCGAGCCGCTCGATTCCGACGACCCGAACCGGAAACCGATTCCGGGGCGGGGGGGAGGGCCGTTCAGCC
Organism: Planctomycetota bacterium; assembly: GCA_016872755.1. GTDB lineage: Bacteria > Planctomycetota > UBA1135 > UBA1135 > GW928-bin9. The sequence goes on from VGZE01000171.1 coordinate 1,430, forward strand.
GTCCTTCTCGATCTTGATGACCTCGACCGGGCAGGAATCCGCGGCCTCTTGGACCTTGGGCTGCACCTCAGGCCGGGGGAGCTGCTTCTCCCAACCCTTGCGAAGCCGGCTCTCGCCGCCCGCTGGGACCTCGAACACCTCCGAGCAGACGTCCTCGCACAGGTTGCACGAGATGCAGCCTTCGATGACCCAAACCCGCTTGATCGCCATGGTGATGAGGTGGGGGTCCGCCGGTCGGGATGCCCCGAAGATGCTCCACAGGCGGCCTAATCGACGAATCGTAGCCTGCGGGCGTAGCGCTCGGGGTCGGAATCGATGATTACGTCAGGGGCGGATTCCGCCCTGTGGACCTTAGGGGCGGCCCGCCCCAATGGGCTAGGATGCGCTGCATGGGCGCGCCGTTCGTCGAAATCACGCACAGTGAGGAATTCAGCGCCAGCCACAGGCTGCACAACGCGCGCTGGACCGCCGCGAAGAACCGGCGTATTTACGGCATCTGCAACAACTTACACGGCCACAACTACGCCGTCCAAGTCACGGTTCGCGGCACGCTGGACTCTTCCAGCGGCATGGTGATGAACCTGACGGACCTGATGACCGCGATGCGGGCTCGACTGATCGATCCCGTGGATCACAAGAGCCTCGACCGCGACGTGCCCTTTCTGCGTGGCAAGGTAACGACGGCGGAAAACGTGGTGGTCGCGTTCTGGACCGAATTGGAGCCCGCACTCCGGAAATTCAAGACATGTCGACTTCACCGAATCCGCCTCTACGAGAGCCGGAACAACTTCGTGGACTATCTGGGCCCGGATCCCTCGATCTGAGCGGGCTGATCCGCGAGTTGCTCGTGCAGGTCGGCGAGGATCCGACGCGCGAGGGGCTCGTGCGCACGCCCGAGCGCGTCGCGCGGTCCTACAAGGAACTCCTGTCCGGACACCGCCTCTCGGTGGGCCAGGTCGTCGGGGAGGGCGTGTTCCACGAGGATTGCTCCGAGATGGTGCTCGTCCGCGACATCGAGTTCTACAGCCTCTGCGAGCACCACATGCTGCCCTTCTTCGGGCGCGTGCACGTCGCCTACATCCCCGACGGGCGCATCATCGGGCTTTCCAAGATCCCGCGCATCGTCGACATCTTCGCCAAGCGTCTGCAAGTGCAGGAGCGCATGACGATCCAGATCGCGGAGGCTCTGCAGCAGACTCTGCAACCGAAGGGCGTCGCGGTCGTGGTCTACGCATCCCACCTGTGCATGATGATGCGCGGCGTGCAGAAGCAGAACTCGTCCGCGATGACCTCGTGCCTTTTGGGGGCCTTCCGCAGCGATGCGCGCACGCGCAGCGAATTCTTCGGACTCGTGAACGCCGAAGGCCGCTGAGCGTCCTCGCGGATCGCGCCCGCGCGCCTTGGCTCAGCCCTGCGGGCGCGGAACGTCGACGTCGTCGATCTGCGAGCCGGCCGGTGCCTTCCACGTCGCGAAGACGACTTCGGCAACGTCCTCCGGCTTGCTCATCTTCGAACGATCCCAGTTGCCCGGCACGCCGTCGAAGATGGTCGTGTCCGTCGGGCCTGGGTAGACGGTGGTCACGCGCATGCCCCGCGGACCGAATTCGGCCCGCAGAGCTTCGCCGAATCCGCGCAGACCCCACTTGGCCGCGCAATAGGCCGTGTTCTCCGCGAACCCCTGCTTGGCAGCGATGCTCGCGATATTGAAGACGTGCGGCTGCTTGCTCTCGAGCAGTGCGCTGATCGACTCCAAGGTCACGTAGAAGTGCGCGTTCAAATTGATGTCGAGCATCCGCTCCCACACGGATGGCGTCATCTTCTCGAAGGGCTTGGTCTCGAAGTCGCCCGCGTTGTTGACGAGCACATCGATCGTGCCGCCGAAAAACTCGACCGCGCGGTAGACCCCGGCTTCGACCGTGCCGTAGTCGGTCAAGTTCATCTGAGACGGGCAGCCCTGTCCGCCGGCCTTCCCGATTTCCGCGACGACCTTGTCCAGTTCGGACGATGTTCGCGCGGCAATGCAGACCTTGGCACCCTCACGGGCGAAGCGCAGGGCGATGGCTCGGCCGATTCCTCGACCGGCGCCGGTGACAAGGACTCGCGGGGGGGACATGCTCGATTCTCGTGCTTCCTGGCGGGGCGCTCGCGATGGGAGCGAGCCGAAGGGCGCAGAGCATACTGCATCATCGACCGATCTCCAGCGCGCCGAGCTCCGCACGGGCTCGTGCCGGGTTCGCGACGTCGGTGGCTACAATCGGTGCAACCGTGTCCAAGCTCGGCATTCAATTCTGCTGGGAACTTGCCTTCGGCGTGCTTCTAGCTCTCGCGTTCGTGCCCAGGGCTCCAGTGGGCAGCCTCTTCTACCGGATCATGGGAAGCACGGCCCTCGTGCTCCTCGCTTCCGGTGTCGGCCTGGCGCTGGGCGCCGCGCGCCCCTGGAGCGATCCCGGTGTCGTTGGAGCCTGCGTCGCCTGCGCGGCCTTTCCGCTGTATTCAGGGCCCGTGCGCGGTCGAGTCTGGGGCGTGGGTCTGGCCGCGGGCATGCTTGGTGCCGCCTTCGCGACCTTCTCCGAATTGCGGAACTGGATGCCCGAGGCCGATGCGATGACGCTGGGGCTGGCTGGACTCTCGGCCCTTGCCACGGGCACGGTGGCGGGAAGCGTCGGGCTCGCGATGGTGCTCGGTCACTGGTACCTGACCGTGCCCAACCTGGGGATCGCGCATCTGGAGCGCTTGAATCGCGTCACGATCGCCAGCATGGGCACTTCGCTCGCGCTCGTCGCTCTGCTGTGCCTGTTGCACCGCCAGGAACTGAACTCGAACCGCGCGCCTCTGTTCGGCGCTTGGGGTCTGTTCCACCTCGGCACGCGCGTGGCTGTCGGCCTGTTGATGCCTCTGTTGTTCGCCTGGATGGCGGCGAGTTCGCTGCGCTATCAGAACACGCGCTCGGCCACCGGCATCCTGTATGCGTCCACCGTGCTCGTGCTGATCGGAACGGCGGTTTCACTCTCCCTTCAGGGTTCGTACGGACTGCCGTTGTGACCGAACTGGCTGCCGCATGAGCCGCGTCGTTACCAGGCCGTGCGATCCGGCTCTGCCCGGCGGGTGCTGGATGTCGGCTCGACTCTCGGCTTCGGAACCAACGACCGAGCTGGCCTGCGGCACGTGCGCGAGCAAGGCGCCGCTCTTGCTCGAGGGACTGTCGTCGGCCGGAGGCGTGTCGCGCTGCCTGGCCTGCGGCCACCCGGAGCTCTATCGCCAGAAGGACTTCCCCAAGGCCCTGGGAATCTCGATCGTCGTGATCGCCGCAGTCGCAGCGCCGTTCACGCCTTACTACGCGAGCCTGTTCGCCGCGGCCTTGGTGGATGCAGTGCTGTACTGGTCACTGCCCGAACGGCTGGTCTGCTACGTTTGCGGCGCGCGACACAGCGGATTCGCGGACGTGCCGCGGCATCCGCGCTTCGATCGCGAGATCGATGAGCGCTTGAAGTATGGTCAGCGCGCCGTGATGGGCAAGCCGATGCGCGAGGGTGGTACAGCGAACGCGCCCGAGCCGGAGCACTGAGCGAGCCTCAGGGCACCAAGTTCCACGGCACAGCGTTCGTCGCGACCACGGCCTGAGACGCCAGGCGGATCGAACAAGAGCGCGGCCGGGCCCGTTCCGATGATGCGGTGGCTCGCATCCTCCCGACAGTCCCGGGGATCTTCCGGCTCAGGCCGGCTTCCGGTCGAGTTCGGCGGCCAAGTCCGCCGCGGTCGAAACCGGCTGCCGGCACGTGTAGTTCCGACACACGAAGGCGCGTGCTCCGGATGGCCCGAGCTTGCGTCCTTGGATCAGCTTGAGGAGATCCTCGTCGGCCTTCGCGGACGCCAGCGCGACCACGCTCGCGGGCAGGAAGCGCTCACGCACGACGCGCAGCATGGCTTCGACGGCCGGATCGCCGCGCTCGCCGGCGATGACGATCTCCGTGCAGCCGCCATCGAGCATGTTGACAGCCTGCAGGATCTGACTGAAAGCGGCGGGATAGCGATTGATCAGCTCGCCTTGCGAGAGGATCACGCGCTCGGCGCGGCGGGCGAGTTCGACGCGGCCGGTCAGCTCCGCGAGGCGCAGCAGGTTCTGCGCCATCACGCCATTTCCAGACGGCAGCGCGCCGTCGTGCGGATTCTTCAGTCTCGCGATCAAGCGCTCGTGATCGTGCGAGGTCGAGTAGTAGCCTCCGCGCTCGCGATCCTCGAACTGCTCCGTCGTGATCTGCTCGAGTTCGAGCGCCTCGTTCAGCCAGCGCTCGTCGAAATCGGTTTCGTACAGGTCGATCAGGCCCTGGATCATGAACGCGTAGTCGTCGAAGTACGCGTTCAGATGAGCGCGGCCGGCCCGCGCCGTCGCGTACAGCTTGCGATCGGGTTGCCGCATCGACTCGAGCACGTACGACGCCGCGCGCCGCGCCGCCGCCAGCCAGCGCGGCTCAGCGAGCACCTGCGCCGCGCGCGCGAGCGCCGAGATCATCAAGCCGTTCCACGCTGCGAGCACCTTGTCGTCCTTGGCGGGTGCGATGCGCTGCTTGCGCAACGCGAGCAGAATGCGCCGGGCCTGTTCCATTTCGCGCACCAGATCGGTGACGCTCGCGCCGACGCGCTTGGCCACCTCCGCCTCGTCGTCGTCGCGCCACAGCGCGCTGGCGCCGTGCTCGAAGTTGCCGGTGGCCGTGACGCCCCACCACTCCTGCGCCCACGCGCCCGCGCGTCCGGGCAGAGCCGATGTGAGCTGTTGCGGCGTCCAGACGTAGTAGATTCCTTCCTCTCCCTCGCTGTCTGCGTCCAGCGTGCTCGCGAAGCCGCCTTCGGGCGTCACCATCTCGTCGAGCACCCAGTCGCAGCATTCGCGCGCGACCCGCGCGAACAGCGGATCGCGCGTGACGAGCCAGCCTTCGAGGAAGGCCGGCACGAGCAACGCATTGTCGTACAGCATCTTCTCGAAGTGCGGGATCAGCCACTTCTCGTCTGTGCTGTAGCGGTGAAAACCGCCGGCGAGGTGGTCGTAGATGCCACCGCGCGCCATCCGCGTCAGCGTGTGCTTTGCCATCTCGAGCGGCTGTGCAGCGCCGAGCCGCCGGTGGTGGCGCAGCAGGATGCGGACGTCCATCGCATGCGGGAACTTCGGCGCGCTGCCGAAGCCGCCCCAGGTCGGATCGTAGTTGGAGGCCAGCATCGCGAGCGATCGGTCGAGCGCCTCCTTCGCGAGCTCGGCGCGCGTGTCGACCTTCTCCTCCTTCGCGATGTGCGAAACGAGATCGGCGCCCTGCCGCCGCAGCTTGTCCGGCTCCTTGCGCCAGGTTTCGCCCAGCCACTGCACGAGCTGCGGGAAGCTCGGCCGGCCGTAGCGCGGCACCGGCGGGAAGTAAGTGCCGCCGTAGAAGGGGGCGAGGTCCGGAGTCAGCCAGACGCTCATCGGCCACCCGCCGGCACCGCTGATCGCCTGGACTGCCTTCATGTAGATCTCGTCGAGGTCGGGCCGCTCCTCGCGATCGA
>VGZE01000172.1 GCA_016872755.1 Planctomycetota bacterium
GCCGGACCGGCCAAGGCCGCCGTGCCGGCAGCGCCGTCGCCCGTTCCGACGACGGTGCGCGCGACCGCTGAGCCGCGCACGCCCGCGGCCGGACCCGCAGCCGCCGAATTCGGCGCGCTCCTGTCGATCGCGGCGGACCTGGATCGCCCCTCGATCCGCGACCACCTGCTCGAACTCCTGCTCGATGGAGGCTCTCCCGAGGTCGCCGCGGCGACGGTGCGCGTATTGCCGGAGCAGGTCGCGCAGCTGATGCTGACCGATCTGTGGCGGCCGAGTTCGCCGGCCCATTGGAGCGCCCTGGTGGATGCCATCGACCGCGGGCTCCTCGAAAAGCGCGCCATCGACGTGCTGCGGCTGTCGCTGGGACAGTCGGCCGAGCGCGAAAGGGCTGCGGCCCTGCTGCTCGCCGCGGGCGTCAGCGAGGCGCGCGAGACGCTGGCCGGAGGGGACAGCGGTCCGCAGGCGGGGCAGCGCTTCCTGCTCGCGGTGGCAATGGGGCGAAGCGGCGACAAGAGTTGGATCGGGGAGCTGTCGGGCCTGGCGCTGGATGCCGATCCGGTCGTGCGCGCCGCGGCGGTGCTCGCGCAGGCCAGGCTCGGGCACGGGCCCGCCAACGCGCGCCTGCGCGACCAATTGAAGTCCAAGCCGAGCGGCGCTGCGGCGGAGTCGGTCGCGCTGGATCCGGCCGCGCTGGCCGACGTGCTGTGGCGCCTGGGATTCGATCCGCATTGGCAGCCCTGGCTCCAGGATCAATACGCGGTCGCGACGGGCCGCGACCGCCTGCGCCTGGCGGTGCGTCTGGCGCAGCACGGTCGGCTCGCGCAGCGCGAGGAACTGCGCACGGCGCTGGCTCAGCACGCCTCGCAGCCGCTGGAAGAAGAGCTGCTCGCCGAACTCGTCACCGCGCTCGCCATGGCGCCGAATGCGCGCGACCTCGAGCTGCTGGAATCGCTGGCGTCGGCGCGTTCGACGCAACCCGCCGGTTCCGCGGCGGCTCGCCGTGTCGATGCGGAGCTGCTCGCCGTCCTCGTGCGCTCCAAGCACCCGCGCGGGTTGGCGATCCTGCGCGACGCGCTGTGGCGATCGTCGCGACCCTTGGCGTGCATCGCCGCGCTCCAGTGGATCGAATCGGCGGGGCTAGCCGAGTTGGAGAGCGAACTCGAACTCGCGCCCGCGCGCACCACCACGCAGGAGCTGCGCCGCGCCGGATTCGCCTATGGCCGCTTCTGCGGCTGGCCCGCGCTCGATCGCCTGGCGAGTCGCAAGCGCGCGGACGATCCGCTCTTGCAAGGGGCCTGGCTGGGCGCGCTCAGCGCGCGCACGCTCTGATCTCTGATCCACGACGGCGCGCGCTGCGAGACGGGCGTGCCGCAGCCTACAATGGGAGGCCCGGCCGTCGCCGGACCCAGCGCGACCCGCAATGACCCTCCGTTCCGCCCGCCTGCGCTCCAGTGGCATCGTGACCCTGCTGACCGACTTCGGCCTGCAGGACACCTACGTCGGCGTGATGAAAGGCGTGCTGCACGCGCGGGCGCCCACCCTTCGCGCGGTGGTCGATCTGACCCATGCGATCTCCCCGCAGGACGTGCGCGCCGCGGCCTTCCACCTGGTGCACTCGTGGCGCTGGTTCGAGACCGGCAGCGTGCACGTCGCGGTCGTCGATCCCGGCGTCGGCAGCGCCAGGCGCTGTCTGGCCGCCGGCGCGCACGGCCACTGGTTCCTGGCGCCGGACAACGGACTGCTCGGCCCGATCCTGGCCGCAGATCCCGGCGCGCGCGTGCATGCGATCGACGCCGAGCGCCACGGACATGCACGCCGCTCGAGGACCTTCCACGGACGCGATGTGTTCGCGCCGGTGGCGGCCGCGCTCGTCGACGGACTCGAGCTCGAGGAGGTCGGACCGCCCGTCGCGGACTGGCGCAGGCTGTCCTTTCCGGTACCCCGCGTGGCGCCCACGCGGATCGAGGCCGAGGTGCTGCTCGCCGATCGCTTCGGCAATCTGATCACGAATGCGGAAGCGAGCCTGCTCGGGCGCAGCCCGGAGTCCTGGAGCATCGAGCATGCCGGCCTTTCGATTCCGCTGCGCGGCACCTATGCCGAGGCGCAGGGAGGAGCACTGCTCGGACTGGTCAACTCCTACGGGCTGGTCGAGATCGCGCGCCGCGATGGTTCCGCGGCCGCGCAACTCGAACTCGCCGTGGGGGATGCGGTCGTGCTGAGTCGATCGCCCGAGGTACCCGCATGATCCCCCCCGCATCCACCCTCACCCCGCGCAAGGTCTGCCTCCTCGGAGTGCCGATGGACCTCGGAGGCGGCCGCCGCGGCGTCGACATGGGACCGAGTGCGCTGCGCATCGCGGGTCTCGAGGACGCGCTGCGTTCGCTCGGCCACTCGTTCGAGGACCTCGGCAACGTCGGCGTGTCCGCGCCGGAGTTGCGGCAGGTCACCGATCCTCGCGCGCGCTTCCTGCCCGAGATCGCGCGCTGCTGCCGGCGCCTGCGCGCCCGCGTCGAGCGTGTGCTCGACGTCGGCGGCTTCCCGCTCGTCGTCGGGGGCGACCACTCGATCGCCTGCGGGACGCTGGCCGGATTGTCGTCCTGGCACCATCGCCGCGGCGCGCGCATCGGCCTGATCTGGTTCGATGCGCACGGCGATTTCAACACGCCGGAATCCTCGCCGACCGGAAACGTGCACGGGATGCCGCTGGCGGCCAGCCTGGGGCTCGGCGCGGAGGAGCTGACGCGGCTGGGCGAGCGCTTTCCGATGGTCGACGCCCGCAATGCTGTGCTGGTCGGCATCCACCAGCTCGATGCGGGGGAGCGCGCGTTGATCCGCGAGGCGGGCATCAAGGCCTACACGATGCGCGACATCGACATGCTCGGCATCCACCGCGTGATGCGCGAAGCGATCGAGATTGCGACCGATGGCACCGCCGGATTCCACCTGTCCTACGACATGGACGGCTGCGACCCGACCGTCGCGCCGGGCGTGGGAACCCCGGTCCCGGGAGGCGCGAGCTATCGCGAGTCGCACCTCGTGATGGAACACGCCGCGGAGTCCGGGCAGCTGCTCGGGCTCGAGATCACGGAGATCAATCCGATCCTCGACGTCGCGAACCGCACGGCCGCGTTCGCCGTCGAATTGATCGGATCCGCCCTGGGCAAGCAGATCCTCTAGCGCATGAGGAACCGCACCTCGTGATCCAGTTGCTGGGTTCCCTGCGCGCGCACGCACCGCTGTTGCGAGACTTCGTGCGACGCGATCTCAAGGCTCGTTATGTCGGGTCGAGCATGGGCTTCTTCTGGTCCCTGGTCTTTCCGGTGATCAGCCTGTGCGTGTACATGTTCGTGTTCCGCACGATCCTGCGCGTGCGCTGGGAGCCGACGCCGGAGATGGTGGCGCAGGGCTTCCACGAGCAGTCGCCGGCGATGACGGCGCTGACGATGCTGGCCGGGATCTCGATCTGGACGGCCTTCGCGGAGACCCTTTCGCGCTCGACCAATTGCCTGATCGAGAATTCGAACCTGATCCAGAAGGTCGTGTTCCCTTCCGAGATCCTGCCGCCCTACCTGTGCGCATCGGCGCTGGTCAACATGTGCATCGGCCTGGCGATCGTGCTGCTCGGCAGTGTTATCCTCGACGCTGATCCGGCCGTCGGTTGGGCCTTCGGATTCCGACCGTCCCAGCTCACGCCGGCCTTGGTGTTGTTGCCGCTGTTGATGCTCCTGCAGAGCTTGTTCACGATCGGCCTGGGCTACCTGCTGGCGACCCTGAATCTCTACTTGCGCGACACCTTCCACGTGATCGGCGTCGCCACGATGGTCTGGATGTTCGCCACGCCGATCTTCTATCCCGACTTCATCGTGCAGCAGAAGGGCTATGGCTGGATCCTCGACATCAACCCGATGTATTGGTTGATCGAGGCCTACCGCGACATCGTCGTCGAGGCCCATTGGCCGGACTGGTTCCCGTTGGCGCGCTACTTTGCCGTGGCGACGCTGACGTTCTGGGTCGGCTCCACCTTCTTCTGGTCACAGCGTCGACGCGTGCCCGACCTGCTCTGAGGCGCCCCCGATGTCCGAATCCACCCTCACGAAGAGCACTCCGAAGCTGGACTCCGACGCCAGCCTCGCGATCCGGGCGCACGATGTATCCAAGCTGTACCGGATCTACTCGCGGCCGATCGACCGGCTGCTCGATCTGCTGGCTCCCGATCCGAAGCGCAGTCGCGAGTTCTGGGCGCTGCGCAGCGTCTACATCGACATCCCCAAGGGCAGCACGGTCGGCATCATCGGGCAGAACGGCGCGGGCAAGAGCACGCTGCTCAAGCTGCTCTCCGGCGTCACGGAACCGACCACGGGCACGGTGCACGTGCACGGACGCGTGACCTCGTTGATCGAGCTCGGCGCCGGATTCCATCCCGAATTCTCGGGCCGCGAGAACATCGGACTGGCCTGCTCGATCCTCGGCTTGAACGCGGAGGAGGTGCGCGAGCTGACTCCGCGCGTGATCGAATTCTCGGAACTGGGGGATTTCATCGACAGGCCGGTGAAGACCTACAGCTCGGGAATGTACGTGCGCCTCGGGTTCGCGGTCGCGACCTGCGTGGATCCTGACGTGCTGCTGATCGACGAGGCGCTCTCCGTGGGCGACGAGCACTTCCGGGGCAAGTGCCTGACTCGGCTCAACGAATTCCGCGACGGCGGCGGCACGACGGTTTTCGTCTCGCACGACCTCGGCGCGGTCAAGTCGATGTGCCAGAACGTCGTGCTGATCGATCAGGGCGAGGTCGTCGAGCAGGGGGCGCCCGAGCGCGTGGCGACCGAGTACCTCAAGCGCGTCAAGGCCCGCGGCAACGAGCGACTGTCGATGCTGCAACGCGGGTCGCACGAGTATCCGCGCTGGGGCAGCGGCGAGATCGAGGTTCATGACGTCCAGCTGCTCGGCGGGGACGGTCAGCCCACGCGCGTGTTGCGCACGGGCGAGCACGCGATCTTCCGGCTGAGCTACCGCGTCCACCAGAGCGTGCGCTGTCCCGTCTTCGGCCTGGGCCTGTACCGCTCCGACGGGACCTACGTGTGCGGCACGAACCACTTCTGGCGGGAACAGCCGATCTCGATCGACGTGGTCGATCCCGGCGAGACCGGCGAGGTGGACATGGCCGTGCCGGCGCTGCCGCTGCTGGAGGGCCAGTACTACCTGACCACGTTCCTGTACGACCACAGCAAGCCGGCGCCGACCGCCATCGACCACCGGGAGCACGTCTTGACCTTCCAGGTGGTCGATGCGAATCACCATCAGCACGGACTGGTGCAACTCTCGGCCGCCTGGGCGGTGCGCCGGCAGCGCGCCGGCGGCGGCGCGCCGGAGAACTTGGAGTCAGGGCGGTGAGCCGCGCGACGAGGCTCCCTTTCGACCAGTACCAGCGCTATCGGCTGGTGGCGGACATCGTCGGTCGCCTGCGCCCGCGGCGTGCGCGACTGTCGATTCTCGACGTGGGAGGTCGCACGGGCCTCTTGCGCCTGTTCCTGCCGCGCGCGCGCGTGACGGCTGTCGATCTGGAGCCCTGCGCCGGCACTCCGCGGCTCGTGCTCGGCAGCGGGGCGGAGCTGCCTTTCGCCGATCGCAGCTTCGACCTCGTCTGCGCGTTCGACACGCTCGAGCACGTGCCGCCGCGGCACCGTTCCCGTTTCGTGCGCGAGTGCGCGCGCGTCAGCCGGGCCTGGGTCGTGCTGGCGGGGCCGTACGCGTCGGCGCGCGTGCGCTCGGCCGAAGCGCTGTTGCAGCGTTTCCTGAAGGAAAAGCTGGAGCTCGATCACCGCTATCTGCGTGAGCATGCCGCGTACGGGCTTCCAGAGCGGGCATCGGTCGAGCGGGCGCTGCAGCGCGCCGGCGCGCAGACCGCCGCGCTCGGGCACGCCAACCTGGAGCGCTGGTTGGCGCTGATGTGCGTGGCGATGACGCTGGAGGCCGATCCGGCGCTGCGCAGCGTCGCACCCGCGCTGTACGACTGGTACAACCGATCCCTCTACGCCAGCGACCATGCGGAGCCCGTGTATCGGCACGCCGTCGTGGCCGCGCTGCACGGGGCTCGCTTGCCGGACCTGAAAGGCCTGCTCGCGCCGGCCCGGGCCCCGCGCGGCGCGTTGGAGCCGTTCGCGAAGCTGACGCACTTCCTGTCGGCCTTCGACGCGCAGCGCGGCGCCTGGAAGCACGAGCGCGCGCAGTTCGAGCGCAGCGTCGCCGAGCTGCGCGCCGATCTCGATGGGCACCGCGCAGCGCTTGCCGAGGCGCGCAGTGAGCTCGCGCGCGCTCGGCATGTGCTTGCCGAGGCCTCCAAGGTCTCGACCGAGCACGAGAAGCACGCCAAGGAGCAGGCGGCGGTGATCGCGGCGCTGGAGAAGGACCTCGCCGGCCACAAGTCCGAGCGCGCCGAGCTGCACAAGGAGCGCAAGGAGGCGGCGAAGGTGCTGGCCGAGCACGAGAAGCGCGCCAAGGAGCAGGCGGCGGTGATCGCGGCGCTGCAGCAGGACCTCGCCGGTCACAAGTCCGAGCGCGCCGAGCTGCACAAGGAGCGCAAGGAGGCGGCGAAGGTGCTGGCCGAGCACGAGAAGCGCGCCAAGGAGCAGGCGGCGGTGATCGCGGCGCTGCAGCAGGACCTCGCCGGTCACAAGTCCGAGCTCGCCGAGCTGCACAAGGAGCGCAAGGAGGCGGCGAAGGTGCTGGCCGAGCACGAGAAGCGCGAGAAGGAGCAGGCGGCGGTGATCGCGGCGCTGGGGCAGGACCTCGCCGGTCACAAGTCCGAGCTCGCCGAGCTGCACAAGGAGCGCAAGGAGGCGGCGAAGGTGCTGGCCGAGCACGAGAAGCGCACCAAGGAGCAGGCGGCGGCGAT
>VGZE01000173.1 GCA_016872755.1 Planctomycetota bacterium
AGCGTGCGCGGGGACCGCGCCGCGGGCAGCTCTCGCAGTGCCGGGGGCAGGTGTTCGACACCCACGGCACGCGCACCCGCCGCTCGACAGGCCTGCAAGGAGCGCTGCACCGTGTCGGACAGCTCCGACAGGTTGCCGGCCCATTCACACAGCGTCAGCAGCGATTCGACTTCCGGACTGAGGGCCTGCACGCCGAACCGAGCTCCATGCTGGCGCGCGAAGGTGCGCGCCCACTCCACGATGTCCTCGCGCCGGTCGCACAAGGCCGGCAAGCGGATCGCGCCGGGCTTGAGCCGTTCCATCAGCTGGGCGTTGAAGCGCCCGGCGCGCACTTCGCGTTCGAGATCGACCGATGTCGAGGCCACGAGTCGGACATCGACCTGCTCGGGGCGGGTGGAGCCGACGCGCAGGACTTCGCCGCGTTCGACCAGCATCAGCAAACGGCGCTGCTGCTCGAGCGGAAGGGAATGGACCTCGGCGAGGTAGAGCGTGCCCGACTGGGCACGGTGCACGAGACCGGCCCGGTCGCTGTAGATGCCGGGCATCGCATCCGCCAGGCAACCGAACAGCTCCAGCTCCAGGGAATCGGAGGACAACGCGCCGCAGTCGACTTCGAGGAAGGAGCCGCTGCCTTGGCCCGTGAAGTGGATGACGCGGGCTGCGAAGCGTCGCCCCGTCCCCGCCTCGCCTTCGAGCAGCACAGGCGCCGTGCCTTGCGCGGCCGCCGTGACGGCCGCCCGCGCGGCCTGCATCGCGCTTCCGGAGCCGAGGATGGCGCTGGGTGTGTACGTGCGCCGCGCGGCTTCGACGAGCGCGGCCGCTTCTCGACGCGGTGGTCCCGCGCTATCCAGGCGCATGAGATCCGCGACGATGCGGCGCTTGCCCGCGTCATAGAGCAGCACGCAGCGACCGCCCGCCCCGGCAGCGGTGCCGGGCAGGAACGGCAACACGGTGGCGCTGAGGGAGCGCGAAGCACGACCCGGCTTGGCGGGCAGATCGAAGCGCAGACCTTCGCGAGCCTCCACCACCGCATCGCGCGCGAAGGCCTCCAGGCCGGAACGCGGCGCGACGTCGGCCAGGTGCAATCCGGCGAGCTCGCGTCCGAACAGCTCCTGCGCGCCCCGATCGGTTGCGACGACCACGCCCTCGGTGTCGACGACCAGTACCCCATCGGGGCGACCCGACGCCAACTCGTGGAAGACCTTTCCGCGAACGTCGCTGTCGCGCAGCGCGCGCTCGAGATCGGCGCCGCGCTGGCGCTCCTCGGACAGGCGGCGATTGCGTTCCTCGAGCAGCTTGTTCTGCCTCTCGAGGTCGTCCTGCAGCGCCTTGTACCGCAGCATCGCCTGCAACACGTCCGACAGCTGGAGCAGGTCGGTCTTCAGCAGGAACAATTGGCAGCCGGCCTCGTAGCCCGCGTGCATTTCCTCGTGCCGCTGCACGCGGCCGCTCACGAGCACGACCGGTGACGTCGCCGTGTGCGGCATCATCCGCAGCCGGCGGCAAACCTCGTAGCCATCGATGCCGGCCCCGAGGTGGACATCGACCAGGAAAAGGTCGAAACTCGCTTCGCGCGCGCGCGCCAGACCCATGGCACCCGTATCACAGGTGACGACGTCGTGCCCGAGGTCCTGGACGCGACTCTCGAGGAGGGTGCGGGTGCTGGGTTCGTCCTCGATGACGAGGATGCGTGCCATGGCTCGTATCCGGGGGGGCGTCTTGGTGAGACGGTCGGCAGCCGGTGCGAACGCGCCGGTGGGGCGATCGCTGCGCGGACCTTGTCTTGTGGAAAGAATCGCCCTGTCGGTGCAAAGCGAGTCGCCGTTTTCGCTTGCTGCCCAGATCATAATCTTGTCATTCCCATAATTGGGAAGACTCCCGACGATGTGGCCGCCCCGAGTTCCCATCGCGACGATCCTGTCGGCGAGTCGCGGGTGTCCGCCGGGCCTGGGGGATCTGGCCCGGCGCCGCTACCTCGAACGCTCCCTCCCCGCAGAACTGGCACGACTTGCCAGCGCGCAGGTCGCCTTGCGCGAGAAGGCCGGAACACGGCTGCCCCCCGGGGTGGAGTGGTACCTCGACAGCAAGGGCTTGGCGCAGGCCACGCGCTGGCCGGTCGCGCAGGCCCGCGCAGCCGAGATCGATGCTCGACTGCCGCGCGGCGCGCGGGTCTGGGATGCCACATGTGGGCTCGGCGTGGACGCGCTCGCCTTGCAGGGGCGCGAGCGCCTGCTGGCGGCATCCGATCGCGCGCCGGAGTGCGCCCGTTCCGCGCACTTCCACTTGTCCCAGCACGCGGCCGACCCGCCCGTGCTGGTCGCCAGCGCGCTCGGCGACGCGGTCCGTGCACGCTACGTCTACGTCGACCCCGACCGGCGCAGCGGCGGCGGGCGCACGCTTGCGGCGGAGTCCTTCGAGCCGGGTTGGGCGGCCGTCCTGGGCGCGGCGCGAACACTCGACGGCCTGGTGTGCAAGCTCCCGCCGAGCTTCGACCCGACGGCCGTCGAGCGCGCTTGGCCGAAGGGGCTCGCTCGCGCATGGCGCTGGACCTCGCACGCGGGCGAGCTGTGCGAAGTGAGCCTGTGGACCGGCGATCTGGCCGCCACTCAACCCCATCTGCGCTCGGCGGAGTGCATCGATGCCGCGGGCGGCGTGCACGTGCTGAGCGGCCCCCACGATCCCGCGGCAGCTGCGGAGGTGGCCACGCGAGCGGAGGCGCTGCAAGCGGCGTGGCTGTGCGAGGCGGACCCGGCCCTGACCTGCTCGGGCCTGCTCGGGATCTTCGCGCGTTCGGAGGGGCTGGCGCTGCTCGGCCCGCGCTCCGGCTTCCTGGCCTCCGCGCGGCGCATCCAGGCGCCGTTCGTCCGTTGCTGGCGCGTGCTCGAAGCCGGCAGTGCCGACGAGCGCGTGCTGCGCGAGCGCTTGCGCCGCCGTGACATCGGCGCCGTGGACGTCAAGGTGCGCGGTCACGCGCTCGGCGCAAACGAGCTCGCGCGCCGGCTCGCCGGCCGCGGGGAACGACGCGGGCTGGTCGCGATCGCCCGGCTCGCGCAGGGCCACGCCGCATTCCTGCTCGAAAACGAGCCGCCCGACGACCGCGACAGGGGTGGCGCGGATCCGATACTCTCGCGCAGCCCGTGAATCCGGCCTCATGACGATCAGCACGTCTTCTGCGCTCGAGAAAGTGGCGCGGCACTCGGCGATGTACAGCCTCGTGCCGTTGCTCTCGCGAGGGCTGTCGTTCGCGATGCTCGGCGTCTACACCTGGAAACTGCACCAGGAGGAGAACGGCGTGATCGGCGTGCTCGACATGCTGATCATCGGCCTGCAGCAACTGCTCGGCTACAACCTGCTGTCGGGCCTGACGCGCCTGTACTTCGAGCAGCAGGACGAGCGCGCGCGCGCGCGCCTGGTGGCGTCGACGACGCTGCTGCTCGCGTGCCTGTCGACCGTCGTTTGCAGCACGGTCTATCTGTTCCGCGCACAGCTCGCCCCGCTGTTGCTGGGAAGCCCCGGCGAGCACGTGACGGCCGACACGTTGACCACCGTGCTCGGAATGACGCTGATGATCGTGCCGCTGCAGCTGACCTCGCTGTGCGGATTCCAATGGCTGCAGATCCAGCAGCGCTCGGGAACCTACGCGCTCATCCAGCTCGCCAAGACCGTGGTCGAGCTCGCCTTCAAGATCTGGTTCCTGGTGGGCCGCGGCTACGGCCTCGAGGGCTATCTCGGAGGCGTGCTGATCGGCGAGGGCCTGACCGCCCTGTCGCTGGGCGGTTGGATGCTGTATCGCGTGGGGCTGGCCTTCGAC
Source organism: Planctomycetota bacterium (assembly GCA_016872755.1). GTDB lineage: Bacteria > Planctomycetota > UBA1135 > UBA1135 > GW928-bin9. The sequence goes on from VGZE01000173.1 coordinate 3,812, forward strand.
TGGCAGCGGCTGCGGCCCGTGATCGCCTTCAGCCTGCCGCTCGTGCCGGTCGGGCTGTGTCAGCTCGGCATCCATCAGCTCGACCGGCGGCTGCTCGAGTCGTTCGACGGCCACGCCCAGGTCGGGCTCTACGACATCGGCTACAAGCTCGCGCAGGTCCCGAATCTGCTGCTGCTGGGCCCCTTCATCCAGATCTGGCAGCCGTTCGTGTTCTCGATTCGGGACCCGCGCGAGCGGGCGCGCGTGGTCGCCGAGATCAGCACCTACGCGGTGCTGGTGATCGGCGCCGCCGTGATCGTGCTGGTGCTGGCCGGGCGCGAGCTCGTCAGCCTGATCGACTACAGCAAGGGGCGTGACTACGCCGAGGCGGCGCTGTTGATCCCGTGGGTCGCGAGCGGCTACGTGTTGTGGGCCGTCTACAACACCTCGCAGATCCCGCTGCTGGTCGAGAATCGCACCGGGCGCCTGATGCTGCTCAATCTCTTCGGGTTGGCGGTCAACATCGGCTCGAATCTCGTGTTGATCCCGATCCATGGCGCGCTCGGAGCCGCGATCTCCACGGCCATCACCTTCGCGGCGCTCGCCGCGGGCGGCATGCAGTTCGCTCGCTCGATCGCGGGGACGCACTTCGAGCTGCGCCGCATCCTCGCGGTGCTGGTCTGCGTCGCGTTGGCGGCAGGCTGCGCGCTGTGGTCGGCCGGTGGCCATGCGCTGTTGCGGATGGCCGCGTTGTCCGTGATCCTGTGCGTGCTCGGGTTGGTCGTGGTGCGCGCCGAGGAGCGCGCCGCTTTCGGAGCCTGGGTTCGGGCTCGACTGGGCTCGCAGCGCCCGCGGGGTTCTCCATGATCCACGGTGAACGACACAAGAGTGCGTCGATCGGATGGTTGCGCGCGGCGGTGCTGGGAGCCAACGACGGATTGATCTCGACGAGCAGCCTCGTCGTCGGCGTCGCGGCGGCGCAGGCAGAGCCGAGCTCGATCGTCGTGACCGCCGCCGCGGGCGTGGTCGCCGGAGCGCTCTCGATGGCGGCGGGCGAGTACGTTTCGGTCAGCTCACAAGCCGACATCGAGGCGGCCGACCGCAAGCGCGAGCGCGGTGAGCTGACGGCCGATCCGGAATACGAGCGCGACGAGCTGGCCGGGATCTGGGTCCGGCGCGGACTGAGTCCCGAGCTCGCGACTCGCGTCGCGGACGAGCTGACCGCGCACGACGCGCTGGAGGCGCACTTGCGCGACGAACTCGGCTATACGGAACACTCGCGCGCCCGGCCGATGCAGGCGGCGCTGGCTTCCGCGCTCGCTTTCACGCTCGGCGCGATGCCGCCGGTGCTGTTCGCGACCAGCGTGCCCGCGACGCAACTGGAGCGACTGCTCCCTCCCACGACGGTGGCGTTGCTGGCCGTGTTGGGAGCGCTCGCCGCGCGCCTGGGCGGAGCCGCGCCGCTGAGAGCCGCTCTGCGCGTCGGCGCCTGGGGCGCGGCCGCGATGCTCGGGAGCATGCTGATCGGCCGCTGGGTCGGCGTGCAGGTCTGAGGACCCGCGCGTGCCTGCCGACCGCATCCCCGCCACCGCCGCGATCCGCGTGCTGCGCGAGCAGGGCGTCGTCTTCAGCGCGCACGAGTATGCGTACGTCGAGCAGGGCGGCACGGCCGCCTCCTCCGCGGCGCTCGGACTCGACGAGCACGCGGTCGTGAAGACGCTGATCTTCGAGACCGACACGCGCGACCCGCTGATCGTGCTGATGCAAGCGACCGCCAGGTCTCGGGCCAAGGGACTCGCACGCGCGATCGGCGCGCGCTCGGTTCGACCCTGCAACCCGCAGGTGGCCGAGAAGCACTCGGGCTACCAGGTCGGCGGAACCAGCCCTTTCGGGACGCGCCGCTCGATGCCGGTTTATCTCGAGCGCAGCGTGCTCGAGCTCGAACGCATCTGGATCAACGGCGGACGCCGAGGACTGCTGGTCGGGCTCGCTTCGAGCGAGTTGCAGCGCGTGCTGTCGCCCACGCTGGTCGACGTGGGCCTGCCCGGCTGAGTCGCTCGGGGAGCACGCGTCCGGAGTCAAGGACCGCGCTGAGGCGCGGGCACGAGCCAATAGGCACCGCTGCTGCCGGCCCGCAGCGGCCCGAAGCGACCTTGGAGCTCTGCGACCACGGCGGCGCCCTCGGGGCTCGCGATCACGCTCGCCGTCAACGCGCCCGTGCCGCCCGCGCGGAACGCGAGATCGAGCATCCCGCTCAGCATGTCGACCGACAGCCCGGCCGCCTGCGCGAAACGGCCCTCGTCGCGCAGCGCGATCGCATCGAGTCGCGAGTGCTTGCGCACGGCCTCGCGCTCCCAGGCCTCGAGCACGATCACGCAGCCGCGATTGCCGCTCTCGCGGCGCAGCGGCTCGACCCACTCACGACCGCGAAACGCGTGCTCCCAATCCGCGACGTACGCGCGCGCGTAGCGCGCCTGCGCGATGAGCGCGAGGATCGCGATGAACTGCGTGACGCCGCGCAGCAGCGGCCGCTCGGTCGCCAGCGCGCGCTCCAGCGCGAGCGCGACGCCGCAAGCCAGGAGCGGCCAGGCGCCGCTGAAGTACGCGCCGCGCTCTTCATAGCCGAAGCCGGGAACGACGATCAGGTAAGGCAGCAGCACGAGCGCCGTGAACCAGCGCGCGGGCGCGCAGGCGCACAGACCGATGAGGCCCACCGAGGCGAGCAGCGCCGCGGGCTCGGCGAACTCCGTCCACAGTGCGGCGGGGCGCCAGTCGAGCAATGTGCCGACCAGGGCCTGCGAAGCGAAGAGTCGTCCGCTCGGGAGTCCGCGCGTCAGGACGAACCAGCCCCACAATGCGAGCAGGCCGAGAGCGAGCGCGAGCCAGGCGTCGCGCGGCAAGCGCCAGCGCGTGCCCGAGCGCAGCGCGAGCGCCGACAATGCCGGCAACCACAACGCGCCGCCTGCGTGCGTCGCGAACAGCGTCAGGAACATCACGGCCGGCACGAGCGCGCCACCCGAGCCGCCGCGGAGCGCGCGCGCGCACCACCACGTCACCGCCGCGGCCGCGGCGAGGTGCGGCGCATGCAGCTCGA
>VGZE01000174.1 GCA_016872755.1 Planctomycetota bacterium
CCCCACGCCCCGTCCGGCACGCGCCGGGCGGGGCGTGTGCTTTTTCCGGGACCGGCTTGACAGGCTTTGCATGCGTGTGTACTTATATAAGTTATGAGCTATGAAACAGCCCTGACGGCCCTGGCCGATCCGACGCGCCGGCGCATGTACGAGCGGCTTCGCGCGCGCCCGCAGCCCGTCGGCGTACTCGCGCGCCAGGCCCGGATCAGCCAGCCGGCCGCCTCCCAACACCTGCGCGTGCTCTTGGATGCGCGCCTGGTGCGCGTCGAGCCGCGCGGCACGCGCAGGATCTACCACGCGACCCCGGACGGGCTCGCGGAGCTGCGCCGCTACTTCGAATCCCTGTGGAGCGACGCGCTGTCGTCGTTCCGCGCCTACGCCGAAAAGGAGAACCGCTCGTGAGTCCTGACAATCCGATTCCCCCGCTCGTCCGGCAGGCCGAGGTTCAGTGGCCGCCGGAGGTCGCGTTTCGCCGCTTCACGTCGGAGTTCGGCGCCTGGTGACCGATCCGCACGCACTCGGTCGGCGGCGCCCGGACGCACACCGCCGTGTTCGAGTGCCGCGTGGGCGGCGAAATCTACGAGGAGTTCCACGACGGCGGCCGCTCGACCTGGGGACACGTGCTCGTGTACGAGCCCGGCCGCCGCGTCGTGTTCGACTGGCATCCGTCGCGCGAGCCCGAGACGGCCGGCGAGGTCGAGGTGCGCTTCGAGCCGATCGGAGGCGGCACGCGCCTCGTGCTCACGCACACGCACTGGGAGCGCTTCGGCAAGCGCGCGCGCACCGCTCGACGCGCCTATGGGCTGGGCTGGCGCTACGTGCTCGACGTGTGGACCGGCAGACGCACCGCGACCGTGCGCCTGCTCGATGCGATCAGTGCGGTGCAGCGCGTGTTCCGGCGCTGACTCTCCGATTCACTTCTCCGGGTTGTACTTCTCGTGCCCGGCGTCGCGCATGGGCTTGAGCTTCTCCTCGACGATCTTCTTGACGTCGTCGCCCTTGCCCGCGAGCGCGGCCACTTCCAGGTCGAGCAGGTTGCGCTGCAGGTCGATCATCGCGAGGCGGAAGCTCTTGACGAATTCCGCCTTCTGCGCCGCATCCGCCATCTTCTCCGCGGGCCAAGGGGTTTCGGTCTTGGCCGCACCGGCGCCGCGCTGCATGTCGACGGCGATCTGCGCGATCTGCGCGAAATCATTGGCCGCGAGCGCGCCCTGCATGCGCTTGAGCCCGCCCTGGAGCATCTTCATGCCTCCGTCGAGCCCGACCGGCTCCTTGCCGCCGGGGGCGCGCCCCTGGGCGGCCGCTGGTGCGCCCTTGCCGTCGCCGCCGGGTGCCTGCACGGCGCTGAGCGCGAAGGGAACGACGACGAGTGAGAGGATTCCGACGAGGAGCAGAGGAGACTTCATGGGTGGGAGCGACGATCGAGCTGGACCGGATGAACTCGTTTGGAATCGCCGAGGCACCGGCGAGAGCCGCATACGATAACGGTCGAGGCCTGTCCTTACAGCGCCGTGCCGATGAGCTGGCGCCGATCGGCTAGCACCGCTGAGCTGACGCCGATTCGAATTCTCAGGGACACGCTTCGAGGCGCAGTCCGGCCGAGAATGCGATGCCCCCGCTGACGGCGGATTCGACGGCCACCGCCTGCAAGTAGGCCGAGGCTCCGACGGACAGACCGGCCGGCAGCGTGTACAACCAACTGGCCTCTCCCCCACTCGGGTGCAGTGCCGTCGAGTAGACCAGCAGGGTCGGATCGACGAGGAGCACGCCGCCGAACAGCGGCCAGGTCACGGGCTGCGCCGAGATCCCCAGCCAGGCGTTCGCCGCGCTGCCCAGTCCGAGCACGCGGATCTCGATCGGTGCACCCGGGGTCGGAACGCCGACGCCGACCAGTCCGAGCGTCTGCGCGGCGAGCGCCGAGCCGTAGCTGGCGTACCCGCAATCAGCCGCCGCGCAGGACTCACCGGGTGCGCCGTAGCTGACCGTCAGGCTCGCGCCGCCGACCGGTGCCGTGAAGGGGTGCGCCGCCGCCCCGCCATCCGACCAGCACGCGAAGTGGAGCGGAGAGCCGCTCCCGCTCCAAGTCAGCAAGGCCGAGAGCTGGTGCTCGAACCCTTGCAGCGACTCGATCAGGCGCGGGGTCGGACCGCCTTCTCCGTCGACGAACACCGTGACGCCGCTCGGACTGCTATCGAGCGCGATCAGCGACAACACCGGAGCGAGAGGCACGTCGACCACGCTCGTCAGGCCGTCGGAATCGGTGACCGTGAGCTGCACGATGTAGTGCGTGTGCTCCGGCGAGTGCCCGCTCTTGGGGATCGCGAACGACAGCGTCGTCGTCCCGCTGATCGGACCGAGATACGGGTGGATGTGCTCGTCGTGCTTCAACAGCACGCGCCACGTGAACGCGGAGGCCGGGAGCGCTCCGTCCTCGAGGTCCTGCGCCTGCGCCGAACAGTCGATGATCTGGCCGGCGACGTAGGGCGCGAGCGGCGGCGGCTGCAGCACCTGCGCTACGGGCGCTGCGCCGACCTTGACCGAGAGCGGCGTGCTCGTTGCGGCCAGCGCGCCATCGCTGACCGTGAGCTGGGCGACGTACGCACCGGGCGTCGCGTACACGTGCAGCGGGTTGGCCTCGCTCGAGGTCGCGCCGTCACCGAACGACCATTGGAATGACAGCGGCAGCGGGCCCGGTTGCGGATCGAGGCTGCCCGCGCTCGTGAACTGCACGGCGAGCGGCGGCATGCCGCTCAGCGGCTGCGCGCTCGCGATCGCCAGCGGCGGCGCCGCGGCCGTGCCGATGTACGAAATGCGCCTCAGCTCACCGGGGTCCGTGCCCCCGGTTCCGGGTGTCCCGTGGGTCAGATACCACAGCGCGCCATCGGCCCCCTCGGCCAGGCCGATGATCGAGAACGCCTCCGGACTGCGCGCGAAGATCGGTGCGAGCAGCGCATTGCCCGCGGAGTCGAAGATCACGCGCCGGATGTCGCCGCGCGCGAAGTCCCCGCAGTAGAGCTGATCGCGATACGGCGCGGGAAAAGCGCTCGAGCGCAGCAGCGGCCCGCAGATGATCGCGGCGGTCGAATGCGCGGGCTGCTGCGTTTCCACGTCCGCGTCATGGCGATACGAGTAGGCCGGTCCGGTGATCCCGCCGCAGGCGCCGGGGCCGATCCAGCAGGTCTCGCCTTCTTGCATCGGCCAGCCGTAATTCGCGGGCGCGCCGACGCGCAGCAGCTCTTCGGACGACCCTGGATTGTTGCCGCCGACATCACCGATCCAGAGCGTGTCGGTCAGCGCGTCGCGGCTCATGCGGAACGGATTGCGCAATCCGACGGCCCACATCGCATCCTGCGGCGTCCCCTGCGTGGCGAACGGATTGTCGGAGGGAATCGAGCCATCCTTGTTCACGCGCAGCAACTTGCCGAGTTGCACGCCGAGATCCTGTGACAGGCCGCTCAGGAAGTGCTCGCCAGTCGCGATGTACAACCGACCGCTGCCGTCGAAGGCGAGCCCGCCACCGTGGTGGAAGAACAGAGCCGGCGTCGGCGACTGCCAGACCAGGTACTCACTCGCCAGTGCGGCGCTCGTGCCGACCAGCGTGAAGCGCGATACGCGGTTGCGCGGCTCGCCAGTGGTCCAATACGCATAGAACCAGCCGTTCGACGCGAAGTTGGGATCGAGCACGAGATTCGCGAGCCCGCGCTCGGCAGAGGAGGTCTCCGCCGGCAGCTGGATCACCGGAGTCGGGAAGAGCCCGCCCTGTGTGAACATCCGGATACGCCCCGAGCGCTCGGCCACGAGCCCTCGGCCGCCCGGAAGCAGCGCGAAGGCCGTGGGCTCGACGAAGCCGCCCACGACGACCTCGCTGACAAAGCCCGGCGGCAGCGCGGTGCTCGAGATCAGCGGCACGTTGGCCGGGTCCTGGGCCTTCAGCGACCAGGCACTCGAGCCGCTGGCCGAGTCGAAGAGCTGCGCGCTCGGCGATCCAGCGAAACTAGTGTCCTGCGCGATCGCGCCACTGCCCTCTTCGAAGCGCCACGCGGCGGCCAATCCGAGGTCGGCGACCGGGAAGGCGCGATCGTAGCTCGCGAGGACCTGCTCGGCGCTGCGTGCGAGGCTCCACGCGCGCAGCTCGTCGACCCAGCCGTCGAAATCGGACTGCTGCGGATCCTTGGCGGCGCCGACGAGGAGCAGCGGCCCGCTCGGTCCCACACTGCCGGCGAGCCCGTCGTTCGGATACGACAGGTCGGCCTGCGACACACCGGACGAGCTCTCGAAGTCGAGCCAACCGTCGACGTAGATGCGCTTGACGCCGGTCTGTGCGTCGCGCACGCACGCGACGTGGTGCCAGGCACCGTCGAGCACGATGGCGCTGCCCTCGAGCACATGGCCCGCATCGCTCGACGCGGCTCCCGTTCCGGTATAGAAGCGGACGCGCCCGCCGGCGAGTCCGATGCCGAAGGCAGCGCCGCCGTTTCCAGGCAGCGAGCGATCGACGAGCGCGTGCGAGCTCGACCAGGCCGTCGCCGGCAACTCGACGCTACCGCCGGCACCGGGCGCGCGGTGGTCCGCGGCCGAACCGCGCAGCCACAGTTCCAGCGTGAAGCCCTGCGCGCCGACGTCGCACGGCGCGCTGACGTCGGGACCCGGCACGTCGTCGTCGAGCGCGACGCGCAGCTCCACCTTGCCCGCTGAGAGTTCGGAGAAGCGCAAGGAGGCGACAGAGCCCTGCCCCTGCGCGCGCGCGCCGCCCAGCTCGGCCGCGACGAGCAGCGAGATCAGGAACAGCGGCGCTGCGCCGGCGGTACCGGCGCGGTAGGACACGAGCATGGCCAAGCTTTCAGTCTCATCGACGTCCCGGGGCTGTCAAGGCAAGGCCAGGCGGGAATGCCTGCCGGGGCGGGCATGCCCTGCATGCCGAGATCGCCGACTGCGGGATTCGTGGCGGCTTCCGTGGCGGCTTCCGTGGCGACATCCGTGGCAACCGCACCGGCGCCCACGCCACGCAAGCGCGTGGCGCGGGCGCCGGTGCAATTCGGAGCTCTCGTGCTAGGGATTCAGCGTGACGGGAACGGCGTTGCTCGCGAAGGTCACGACACCGAGCGACAGATTGAAGATCACGTAGGCGTGGTGCGCGGTGAATGGCACGCCGCCGAGCACGGTCGCCGGAGGGATCGTGAAGTTGCACGTACCTTGGCCTGCGCCATTGACGAAGCCCAGGCTGGGCGTGAGCAGCGGCGTATTGGGAGTCAGCGTCGCGAAAAAGTACGCGTCCGGGTTCAGCGGCAAGATCACCGAATCGACCGGGAAGCCGGGGGTCGTTCCCGACACGCTGCCCACGAGGAAGTACAAGAGGCCGGCCTTCGAGGCACCGGCGAGCAGCGACAGTTGCTGAACGCCACCCGCGGCCACGGAGATCGACAAGGGTGACCCCTTGAGCGAGACCTTGGCGTTCGCATTGCCTGGATTGAGGTCCAGCGCGGTGAGGCCGGCTTCGAGCAGTCCGAAGATCTCGTTGGGAGCGAAATCGAAGCTGTAGGGGCCGCCCGGATTGGTCCCCAACACATCACCCCCCGCCCACGGGCCCGGCTTTCCGTCGCCATCGAGCAGCCGGTAAACGGCGTCGGGAGTGTGGGAACCCACGCCGGGATTGCTCACTCCGTCGAATGGGCCGAGAACAGCGAAACCCAGATCGTCGGCGTAGGCCTGATTCGCCGCTCCGTCGTTCTCGACGAGCGTGACGGCGTCGACGACCGTGAAGCCTGCGAGCGCTCCCGCATCGAGCACTCCATCGTTTTCGACGTCGAGATCCGTGCCGGCAGCGGGCGGTGCCCCGAAGCCGAGCACGTACGTGTTCGTGCCGTTCTCGATGTCGGGGGTCCAATTGAATGCCACGACGCTCGTGTTCGGATCCGGGGCAGGCCCGATCGCGGTCGCGGGCACGTCTCGAATCAGGAGCAGGCCGTTCGATCCCGTCGTGAACGTCCCGAGGTCCTGACGCACGTCGATCGTCCCGGCGCCGCCGCCGTCTCCCTCGATCACCAGCAGGAAGTAGCCGGCGAGCGAAGCGCTCGGCAGTCCCTGGATCTCGATTGCCTCCTGACCTTCGTCCGTGCCGGGAGGATTGGGGAGGAGCTCGGTCAGGTGGAACTGACCCATCGCGCCGGATGCGAGGAGCGCACCGGATGCGAGGGCGTGGATGAAAGAGCGAGGATGGGTCATGGTGTGGTCTTGGTCAGAAGGGGTCGGAAGAGGATCCGAACGGGTATCGAGCCACCCCGAGGATGCCGAAGGGCTCTAGTCAAGGATACGTGGGGACGCTGCCCGCGGGGCAGTTGCTCTAGGAACTCGCAAATTTGAAAGAGGGAGCGGCGCGCGCTCCTCCCACCGTGGCCGCTCCGGCCCTAGGGACAGAGCACGACTTCGAGGCCGTTCGACAACGCGGCGAGTCCGGTCCCGGGGACGGCGCCCTGCAAATGGAATCGAAGTCCGGCCAGAGCGGGCAGGTCGGGCACGCCGACCGGCCACGTGACCGTGCCGGTCGCGTCCGCCACGAAGGGAATCACGGCCAGGTTCGGCACGACGAGCAGGACGCCGGACTCGAACGGGGTGTAGTCGGCTGCCGTGCCCCAGGCCAGGAGTGCCGTGGCCAAGGAAGGTGCGCCCGCCAGCTGAATGGTCACCGTGGTGCCCACGCTGGCGCTGCCGCTCGCATTGAGGCTCAGCGTGTGCGTGAACGGATTGAGATGGTCGTACTGGACGAAGCCGCAGGCAGGCTGATTCGACGCGTTCGGCGTCGGATCGAGCAACGAGTAGGCCTGGGCGGCGCCATCGAACAGCGAGCCCGTCGCAACGTCGATCTC
>VGZE01000175.1 GCA_016872755.1 Planctomycetota bacterium
ACCCAGCACTGGTGGCAACTGACCGAGCCGTGCCAGCAACCGCTCTCCGACCGGCCCGCGGGGGCCTGGTGGGCTCCGATGGAGGAGGTTTTCCACCTGGACTAGCTCCCCCGGGGGGCCCCTCGAGTGACTCCGGGCGCCCGGCGGGATAGAAAGGAAGGCCCGAGGCGCTCCCTATCCCATGAGACAGCTCCGCACCTTCCCGTCCGCCGCCGGTCGCGTCCTGCGCGCCGGCTTCACGCTGATCGAGATGATGGCCGTGCTGCTCATCATCGGGATCCTGATGTACTTCCTGCTGCCGACCGTGCAGGACTCGATCCAGCAGAGCAAGGTCGTCGCCTGCCAGGCCAACCTGCGCAACATCTACACCGGCATCCAGGCCTACGAGATGAAGTACAAGCACCTGCCGGATCGCAGCGGCGTGCAGTTCTTCGCGCTGCTCATCACGCGGGGCGCCTGGGAGAACACGAAGACCAACGCACAGCGCCTGACCTGTCCGGCCGTCGATACCAACGGCCTGCCCGGGTTGATGGGCAAGGACGAGGATCAGTGGTTCACCGACATCGAGGCCGTGGACGGCTCGTACTCGTCCTACGCCGGCCGTGACCTCAAGGCCAATCCGTTGCGCCGGCTGTCGGGCAAGGAGCCGCTCGTGTGCGACGACAACGACGGGACCGAGGGCAACCACCCGACGACGACCAACGTGCTGATGGGGGACGGCAGCATCGACTCGCTCGAGATCAAGCTGTTCGAGGAGAAGGGCGTAGTCCCCAAGGACTCGACGCGCCTGGCCGTGGGCCCCGACGCCGAGGTCGAGGTGCTGCGCAAATTCACGCTGAACTGAGCGCACGCGGCGCGGCCTGCGCGCTAGTTCCCTCCGCCGACTGCCGATAAGCTCGGCCCGCCCATGAGCTCCCTGGCCCTGCTTCGCGCGATGCGTCCGCAGCAGTGGTCGAAGAACGTCTTCGTGCTCGCCGCGCTCGCGTTCGCCTGGGGCGATCGCACCCTCGGCCCGCCCGTCGGCGCGGCCGAGGCCTGGCGCGTGCTGTCCGCGTTCGCGGCCTTCTGCTGCGCCGCGAGCGCGATCTACCTCGTCAACGACGTGCTCGACGCCGAGCAGGACCGACAGCATCCGGAGAAGCGCTCGCGGCCGATCGCGAGCGGCGAGCTGTCGATCCCGGTCGCGCTCGGCACGGCTGTGGTGCTCGCCATCGCGGCGCTCCTGCTCGCGCGACGCGCGGACGCCGGAGCAGGGGAGGTCGCGCTCGTGGTCGGCGGCTACACGCTGATGAACCTCGCGTACTCGCTGAAGCTCAAGCACGTCGCGCTGCTCGACGTGTTCTGCATCGCGCTCGGATTCCTGCTGCGCGTCGTCGCCGGCGGCCTCGCGAGCGGTGCGCCGGTTTCGCACTGGCTGCTCTTGTGCACGCTGTTCCTCGCGCTGTTCCTCGCGCTCAACAAGCGCCGCGCCGAGCTCGCCCTGCTCGGCGACGGCGGCGCAAACCACCGCGCTTCGCTGGGCGCCTACACGCTGGGCTTCCTCGACCAGATGGTCACGGTCGTCGCGGCCGCGACGCTGGTCTGCTACGCGCTGTACACGGTCGATCCGCAGACGAGCGCGAAGTTCGGCGGCCACGCGCGCATGCTGTGGACCGTTCCGTGCGTCGTGTTCGGCCTCGCGCGCTACATGCTGCTCGTGCAGGGGGGCCGCGCGGGCGGCAATCCGACCCGCATGTTCCTCGGAGCGGACCCGCTGTTCCTGGCGAACACGCTGCTGTGGGCGGCGTTGGTCGCCTGGGCGATCAAGGGCTGAGCGCACGCGAATCCGCGGTCGGGCCAGCCGTCCCCGCGCCGCGCAACTTGACCGCGTGCGGCGCCGGCGTACGCTGAGGAGTTCACGCCGAGCTCCACCTCGGTCGCCAGTCCCCCCATGCCGTTCCCCCTCGCCCAGCGCATGTCCCTGCTCGGGACGGAATCCGCCTTCGAAGTCCTCGCCCGCGCCCGCGCCATGGCGCCCGAGCTCGAGAAGAAGGGGCGGCCGCTGATCAACCTCGGCATCGGCGCGCCGGACTTCCAGACACCCGCGAACATCGTCGCCGCAGGCCAGAAGGCGCTGGCCGACGGCTATCACTTCTACACGCCCGCCAAGGGCCTGCCCGAGCTGCGCGAAGCGGTCTGCGAGGACATCGCCAAGCGTCGCCGCGTCGACGTGCATCCCGACCAGGTGCTGATCGTGCCCGGCGGCAAGCCGACGATGTACTACGCGATCAGCATGTTCGGCGAGCCGGGCACGGAAATCCTCTATCCGAACCCCGGCTTCCCGATCTACGAGTCGCTGATCAAGTACACGGGTGCCGTGCCGGTGCCGATCCCGCTGCTCGAGGAGACCGGCTTTTCCTTCGACCCGGAATTCGTGCTCTCGAAGATCACGCCGCGCACGCGCCTGTTGATCCTGAACACGCCGGCCAATCCGACCGGCGGCGTGGTGGGCAAGCGCGAGCTCGACGTGCTCGTCAAGGGCCTCGAGAAGCACCCGCACGTGACCGTGCTGGCCGACGAGATCTACGCGCGCCTGATCTACGACGGGCTCGAGCACGTGAGCCTGCTCGCCTACGAGTCGATCCGCGACCGCGTGATCCTGCTCGACGGCTGGAGCAAGACCTTCTCGATGACCGGCTGGCGCCTGGGCTACGGCGTCTGGCCGAAGGAACTCGTCGCGCACGCCGAGCGCCTGCAGATCAACTCCGTCTCCTGCACCAGCGCGCACAGCCAGATCGCCGCGATCGAGGCGCTGCGCGGCCCTCAGGACGCAGTCGACAAGATGGTCAAGGCCTTCGACGAGCGGCGCAAGCTCATCGTCGACGGGCTGAACCAGATCCCGGGCTTCCGCTGCGTGATGCCGCGCGGCGCGTTCTACGCGATGCCCAACATCCAGGGCACCGGGATGAGCGCCAAGCAGTTGCAGGAGTTCCTGCTCGTCGAATGCGGCGTCGCGACGGTCTCCGGCGTGGCGTTCGGAGCCTTCGGCGAGGGCTTCGTGCGTTTCTCCTACGCCAGCTCCAACGACAACATCCGCGAAGCGCTGCGCCGCATGCGCGAGGCGCTTTCGAAGCGGCCGGCGCTGTCGAACGCCAGGCGTTGAACGGAGCCCGCATGGAGCGCGCCGCTTGAACAGCCCGTCGCGCTCCGGCATGGCCGCCGCGGGAGCGTTCCAGCCGACGCGCTGGAGCCTGGTCGAGCGCGCGCGCGGGCCGGACGACGCGCTCGCCCGCGAGGCGCTCGAGCACTGCGTCGCCGAACAGCGTGGGTGATGCTGCACGCCGCGACGAACATGCGGGGTTCGGCAGCTCGTTCACACAGATCGACCTCTACGGGCAGGAGTGAGCCGCGGTCGTTGCGGCCGACCCGCGCGCACGGGACACTCTGCGCATGAGGCGCCTCAGCGATTTTCGCTCCGACACCGTCACGCAACCGACCGCCGCGATGAAGGCGGCGATGCTCGCGGCCGAGCTCGGTGACGACGTGCTCGACGGCGATCCGACCGTACGCGCGCTCGAGCAGCGCGTGGCGCAGCTGCTCGGCAAGCAGGCGGCGCTGTTCGTGCCGTCGGGCACGATGGCGAATCAGGTCGCGCTCGGCGCGTGGACGCGGCCGGGCGACGAGATCGTGCTCGAGCGCAGCGCGCACATGGTGCAGTGGGAGGCCGGCGCGGCCGGTTTCAATCACGGCGTGCAGACGCTGACGCTCGACGTGCCCGACGGCGTGCTGACGCCCGCCATGCTGGAGCGCGTGCTGCGCCCCGCGTCGCTGCACTGCCCGAAGGACGTGCTGGTGTGCGTCGAGCAGAGTTTCATGGGCTCGGGAGAGGGACCGGGCGGCCTGGTGCTCCCGCTCGAGCGGCTGCGCGAGCTGCATGCCTGGTGCCGCGAGCGCGGCCTCCACGTGCACATGGACGGCGCGCGGTTGATGAACGCGGTCGTCGCGAGCGGAGTCGCGGCGGCGGACTACGGCGCGTGCGCCGATTCGGTCTCGCTGTGCTTGTCGAAGGGGCTGGGCGCGCCGGTCGGCAGCCTGATCGCCGGTCCGTTCGAGTTCGTCGAGCGCGGCAAGCTCGTGCGCAAGCGCCTGGGCGGCTGGATGCGGCAGTGCGGGATCCTCGCGGCAGCGGGACTGCACGCGCTGGAGCACCACGTTGCGCGGCTCGAGCAGGACCACGCGCTGGCACGGCGACTGGCCGAGAGCCTGCACGGCCTGCCCGGGCTGGTGTGTCCGCCAGCGAGCGTACGGACGAACATCGCGATGGTGCAGATGCGACACCCGCGGCACACGCCGGCCTCGCTGTGCGCGGCGCTCAAGGAGCGCGGCGTGCTCGTGCTGCCGATGACCGCTAGCTCGCTGCGCTTCGTCACGCACATGGACGTGGGGGATGCCGACGTCGGGCGCTTGGCGAGTGCTTGCCGCGAGCTGCTCGGCTGAGAGCGCATGGAAGCACGGGGCGGCGCGGGTTAACCTGGAGGGTCTTCCCATGGGAATCTTCAAGGCCTACGACATCCGCGGCATCCACCCCAAAGAGCTCGACGCGCAGCTCGCTCGCAAGATCGGCCACGCCTTCGCGCGGCTGCTGAAGGCGAAGAAGCTCGCCGTCGCACGCGACATGCGCGTGCACTCGCCCGAGCTCTCCGAAGCCGTGATCGAGGGCATGCGCGATGCCGGCGCCGATGTCGTGCGGCTGGGGCTCGCGTCGACGCCGATGGCCTACTTCTCGATCGGATCGATCGACTGCGACGGCGGTCTGGTCGTGACGGCCAGCCACAATCCCGGCCAGTACAACGGCATGAAGTTGTGCGGCCGGGGCGCGACGCCGATCTCGGCGGCCAACGGGATCCTCGACATCGAGCGCATGTGCGCCGAGCCGTACCCCGGCCCGAGCGCCAGGCGCGGCGCGCTGAGCGAGGCGAACCTGCTCGACGGCTATGCGCGGCACGTAGCCGGTTTCGCGGCCGTGGCGCGGCCGATCCACGTCGCGATCGATGCCGCGAGCGGCATGGCGGGCCACACGCTGCCGCCGATCCTGCGGCAGCTGCCGAGCGTGCGCGCGACGACGATGCTGATGGAACCCGACGGCCGCTTCCCTGTGCACGAGGCCAACCCGCTGAAGGAGGACGTGCTCGACCACGTGCGCAAGCTGGTCAAGAGCAGCGGCGCCGAGTTCGGCGTGTCCTTCGACGGCGACGCCGACCGCTGCTGCTTCGTCGACGATACGGGCGCCACGGTCTCGGCGGACTTGATGACGGCGCTGCTGGCGCCGCGCTTCATCGAGCGCGCCAGGCGCACACCGATCGTCTACGACCTGCGCTCCTCGTGGGTCGTCAAGGAGGAGATCGCCAAGGCCGGCGGCACGCCGCTGCGCGATCGCGTCGGCCACTCGTTCATCAAGGCCACCATGCGCAAGCACGGGGCGCGCTTCGGCGGCGAACTGTCCGGGCACTTCTACTTCGCCGACAACTACACCTGCGATTCGGGCGAGATCGCGATGGCCAGCGCGCTGTCGCTGCTCACGGATCCGGCGAGCCGTGGTCGCAAGCTCTCGGAGCTGGTCAAGGGTTTGCGCCGCTACCATGCGACCGGCGAGATCAATTTCCACGTGGCCGACAAGAACGCCGCCATCGCGGAACTCAAGCAGCGCTACTCCAAGGGGCGCCAGGACGAACTCGACGGGATCACCGTCGAGTTCGGGGAACTGGGCGCGCGCGAGTGGTGGTGGTTCAATGTCCGCGCCTCGAACACCGAGCCCTTGTTGCGCTTGAACCTCGAGGCCTCCCACGCGGCGCTGCGGGACGCGAAGCGCGACGAGCTGATCGCGTGCCTGGGCGAGCCGGAGACCGCCGGCGCCCATTGAGGCGGGCCGGCGGGGGGGGGATCGGCTCGCCCTTGACGGCGGCGCTCAGGTTCGGCCCACTCAACGTCGACAAGGGAGCGCCCGGCAGACCTTGCCAAGGCTCGGATGACTCGTATCACCCACGCTCGCGGACCGGCGATCTGCGCCTGGCTCGGCGCCATGGCACTGCTTGCCATCGCGCAGGAGTCGGCTCCGTCCCCGCAGCCCGAGAGCGGACCGGACTTGCGCACGCGCGTCGAGGCCCAGCTGCGCTTGGACGCGGCGCATCGCGTCGATGCCGCGAGCGCGGAGCGCGCGCTCGACCTGCTGCGCTCCGCGCGCGAAGCGACCGAGGACCAGCGCGCGCTCGCGCTGATCGCGCTCGGCATCGCTCGACACACTCCGGCACGCGAACTGCTCGAGTCCCAGGCGCGCTACGGGCCTGGATTCGAGCGAATCGCCGCGATCGCGGCGCTCGGGGATCTCGGATCTCCCGATTCCGCCCTCTTCGCCGAGCTCGTGCGCGATCCCGATCGGATCGTGCGCGGGATGGCCTGTCTTGCGCTCGACCTCGGAGGCGCAGGCTCGCGAGTCGTCGAACTGGCCGCGGCGGGGTCTGCTGAGCTCGCGGCGAGCGCGCGAGCGGCGCTCGACTTCGCGCGCGAACCGCACGAGCACCTCGATTTCCATCCCGGCGTGCTGCGCCTGGTACTGCGCGCGCGCGCCGCGGCAGCCTATGGGCCGGTCCCGGAGTCGCTGGCGCCGCCGGAGCCGGCTGCGACCGGGCAGTCCGATACGCCGACAGCGCCGGTCGCGCCGGCCGCGCCCGAGTCCCCGCCAAGCACGACCGGAGCATTGAATCCGGAGGCG
>VGZE01000176.1 GCA_016872755.1 Planctomycetota bacterium
TCCTGGAGCGGCGAACCCTGGTCGATCTCCGCTGCGAGCAGTTGATTGAACATGCTGATCGCCGCAAGCGGGTTGTTCAACTCGTGCGCCATCACGGCGGCGATCTCGCCCAGCACCGCCAAACGCTCCTGGTGGATCTCGCGCTCGTCCTGCGCCATGCGGTCGGTCACGTCACGGCTGACGAGCACGCGCCCCGGCCGCCCCCGGCCTGCATCGTTGAAGTTCGTCGAGCGCACCTCGAAGACGCCGCCTTCGATCTCGATCACGCACGAGCGCGGCGCGGCATGCACGTCGAACAGGCACGACTTGCACTTTGCTCCGTGATCCTCGCCTTCGCGGCAGCGGTGGTGGCTCGTGGCCAGGTCCCCGCGCTGCACCAGCCGCAGCAGGGGATTCGCGGCACGATTGTGGAGCAGCGGATTCCCGTCACCGTCGACGACGATCAGGCCGTCGCGCATCGAGGCGATGACCGCGGACAGCCGCTCCTTCTCGGCGCGCAACGCCGCCGCCGTGCTCTCGTTCTTGCGGTTGCGTTCCTCGACCCCCGCGGCCATGAGGTTGAACGCTTGCGCCAGGTCGCCGAGTTCGTCCTCGGTCGCCACTTCGACGCGCGTCGAGAAATCTCCGTCACGGATGCGCGCCGCGGCGTTCCGGAGTTGTCCCAGCGACCGTGTCAAGAAACGCAGCGGGAAGTAGAGCAGGGCGACCGCGGCGAGCGCGAGGACCGCGCCGACGAAAAGAAAGCGCGACTGCAGTCCCGCCACCGAGGCGAGCGCGGTCTCGGCACGCAGCGCGACCTCGATCTCCCAGCCGTTCGTCGAGAGGGGGAAACTGCGCACGAACGCGCCGCTTTCGTCGCGCGTGCCAGCCTCGGTCCCGGGGCCCGGGGACTCGAGTTCGAGGCCGAAACCCGAATGCACGAGCTCCGTTGCAGTCGGCGCGAGCGCCAAGCGACTCTCGTCGATGCGCAGCTCGGTGCCGGTCGCATCGATCATGCGGAGTTCGACTAGCGCATCCGCCGCGGCGCGCTGCGCCCCCTCACGATGCAAGGCGCGAGAGATCCACACGCCCGCGTGGACCTCCGCGCACAACCGCCCGAGGCGTTCGCGGCCGTCGAGGTCCCACAGCGGCGTCGAGAGCTCCAGCGTAGGGGCCTGACCGGCGCCGGGCGCGCCGCGGAGCGGCCCACAGATCGTCTGCCGGCCCGGGTCGACCTGCTCGATCGGCTCGGCGCGGCTCGGCTGCGTGTCGATCAACGTCCTGCCGTCCGGCGCGATCACGCGCAGCGCGGTAAAGGACTCGACCAATGGCAGTTTGTTGCGCTCGAGGTGCCGCAGGAGCTCCGCGCGCGCGCGCTCGAGGTCACCCTGGCCCGACAGCAGTAGCGCCGTTCGGCCGCGAATGTAGCCATCGGATGCGAAATCCTCGAGGCGCGCGCCGATCGCGAGCATTTCGCCATCGAGTGCGACCGCATGCGCGCGCGCCTGGAACTCGAGCCGCGTTCGGATCTCGCTCTCGAGCGCGCCGCGCGCCGATGCCGAAACCAAGTAACCTCCGACGCCGAAAGCGAGCAGGCACACGCTGAGAAACATCAACGCGAGCTTGTGGCGCAGCGCCACGGCGTGGAGGGGATCGCGCACTCGAAACTCCGATGCTCCTGGGGCCATCCTACGCAATGGACTTCCTGGGCCCCCGTCCCGTGCCCCACGTCACGTTACGCTTCCGTGAGCGTTCGTTTCACATCCGGGATTTCGCCCTCGCCTGGCGCCGCACCGACGCGCGTGACGAACCCGCGCGTGGCCGCAAGGCAGCGTCCCTCTGGCGCGGCGTCCCGACCGCCTGCCGCGACCGCTGAGAGCGCGCACGGAAGAGCGCTCGCGCCACGAAGCCGCATCGCCTGGCTAGCACCAGGAGTTGTTCAGCAGCTCGCCCAATCCGCCGGCGCCCGGGACGATGTAGCCGTGCTCGTTGAGCCCGCGCTCTTCGTTCCAACGCGTGCCGGGGCGTTGCTTCAGCACTTCCGCGCTGGAGAGCCCGCGGTCCAGCCGCGCGGTCCACACGACCAGCTCCTCGCAGCAGCCGATCACGTTGCGCATGTACTCCGGCGTCGAGATCATCGGCAGCGCGATCACCTTGGCCGGACGCCCGTGATGCTCGCGGTAATGCCGCACCGCGCGCACGGTCGTCGACCCGGTCGCCCCCATCGGATCCGGCACGATCAGCACATGGCCGTCCACGCGCCCTCCGATCTTCGATCCCGACAGGTCGACGCCCGTGACGCGCCCCTCGGCATCCGAGCGCCGGGCCATGGTCAGGTGGTCGAGGCGCACGTTCTCGCTCGGCAGCACGCCGTTCATCAACTCGTAGCAAACCTGCGCGGGCACGATGCCGGCGCGGATCAGGTCCACCACGACGACCTTCGTCGACGGATCGAGCCCGGGGCCGCGGTACACGCCTTCCTTCGGGTGCAGGCCGCTCATGCGCGTCGGCACCTCCAGTGCGACGCGCGGGAGTTCCGCGCTCGTCGCGGTCATCAGCAGGTGCTGGTAGACGGCGCGCAACAGCGCCAGCATCTCGAGCTGGCGCGTGTCGCTGCTCGAGAGCCGCGAGAGCAGCGTCAGCAGGTGCGCGTTGTCGAGAATGTGGACCCGCGAGCCGTAGCCGTGGTCGAGTTCCATCGAGGATTCCATGTCCAGTTGGCGGGCCGGCTAGGCGCGCGTCGCCTCCGCCAGTTCGCGCACGAGGCGCGGCACATCGTGCACCGGAGTCGAGCACAGCGCGACGCGCACAGCACCGGCCAACGGCACGGTGTACACGCCGCGCTGCCGTAGCGCATCGTGCGTGCGTGATACGTCACGCGTGAAGACCGTGACGAAGAAGCCGCCCTCGTAGCGCGGGTAGCGCAGACCGGCGGCGGCCGCCTCGCGGTTGAAAGCGACCACGCGCGCGCCCAGCAGCGCGCGCAGGCGCTCGCGCTCGCGATCGGCGCGCGCGCGCAGGCCCGCGTCCTCGAGCAGCTCGGCGAGCGCGAGCTGGCCGAGGTGATTGCAATTCGACCAGGTGCCGCGACACGAGTAGGACAGCGCCTGGCGGATGCGCTCGCGCTCGGCCTCGTCGTGGCTGAGCGCGACCAGCGCCCCGATGCGCGCGCCGTACTGCGCGTGGCTCTTGCTGGCCGTCCATGCGACCAGGAGCAGCGCGTGCTCGGCGATCTCGCGCGCCAGGGTCTGCCATGCAAAGGACCCGGGCGCCGCGAAACGCGCGTACGCGTAATCGACCAGCAGCGTGACCGGCCCCAGCCGCGCCGCGCGCGCGACGCTGTCGCGCACCTGGAGCCACTCGCGCTCGTCGAGCGAGTAGCCGGTGGGATTGTGGCAGGGAGTGTTCAGGAAGACCAAGGCGCGGCGCTGGCGCTCCATCTGCGCGAGCAGCGCGCGCTCGAAGGCGGCGCCGTTGAACGCGCCGGAGGCGTCGAACATCTCGAAGGTCTCGAGACCGCGGCGCGTGTGGTCGGCCAGTGTCTGGTACGGGCCCCAGTAATAGGAGCTCGTCAGCAGCGCCTGGCCGGGCTCGAGGAAGTTCACCAGTGCGTGGTGCAGCGCGCCCGTCCCGCCGGGAGTCGCCGCGGCAACGCAGGAATCGGCGCATCCAACCTCGGCGAACAGATCGCGGGCGACGGCTTTCAGGAAGCGCGGAACTCCGGCGATCGGCGCATAAGCGGCGGCCTGGGCGGGCTGCACGGCGCGCAGCGCCTCGAACACGCTCGGCATCACGGCCAGCGTGCCGTCATCCTCCATCAGCGCTCCGAGCGTCGCGTTCAGGATCGCCTCGCCCGCCTTCGCGCGCCGCGTCGCCTCGGCATTCAGGCTGAAGATCGGGTCGTCGCCGGGGCGCGCGGAACAAGCGGCGATGAGGTGGTTCACGGATCGTTCGAGGGTCGTCACGGCGGGCTGCTCGCGCCCCCCATTCTACGCGCGCGGGTCCCGCGCCGTGAACCGCCGGCAGGCGGGACCCGTTAGACTGCCGTTCGTGATGCTCGCCTGGATCCTGTGCCTGTTGCCGGGACTGCCGTTCCAACAAAGCCGGCCGGTCGCGGCGCCCGCTTGGCACAACGAGCCGCTGGAGGCACTGATCGAGCGCAGCAAGGCCGCCGGCAAGCCCGTGCTGATCGATTTCGGCGCGCGCTGGTGCGCGCCGTGTCGTGAACTCGAACTGCGCGTGTTCCCCGATCCGCAGGTCGCCGATCTGCTCGCGCGCTTCGTATGCGCGCGCTACGACGTCGACGCCGAGCCCGGCAAGGGCCTGGCGCAGCGCTTCCGCGTCGGCACGCTGCCGCGCCTGGTCTTCCTCGATCCGGACGGCGCGCCGCGCGACGCGCTGACCGGCCTGCACGAGCCGACCGCCTTGGCGGAGGTCTTGGCGCGCATCGCACGCGACGAGGCGACGATCGGCGACAGACGTCGCGCGATCGCTCGCGAGCCACAGGACCTCGGCGCGCGCGCCGATCTGGTGCGCCACCTGCGCGCGTTCGGCGAGCGCGACGCGGCAGCGCGCGAATTGGCCCTGCTGCGCGAGCTCGACCGCGACGGCGGCTCGCTCGCGCTGCGGCGCCTGTTGTTCGAGGAGGCGCTCGAGCCTCTGCAGCGCGAAGTCGATTGCGCTCCGCTGCGCGCCTTCCTGGCAGTCGAGCGGCATCGCGAGCTGCTGCACGAGGGCTGGCGCACGATCGCGGCCGCGGAGCGCCTGTGGGCGCAGCGCAAACGCGACGAGCACGACGAACCCGGCCGGCTCCATCACACCGTGCTCGCCTACGACGCCGAGCGCCGCGCCTGGCCGCACACACCGGACGCGCAGAGGGTGGCGCTCGGCGGGCCGCTCGCCTGGGAGCTGTACGAGCGGCGAGCCGAGCTGCCGCAGGAGTTCACGGTCTTCGCGCTGGGCGTCGCGCGCGAGGTCGTCGCCGCGAGCGAGCGCGATCCGCACGGTCCGGATCCCAACCTGCTCGACACGCTGGCCTGCCTGCTGCATGCCAATGGTGACGTGTCGGGCGCCTTGGCTGCGGTGCGGCGCTGCATCGGGCTGGCACCCGACGAGCCGCTGTACCGCGAGCGTCTGCGCGAATTCGGCGGCTGAGCCGTGCCCGAGGGGGCTGCGCGGCGTACAGGCGGCCCCGGCTGATGCGGGGCTCAGCGCGCGGACAGGCCTGGGAACGGCCCGTACACGCCCGCCAGCACCTCGCGCACGTAGAACTCGGCCTGCTCCTCCTCGTCGCTCAACCGGTCGCGTCCCTTGTTCGCGCCGTCCTCGAACACGATTCCACGCAGGCGCAGGTAGCGGTAAGCGAGCGCCAGGGCTTGCGGCGCCGCGCCGACGTGACGCGTGCTGACGAAGCCGATCCACGTGGCCGTCTCGTCGAGCGGGTCCTGCGCAAGGGCCTCGAGCGCGCGCGCCTGCGCGAGACGGCGTCGGTCCGTCGTCCGCAGCTGCGTGATCTTCGGGTCGCGCGCGAGCGCGGCGTCGATATCCGGGCTGAACTCACGCGCGGCCTCGCGCGCGGCCCCGGCCTGGACCAGCGCGGCCTTGCGCCAGGCCAGGGCGGCGACCGCCTGCTCGGACAGGCGCGTCGTGAACATCGAACCGGTGAAGGCCTGTTCGCGCCGCGTCAGCCAAGCCGAGAGCTCGCTGAAACGCGCGAGACGGCGCACGGCGTCGCTGTCACGCGCGATCGCCAGGCACGCATCGACCTCGGGGGAGGCCACGAAGGCATTGGGAGGCTCGCGCAACGCGTCGAGATCGAGTCGGATCGCGCGCAGCCGCGCGGCCGCCAGATCCGCGCGGCGCGCCAGGCGCATCGTCTCGTCATCGGAGAGCGCGCCCCACGAACGCGCCGCGCCGCGCAACAGCCCCAGCGCGAGCGCCAGATCACGCGCCTCGGTGGATGCTTCCTCGAGCAGCCCTGCCCGGGCGCGAAAGCGCATGTCCGTCCAGGCCGCGGCGAACGCGCGCGCGCGCGCATCCAGCGGCTGCAGTGTCGCGATCGGATCGAGTTGGAGGTGTCGATAGCTGGCCAGCAGGTCCACCAGCGTCTGCCCCGGCTGGTCGCCGCACAGCCCGAACCAACCGCGCGAGCGATACAGGCTCTCGGCCAGGCTGGCACGCTGGGCGAGTTCGGTCGGCAGCGCGTCCAGCGCCGCCATCCACGCTTCGTCCTCGCGCGCCGGCTGACGCACGAGCTTGAGTACCTCGCCCGGCGCGCGCGTGCCGAAACCAGGCCGTCCGTCGGGCGCGTTGCTCGTCGCTTCCTGGCTCCGCGTGCCGTGCGAGGCCGCCGCGGCAAGCGAGAGGCCAGGGGCCGTCACCGCGAGCAGCAGTCCGAGCAGGTGTAGGGCGCGAGCAAGAGCCATGGACGAGCGTCCGTCGCATGCTAGTCGCGCCGGTCCGGTCTGGATACGCGGGGCGGCCGAAAACAGGCCGCCCGACCGGCCCAGGCGCGCCCGCTCAGCGCGGCGCGCCCGCCGGCCCCTGCTGCGCGCGCCGCAACAGGAAGCGCCAGCGGTTAAGCGCGCTGTACGCCAAGCCGGTGCGCGCCGCCAACTCGAGCGGATCGCGCGTCAGGAACTCGGCCGCGTCGTTCACTCCGGCCGCCGCGAGCGCTCTGCGCGCGAGCGCGTCGCAGCCGTCGAGC
>VGZE01000177.1 GCA_016872755.1 Planctomycetota bacterium
TCGTGGCGTCCACCGCCGCACAGGTCACGCGCAATGTCGATCCGACGCCGGAAGTGCGCGGCATCAAGCGCCAACTGGTGACGTACAAGCGCAAGGACGGTGTCGATCTCTCGTTCACGCTGTACCTGCCGCTGGGGTACGAGGAAGGAACGCGGGTACCGGCCGTGCTGTATGCCTATCCGAGGGACTATGCCGATCCGACCAAGGCCGGCCAGGTGACGGGCTCGCAGCAGACCTTCACCCAATTCCCTGAATACAGGCTGTTGCTGCTCGCCGGCTACGCGATCATCGACGACACCGCCTTCCCCATCGTCGGCGATCCGCGCACGGCCTACGACACCTACTTGCAGCAGCTGGTCGACAACGCGCAAGCGGCGGTCGACAAGGCCGTCGAGATGGGCATGGTGGATCGCGACCGCATCGGTGTGACCGGCCACAGCCATGGCGCGCTGATGACGGCGAACCTGCTGGCGCATTCCGACCTGTTCCGTGCGGGCGTGGCGAGCAGCGGCGGCTACAACAAGAGTCTCACGCCGTTCGGTTTCCAGAATGAGCGCCGTTCGCTGTGGAGCGCGAAGGACGTCTACGAGCAGGCTTCGACCTATTCACACGCCGACAAGGTCGACGAGCCGTTGCTGATCGTGCACGGGGAAGACGACGCCAATCCCGGCACCGAGCCGGTGCAGTCGCCGAAACTGTTCCAGGCCATCCGCGGCAACGGTGGCACCGCACGCCTGGTGATGCTGCCCTACGAGCCGCACTGGTACACCGCGAAGGAGAGCAACGAGCACTTCGCCGCGGAGATGCTGGCGTGGTTCGATCGCTGGGTGAAGAACGCAGGGCCGCGTCCTCCGGAGAATCTGTGATGCAGATCGTCCTGTGATGCTGACCGATCTGTGATGCAGCTCGCCGGTGTCGGTGCTGACCTGCGCCGCGATTCGGTACCAGGTTCAATGTCAGTGCGGGCGCGGCGAGATGAACGGTCCGGCAGCAGACTGGCGCCGCAACTTGCCCCAGGGACGCGTCGGGACCCGGGCCTCATGCACCAACGCCGCCTGGTCACGTCCATCGGCATCGAAGACGATGGAGCCCGCGTCCGTCATACGATCCGCCACACCCCCGCTGCGTCCCTTGTCTCTGCCTCCGCGACGAACGGCTCCGTTTCTCCCGGCGCCCAGGCCAGGGTGACGCGCGCCTCGCGCGCTCCACCCTTCACGAGTTCGATCGCCTTCTCTCGCGCGCGCTTCGCGCCGCGGCGATCGACCTTGTGCGGGTCCTTGCCGAAGATCGCGCCGCCACCGATCGGCACGCTCGGGCCGTAGTGGTCCACGACGAGCTTCTTGCCCGAGAGTCCGTTGTCGCCCTCCGGGCCGCCGCACGAGAAATCGCCGGCGCCGTTCAAGTGCAGCGCGGCGGAGGTGAAGCTGGTGCCTGCGCCGGGCAGCACGGCCTCGAATTCGCTCAACGTCTTCTCGACGAGCGGCCCGAGCGCGCCGTACTGCTCGCGATAGGAGAGGCCGGGTGCGTGCTGGATGCTGAGCACGAGCCGGCGCCAGTTCCATCGAGTTCCCCCACCAGGCAGCCTGTGTTCCTCGAGCACCGGCAGCAGCTTGAAATCCGGTCCGAATCGGTCGGCGGCCTCGCGCGTCCGCCAGGCGCTCACGCGCTCCCCGAGCTTGCGCGCGAGCCAGTGCGCGGCGGGCAGGTACTCCGTGCGCTCGTCGCCGCAGGCGTATCCAACGACGACGTTCTGGTCGTCGGAGAACGGGCGGATCGAGCGCTCGTCGGGCACGAGCGGTCCGACGCACAGGTCGTGGAGCACGACTAGATCTTCCGGCGCCGGCGACCAGCGGCCTCCAAACCCGGCCGCGCGGTACGCGCCGCGGCAGAGTTCGGGCAGAAAGTCCTCAGGGGCGCCAGGCCCGTTCGCGCCCGCCGCGATGCGACCGTCGACGAAGACCGTCTTGCGATGGACGGCGACCTCGATCCCGACGAGCGCGTCGGGGTCGTGCGCGAGCGCGTGCTCGACGCAGCGCTCGGCGATCGCGTCCGCCAGTCGATCGGGGTGGCCGGCGGATACCCACTCGGCGAGGTGCACGCGTCCGCTCATTGGGCACCTCCCTTCCCGATCGCCGGGAGTTCCACCATCGTCGTCGCGACGTGCTGGAGGTCGGCCCTACTCGACGGAGGCAACAGTCCGACGTGCAGCCGCACGCCGAGGCGTTTCACGCGGAGCGCGTCGGCGCGCCCCACCATGCCGTCCGTGATCAACACGGCGTGCTTGGGCCTGGAGCGTCTTCGAATCCCCTCGAGGTGCTGCAGCACACATCCGAGATCGGTCCCGCCCGTGTTGCCGATGCGCGGATTCGAATCGAAGCGGCGGATTTCCGCAATGACGGTGCTGAACGCGAACAGCCGCGCCTCCCCCGCGCGCGATGCAGCGAGCAACACGCTCGAGAAAACCGGGAGCACGGGCCAGACCGAGCCGCTGACGTCGAGATAGACGTGCGCGATCGCGGTCTCGGGCCGGGCACGGATCGACAGGGTCTCCCCTTGGAATAGCAGCGGGCGGCGGCCGTGCAGCCGCTCGAACGCAGCGCTCCTGCGGTCGCGCAGCTGCGGGAGCACGGTCTCGACCGCGGTGGGACCGCTCGTCCTGCGGAGTCGGCGCGACTTGCCCTGCTCGGCCCGGATGCCGGCCTTGCGCAGCAGCGCGCGCACGGCCGCACGCACTGCGCGGCCCGGGTTGTCCGCCTTGGGGACGAGCCAGCGCGACGGATTCCGGCCCTGGTCCCGCCCCGACAGCGGACGCGCCGACGGCGGCCAGAGCTTCACCATGCGACGCAGCACGTCCTGAAGCGTCGCGTCCGTGGCGGCGTGCTCGTCGAGGCTGCTGCCTCCGTCCGTGCCGGATGCGTGGTCGCCGATCAGCACAGGCAATGCGATCCCTTGGTCGCCCTTCGACCGACCGGGAAGAGGCTCCGCGCCGGGAGTCGTCGCGCGGCGAGCGGCGTCCTCGATCCGCGGCGAGCGCTGCTCCAGCAGCGCCGCGAGCAGTTCGAAGATCTCGGCGTAGGTGACGTTCGGAGCGTCGTCACCATAGAGGCGCGCGTGCAGCTTGCGCTCCTCGTCATTCGCGTCCTCCGGCAACGGCTGCGGCGCCTCCGGCCACCCGGGCGCCGGCCGGAGGAGGCGAGCGGGGAAGTTCTGCCAATCGTTCACCCGCTGGAAGAACTCCGCGTAGACCGGATCGCGAAACTGCCGGCAGAGCATCGCGTTGATGACCGCGTCGAACGCGATGTTGTGCGCGACCGTCGGCCGCGGAAAGAGGCGCGTATGCCCGAGCACGACGTGCATCAGCTCGTGCATCACGAGCAGGAACAGGTGCTCGTCGCGCCTGCAGCACTCGTCGACGAAGCGCGGGTTCACGAGCAGCCGCGGAGCGGTCGAGCACTCGATCGCGGCCGTGGCGACCGCATCGGTCGGCACGATGTCGCAGAGCCTCAGCAGCCGGTCGAGCTGATAGCTCGCCGCGGGGAGCACGTCGTAGATGCGTCGGCGCAGGGTTTCCCCGCTGAGTTCGGTGGCGCTCATTGCTGGTCGTCTCCGATGAAGTGGAGGATCGATTTCTGTTGCGGGTCCGGCATGTGAGGCGGCGGCGCGGGCTCGACGAAAGCGACGGCCTCGAGCCGCGGGGCGTACATCGCGAAGGAGCGCTCGAGCAGGTGCTGCCATGTGAGGTCGGGAGCCCGCCTCGGCAGGTACAGCAGTCCGGCACAGCGCGAGAGAACCGCGATCGTCAGTCCGATCTCCGGGCAGAGGGCGTAGGCCTGGATCACGGAAGGCGCGAGCTTCGGTGACCAGCCGATGGAGGGCCGGTCCAGGGACGCGATCACAGCGGGGTCCGGGCAGCCGGCGACCCCGCGCTTCCGGACCTCGTCGAGGAAGCTCTCGATGCGCCCGCCCCAGCGCTCGCGACAGAGTGCGAGCGTCCTTTGGTGAGGATCCTCCGGGGCATTCGGCGCGCTCGTCCCGCCCGGGGATGCCTGTGTCTCGAGCGCTTCGACCAATGCCGGCGAGGCATCGATCCATCCCGCGCGCGCGCAGGCGAGCGGGATGCTGAACACAACGGCACGACCGTTGATCGGACGTTGTTCGCTCACGAATTTCGTCCTGGGCGGCCCGCCCATGTTGAGGACCCCGACCAAGAACGGTGCACCCGGAATTTCGGGGAACGTGCCGCTCGAATTCCGTGGATTCACGCTCACGGCTCCACCGCCGTGATGCATCGATCGAGGTCGAGGCGTTTCCACAACTCGAGGAAGAGGTCGAACACCTCCCGGGGCGTCACTCCGGAGTACCCATCCGGGAGCAAGGCCTCGAGGAGGTTGCGCACGTGGGCATCACGCACACGTGTCGATTCGGAGCCGGCGCGCGTCAGCTCCTCGACGATGCAGCCGACCTCGCGCACCCAGTCGAGGCCCGAGCCGGGCGACACGGACAAGTCTCGATGCTGCGGCTCGAGCACCCTGCGAACGTCGGTGGCGAGCGTCTCGAGCACCAGCGCGTGGACACCCGGCGAGCGCCTCACCGACAGGTAGGCGGCGAACGCAACCGCGGTGCGACGAGCTTCGTGCTGGACGCTAGCGACGCCGTCGAGCACGCAGTTCGCGATCCGCTCGTCGGGAAGCGGGTCGTGCCATGTAAGCGCCCTGAGCATGCCCTCGACCGGATCGGCCGCCGCGAGGATTTCGCGCCATGGATCGCCCTCGGCGAGCCCGCTGGTGGACCAGGCGTGGCGATGCGCGGCGAGGAGCTTCGCGCGATCGACCTTTGCGCGTCGCGCGAGCACGGGGAGCCCATGCAGCACGGCGTGCCAGCAGGAGGTCTCGAGGTCCACCGGCGGGATGTCGACGCGCTCGCCCGAGCAGGACTCGAGCACCCTGCGCGCGGCGTGGATCGCGAGCGCCGAGCGCAGGAGCATCGTCATGCGCCGCGGGGAGAGTCGCCCCAAGTCCTTGGTCGAGCGTTCGACGAGGCGGAAGTACTCGCACAGGCGCTCAGGGACTTGCCGGAGGAGCCGCCCGAACTCGAGCTCCGCGCGCCGCACGAGTTCCGGCAGCGCAACCGGGAACTCGTGGCGCCCGCGAAACTGGTCGAGCAACACGGTCTTCTGTTCCTGCTCCGTAAGGTCGTCCCAGTCGGGCACCACGACCAGGAACGGGAAGCGGTCGGCGAGGGCGGGATCGAGCGGCTCGGCGCCGATGTAGGTCTCGTCCTCGGGCTCGTCATCCAGGGGCGGCGGGTTCATCGCGGCCCAGCGGTGACGCAACTTCTCCAGCCGCACACCCTGCACGCGCCGCTCGTGCACGATCGGGAACAGCTTGTTCTGGAGGTCGGGTCGCGTGCGGTTGATCTCGTCGACGAACACGACTTCCGCGTTCCAGATGGAGGTGGGCGTGGAGATGTACTTCAGTCCCTGGCCGGTCTCGTCGGGCAAGGGAATGCCGACGAGGTCGTCGTAGCTGATCAGGCTTGCGTTGTACGCGCGGAACTCGAGCGCGAGCGCTTCCGCGAGCCGCTCGAGGAGGAAACTCTTCGCCGTGCCGTGCGGACCGATCAGGAGCATCGGTTCGCGCGACGCGAGCGAGGCGAGCACGACGGGTTCGAGGTGCGCCCAACCCGCGAGGCCCAACGGACGCGTGAGCACGGAACGCAACGGATCACGGCAGCGGTCCAAATCGGACTCGGACGGCTTGCGGGAAGCTGCCTTCCGCTTCGTCTCGCCGGGAGATGCCGGCGGGGCCGCCGCGGGTTGGCTCTGCGTCGCGGGAGTGGAACGAGAGCGGCTGAGCCTGCTCGTGAAGCTCACGCTGCACCTCCCGCGTTCAGTCGCACGGCGAAGGCCGGGA
Source organism: Planctomycetota bacterium (assembly GCA_016872755.1). Classification (GTDB taxonomy): domain Bacteria; phylum Planctomycetota; class UBA1135; order UBA1135; genus GW928-bin9. Next base: position 5,913 of record VGZE01000177.1, read on the forward strand.
ACCGGGCCTGGATCCAGGAACTCGCCCGCTCCGGAATCAGGCGAGAACGCAGGGCGAACCCCACGCGTGATCGCCACCGGATCCGGCTGCCGTGCCGAGTGCGCTTGCGGCGCCGCTCGAACCAGTAGAGCCGGTCGTGATCGACCAAGACTTGGGGGAAGAGAACCGAGCCGGTGACCGGCGTGGTTTCGATCTTCAATGCGCTTTTGCCTTTCAAAGCGCATCAGGTGCGGTCGGCCGAGGCCGCCGCCGGAGACTTGGTTCGCGGGAGCCGGACGGGCTCCGCGCGCATCCCCCCGGCAGCACATGCCGCCGGAAGAAACCACCTTGGCTCTCCGAGCCAGGTTGGCAGGCCCCGTTTTCGGGCCTTCCTGATGCACCCGTGATACTACCACCCGCGGAGCACGCGTCAAGACCGCAATCTCGCGGTCATCGAATTCACACAGCGATCGACCGCAGTCGCTACGAATTCGTGCCATGAAGTCCCGCCGCACCTTGCCGCTTGCGCCCATCCCGCGCCGTCACTGGCTCTCCTCAATGCGGCGTGGCGCCGGTCGGCGCTGCTCCCTGCCACTCCAGAGGTTCACCTTCCCAAGCTGAATGTCGCGAGTTCGAACCTCGTCGCACGCTCCTCATGACCGCCAGGTTCGCCGGCCAATCTCGAAGGTCAGCCAGAACCGCGATTCGACTTCGATGCCTGAGTGCGCCCAGAACGTGCGGTGGCGCTCTTCGATGCAGTTGCGCAGTTCGTCGGCTTGGACT
>VGZE01000178.1 GCA_016872755.1 Planctomycetota bacterium
GCTCGGAGGGCGCCAGCGCGAGCACGGAGGGCGCCAGCGCGAGCGGAGCGGGCGCCAGCGCGAGCAGGGCGGCCGCCCAGCACGCGAGCACGCACAGCCAGCGCCTTGTTCGGATCATGGGGCGGACACTATAGGAGTTCCCGCCGCTGCAGCGTTGCGTTCGGCGCGCCCGCGCCGGATGCTGCCCGGCGCGCCGCGCGCACTGCTCCCGTGGAGATCCAACCGCTCGTCATCGGCACAGCCGGCCACATCGACCACGGCAAGTCGACCTTGGTGCGCGCGCTGACGGGGATCGACCCGGATCGCCTGCCAGAGGAAAAGGAGCGCGGGCTGACCATCGACCTGGGCTTCGCGCCGCTCGTGCTGCCGTCGGGGCGCACGGTCGGCATGGTCGACGTGCCCGGGCACGAGCGCTTCCTGCGCAACATGGTGGCCGGCGCGACCGGCATCGACCTCGTGCTGCTGGTGATCGCGGCCGACGACGGCGTGATGCCGCAGACGCGCGAGCACTTGCAGATCATGCAGCTGCTCGGGCTCGAGCGCGGCTTGATCGCGCTGACCAAGATCGACGTGGTCGAACCGGCGCTGGTCGAGCTCGACGTGCGCGAGCTGGTCGCCGGCACGTTCCTGGCCGAGGCTCCGATCGTGCGCGTGTCCGCGCACAGCGGCGCCGGCCTCGACGAGCTGCGCGCGCAACTGCAGCGGCTGGCCGACCGGACCGCACCGCGCTCGGCCGACGGCCTGTTCCGCATGAGCGTGCAGCGCGTGTTCAGCGCGCGCGGGCACGGCACGATCGTGACCGGCATCCCGGTCTCCGGGCGGATCGCGATCGGGGCGGCGCTGGAGGTGTTGCCCGGCGGCGCCCAGGGCCGCGTGCGCTCGTTACAGGCCTACAAGCAGTCGGTCGACAGCGCGCGCGCCGGCCACTCGACGGCGCTCAATCTGTCCGACGTGCGCGTCGAGGACGTGCGGCGCGGCTCGGTGGTCGCCGAACCCGGCTACTTCCGGCCGCTGTCGATGCTCGGCCTGCGGCTCACCGCGCTCGCCACGCTCGAGCGGCCGCTCGAGAACCGCACGCGCATTCGCTTCCACTCCGGCACCGCCGATCCGGCCGGCGAGATCGTGCTGCTCGACGTCGAGCGGCTCGAACCGGGTGCGACCTGCCTGGCGCAGGCGCGCCTGGACGAGCCGATCGTGTGCGCGCCGGGCGACCGCTTCCTGCTGCGGCTGCTCTCGCCGGAGCGCACGCTGGGCGGCGGCGTGATCGTCGAGGAGAGCCGCTGGCGGCTCAAGCGCTTCAAGAACTTCGTGATCGAGGAGCTCGCGCACCAGGAGCAGAGCCTAGGTTCGAGCGTGCAGCTCCTCGAGGCCGTGCTGCTGCGCCGCGGCGCGGTGCTCTCGACCGCGCAGGACTTGTCGTTGGACCTCAAACTGCCGCAGCCCGAGGTCGCGGCGCTGCTCTCCAAGCTGGGCGGCAAGTCCGCGCGGCAGGTCGGCAAGAGCGGCAAGTGGATGCACGCGCAGGCGCTCGCGCGCGCGCTCGCGCGCCTGGGCACGGCGCTCGAGCAGTACTTCGCGGCCAATCCGCTGCGCAGTGCGGTCGAGACGAGCGCGCTGCACGCCGCGACCGGTTACGGCGAGGCGCTGTTCCATGCGCTGCTCGACGAGGCCGCGGCGCGCCAGCAGCTGGTGCTCGAAGCGGGCGGCAAGGTGCGCGCGGCCGGGCGCAGCCTGACGCTGGATCCGAAGTCGCGCGCGCTCTTCGACGCGCTGCGCGCGCGCCTGGAATCCGCGCGTTTCCAGCCGCCGACGCAGGCCGAGCTGGCGCTGGAGCGCAACGTCAAGGAGCCGGAGATCCAGCGCATGCTGAAGCTGCTCGCCGACGAGGGCCACGCGCGCCACGTCGGCGGCGGGTTGTACTTCGCCAGCGCGGCGCTCGAGGAGGCGCGCGCGGCGATCGCGAAGAACTGCGAGCAGCACGGCCACCTCGAGATCCCCGCGCTGCGCGACCAGCTCGACACGACGCGCAAGTGGCTGATCCCGCTGCTCGAGCACTTCGACGCGCAGGGGCTGACGATCCGCCAGGGCGCCAACCGCGTGCTGCGCAAGCGCTGAGCGCGACACTCGAGCGTCTCATCCGAGTGCCGCGAGCACGCTTCCATGTCGCGAGGCTCGCGATCTGGCGAACTGCAGCAGATCCCCGACCACCGCTTCGGCCGTCGGCCAGCGGCCGGCGCCGATCCCCGAGACACGCGCGAGGACGCCCTCCGCGCCCAGCAGCACGGCGGCGTTCGCGGCGTCTGGCAGCTCGTACAACGGATCACCGGGCGAGAGCTCGGCGAAGTACACGCGCGCCGTGGCACCCTGGGCTCCCAGGCGGAGTTCCGAAACCTGGCGCACACGACCTCGGCGCTTGCCGGCGGCACGCGCGCGGCTCTCGACCGCGGTGTCGAATTCTTCGCGCTGGACCACCAGTCCTTCGATCCCGAGCAGCCAGGCGATCACGCTGAGCTTGTCCGCTGCGTCGCGGCCGTCGAGATCGCGCGAAGGGTCGGACTCGGTCAGTCCCAGGCGCTGCGTTTCCGCGAGCGCCTCGCCCAAGTGCGCGCCCGCGGCCAGGCGTTCCAGCACCAGATTCACGGTTCCGTTCAGCACACCGCGGACGGCGCGCAGTCTTCCCTTGCAGGCCCCGATCCGTTCCAGCACGGGCGCGCCGCCGCCGACGGCTGCTGAAGCCGACAGTCGCGCGCCGTGTGCATCCGCGAGCCGCAGCAGGTCGGTCCCGTGCTGAGCGAGCACGAACTTGTTCGCCGTGACCACGTCATGACCCCTCGCGAGTGCGGCCGCGATCGCCGAGCGCGCGGGCTCCAGACCGCCCAGGCAGTCGACGACGAGATCGGCCTCGACCTGTGCGGCCGCCACCGGATCCGTCTGCAACAGCGCCTCCGGCACACCCTGCCCGCGCGCTCGCTGCGTGTTCCGGCAAGCGACCGCGACGATCTCGAATTCGTCCGGCATGTCGCGCGTGAGGCGCCACACGCCGCCGCCGACGGTTCCAAGGCCGAGGAGCACCAGTCGAAGCGGAGTCCGGGGTTCAGCCTCGCCCGCGAATCGCGTCGGCGCCGCGCCCACGCGTGTCGCCTGCACGCCGCCGCTGCGCGCCACCTCGAACTCGAGTCCGCGATCGCGCGCGAATCGCACGGCGCGGTGTTGCAGGATCCTGCCGTCGGTTGAGAGTGCGTCGTCCCAACTCGCACGCTCGTAGCGTCGCGGCCGCGGCCCGCCGCCGGACGCTGACCGGGCGGGGTCCCATTCGTACAGTCCGTCGACGTCCTTGATCAGCCGGCAACGTGCTCCGAGAGCAGCTGCGAGGAACAGCGCGCTCAGGTCCGATCCGCCCCGGCCGAACAGCACGCAGCGTCCGCGCTCGTCGGTCCCCGCGAATCCCGGCACGACGACGAGGCCTTCTGCCAGTGCCGTTTCGAGGCGCGCGCGATCGATCGACAGCGGAGTCGCCTCGAGCGGATCACCTTCCGCTCGCAGTGAGAGCGCCGCGGGCGCGAGCACACAAGCCGGCACGCCGGCTCGATCGAGAGCGGCGCCGAGCAGAGCCGCCGAGAGCAACTCGCCGGTCGCCGCCGCCGCGGCTGTGCTGCCGGGGCCCGCGCCGAGTGCGCGGGCCCGTTCGAGCAACGCATCGGTCTCACCCGCGAAGGCGGACACGACCGCGACGACGCGATAGCCGTCGCGCCGCCAGCGGTAGATCTCGTGCACCGCGCGCGGCAGGCTCGCCGGGTTTCGCAGCACCGAGCCACCGAGTTTCAGCACGATCACGCCGGCACGCATGAGGCCACCTCCTTTGCGCTTGCGAGCAGCGCGCGATCGAGGTCGGCGATCACGTCGCGCGGGTCTTCGAGACCGACGGACAGGCGCAGCAGTTCCTCGCTGATTCCGGCCGCACGCCGTGCTGCCGGCGCGACACCGCCGTGGGTCATGCTCGCGGAGTGCGTGAGCAAGGTCTCGACCGAGCCGACGTGCTCGACGAGCGTGCACAGGCGCACGTTGCGCAGCACGGCGCACGCGCGCTCGTAGCCTCCTTCCAACTCGAACGAGAGCACGTTCCCGTGCAGCCCCAAGTGCTGGCGCGCCGCAAGCGCGGGATCTTCGAACGTCGGGTAGTGCACGCGCTCGGCGCCGATGCGCTCGGCCAGCCAGGTGGCGATGTGCTCGGCGGATTCCGACTGGCGTGCGATGCGCAACGGCAGCGTCTTGAGCCCGAGCAGAGTCAGCCAGGCGTGGAACGGCGTCTGGATCGCGCCCGTGCACTTGCGCACGAAGCGCAGTTCCTCCGCCAACGCCGCGTCGCGCGTCACGACGGCCCCGCCGAGCGCGACCGAGTGCCCCTCGACGAGCTTGGTGGTCGAGATCACGCTCGCGTCGGCACCGAGATCGAGCGGTCGTTGCAGCGCGCCTGTCAGGAAGGTGTTGTCGACGCAGACCTTCGCGCCGCTCGCGCGGGCGAGCGCCGCGGCGGCCGCGAGATCGGTCAGGTGCAGCGTCGGATTCGCGGGCGACTCGAGGAACAAGAGGCGCGTCGCCGGTGTGAGGGCAGCTCTGAGCGCCGCGAGGTCGCGCGTGTCGACGAAGCTCGCTCGCACGCCCGCGCGCGAGAGGATCTGCTCGAAGAGGCGGGTCGTCCCTCCGTACAGTCCGCGCGAGCAGACGACGTGGTCACCGGCGCGACATACGGCCTGGAAAAGCGCCGTTTCCGCCGCGAGGCCCGTGGCGAACGCGATCGCGTGCGGCGCGTCCTCGAGCCGCGCGAGCGCGCGCTCGAGCGCGGAGACCGTCGGGTTCGAAGCGCGCGAATACGTGTGTTCGGCCGTGCTTTCGATCCCGGCGCGCGCGAAGGTCGTCGACTGGACGATGGCCGGGAAGTGCGGCTCGCCGTCGCGCTCGCCGCGCCCGGCCTGCGCGCACAGCGTCGCGAGGGACAGGCCGCCGTGGGGAAGACCAAGGTCGGGTGGGAGTCCTGCAGGCCGCTCCGCGCCCGGTGACGTGCCTGAAGTGGTCGTGAGGTCGAGGGAACCGCGCCTGGCGGACGGTGACTGCTTCGATTGGGTCATGGGATGCTTGCGGAGCAAGCACCCGGAGCTGCCAGGGTCCGACGGAGGCCGCAGCGACATCGCCGCGTGCTTTTTTTGCCGCCGGGAAATCCCGTCGACCGCATCATCCCCCGTCGGGGCTGGCTTCGGCACCGCGGCCTCGGGCTCCTCGTCGGAGGAGCGTCAGCTCGGTTGCCGCCCGGGTCGAGAAACCACCCGGGACTCTGGATGCAGGGAACGAAGTTAGCTGGCGCCGACGTCGCTGTCAACGCGGGCCTGCGTCCAATCGAAGCGCAGCTCGAAGTTGCGATCGAGCACCACGGCGCTCCGCGCGCGGTGCTGCGCCGTACGCAGGTCAGTGGCCGGCCTTGCGCGCAGGCTCCGACTGGGGCAATTCGATCGGTGCCGGCTTCGTCATTTCGCGCGCGTCCAGCCCCTCGGCGTAGCGCAGCGCGCCCAGCGCCGCGACGCGCGCGCACCAGCCCATGTTGTGCGGCTCCTTGTCGGTCGTGTTCTCCGGCGTGTCGCCGGTCGAGTGGTAGTAGTCGTCCCAATCGACTGCGACGGTCGGCGCGTCGCTCCAGCTCTCGCCGGGCATTCCCGCGGTGCGCGGGTGCGACTCGGGCTTGTCCCACGCGCTCGTGAAGATCGTCAGCGCCGGGATCGCGCCTTCCTTGAAGCGCGCGCTGTTGCTGAACACGTACGAGTCGGTGCCGCCCAGGCTCTTGTTCGTGGCAAAGCGCGCCGGCCAGCCCGGCAACTCGCGTCGCTCGGCGAGCAGCCCGACGAGCTCGAGCACGAGCGCGCGATTGGCCGGCAGGTCATCGGGCTCCAGGTGCAGGTTCTCGGCGCCCGAGCCGTAGCCCGACTGGTCGAAGTTGAACACGCCCAGGCACGGCGACGGATCCTGCTCGAGCGACGCGAGGTACGCGCGCGACGAGTGGATCTCGCTGCCCCAGATCGCGAAGCGCAGCTCGCGCGCGGGCGGCTCGATCTCGCCGGCGGCGATCGCGCCGCGCAGCGCGCGCGCGACCTCGAGCACGATCGCGACGCCGCTGGCGTTGTCGTTCGCGCCGGGCCCGCCCGCGTCGGAATCCCCGTGCGCGCACAAGAGCAGGTGGCCGGGTGCCGCGCCCGCGCGCGCCGGCAGCCGCGCGACGAGCGTGCGCGGCGCCGCGCGCCGGTTGAGGCTCTCGAGCTCGTATTCGATCTCGACGCGCGCGCCCGCGGCGACGGCCGCGCGCAATTGGGCGCTCTCGCGCGCGCTGATCCCGAAGACCGGAAAAAGATTCGCGTCGCTGCGCGCGAGACTGCGCAACACCGGGTACTCGCCGTCGCGCGAGAGCGGCTGGTCCACGAGCACGAGCGCGGGCGCGCCGCTCTGTTCGGAGCGCGGGCCGATGCGGCTCGCCAGCAGCACGGCGCCGGCCGTCGCCTCCAGCGCGAGCGGCGCGCGGCCGTGCGCGCTGGG
>VGZE01000179.1 GCA_016872755.1 Planctomycetota bacterium
AGCACTCCGACGCCGAGCTCGCGGCGCTGCTCGAGGCACGCGGCGCGCGCCGCGCCGGCGACGCCGAGCTCGTGCCCTTTCTCGACGCGCTCGCCGGCGGCGATGCCGAACGCGGCCGCAAGGTCTTCCGCGAGAAGGGCGAGACGACCTGCCTGCGCTGCCATCAGGTCGACAAGGGCGACGGCGGCGAGGTCGGCCCCGCGCTCGCGGGTATCGGGGGCCGGCTCGGGCGCCTGGGAATCCTCGAGGCGATCGTGCTGCCCAACCGCCGCGTCTCGCCGGGTTACCAGAACACCGTCTGGGAGCGCGAGAACGGCACCTTCGTCGAGGGCCTGCTGGTGTCGCGCGAGCACGGCGTGCTGCGGCTGCGCAACGCGCAGAACGAGATCGTCGAGCTGGACGAATCCGGCGTCGTGTCGAACCGCACCACGCTGTCGGCAATGCCCGAGGGCCTCGGCAAGCAGCTCTCGCTGCGCGAGCTGCGCGATCTGGTCGAGTACCTCGCGACGCGTTGACGAGGGCGCGCGGTCGACGTTCCCGCGGTCGCGATGGATGCTCGCCGCGATGTCCAGCTACCTGCAGCACATCCACCTGCGCGTGCTGGCTCCTGTGAGGACCCTCGCGGAAGGCCGATACCGCCCTTGATGACGGGGTTTTCGGCGTGCCAAGGCGAGTGCCCGCGCCTACACTGTTCGCCCTCCATGCATCACAAGCCGTTCAAGTCTTTCTTCGCGTCCCGGGGTCAGCACGACGGGTCCAAGGCCGACACCGCCGTTGCCGCCGCGCCGCGCCTCGCGCGCGTCGTGCTCGGCTACGAGAAGCGCGCCAGCGACCGCGTGGTCACGACGATCGCCGAGATCCCCTCCGAGCTGTGCGAGACCGAACTGGCCGAGCTGCGCACGAAGCTCGGCACCGGCGGAACGCAGGACGGCCCGAAGCTCGTGCTGCAAGGCGACCAGCGCTCGAAGCTGACTGCGCACTACGAGTCGCGCGGCGTCCGCGTCGCAGGCGAGCGCGGCTGATCCGGTTCCGCGGCGCTCGTCCGCGCCGCCGAGTCTCGCCGTCGCTTCGCGGGCGCGGCCTCAGATCCACTCGCGCTTGCGGAACCAGGCCAGCATCAGCGCGGCGATCGCGACCATCGCGGCGATCGTGCTCCAGAATCCCCACGGCGAGTCGAGGCCCGGGATGCGCGCGAAGTTCATCCCGAAGATGCCGGAGAGCAGGGTCAGCGGCATCATGATCGTCGCGATCACGGTCAGCACGCGCATCGTCTCGCTGAGCCGGTTGTTGATCGTCGCGAGGTACGCATCGCGCGTCGCGGCGATGTTGTCGCGCACGTCGTCGAGCAGCTCGTAGACTCGCAGCGTCTGGTCGGCCAGGCCGCGCAAGTACGGTTGCACGCGGCGCGAGAGCACCGGGTGCGTCGAGCGCGCCAGTTGCGAGACCATGTCGCGCTGCCCGCGCACGGTTCGCAGCAGCGCGGCGTGCTCGGAGCGCAACTCGAGCAGCGAGTGTGTGATCTCGCGGGAAATGCCCTCGAGCGCGCGGTCTTCGAGCGCCTCGACGTGGTCCATGACCTCGTCGACGCGTTCCTCGAAGCCGTCGAGCAGGCGTACCAGCACCTCGTAGGCGAAGTGGTCCGGGTGCGCGAAGTGCATCTCGGGCTCGCGGCGAACGCGCTCGCGCAGTTGCTCCAACAGCGGAAGCGGTTCGCGCGCGATGGTCACGATCCAGTGCTTGGACACGAACAGCGCGAGCTTGCGCGTGCCGCCGTGATCGGCGCGCAGCGCCGAGTGCGCGATCAGGAACAGATGGTCGCCGTAGTCGTCGAGCTTGGGCGGCATCCCGACGCGCGCCGCGTCCTCGAGCGCGAGCTCGTGCAGGCCCAGGCCGGCGCGCAAGAGCTCGCGCTCGGCGTCCGTGGGCGCGACGACTTCGATCCACGCGCGGGTGCCGTCGGGCCACGGCCCCAGCCGGCTGGGGGCCTCCTCCACCGTCACGTGCCCGCCCGAGTACAGGTGCAGACGCAGCATGCGGTTACCGTACCATTCCGCGATGGTCCGCTTCCGTCTCCTCGCGCTCGCGCTGCTGGCGGTGCCGGCGGCCGGTCAGCTCGCGCGCCTCGTCGCCGCCGACGATCTCGTCATCGATCGGAGCTGCAGCATCCGTGCGCCGGAGGGTCCGCTCGTCGATGCGCGCGGTGACGGGCTCCTGCGCATCGTCGCCGACGGCGTGACCGTCGAATTCGAGGACTGGCTCTCGGGGGATGTCGACCGGCCGCAGGACGAGTTCGGCGGTTGCGCGATCCGGGTGCTCGCCAAGAACGTCAAGTTGCGTGCTCCGCGCGTGCGCGGGTTCCGCGTCGGCGTGTGGGCGAGCGGTGCCGACGGGCTCTCGATCACCGACGGGGAATTCGATCTCAACTACGCGCAGCGGCTGCGCTCGACGCCGGAGGCCGAGGACGCGGCCGACTGGCTGTTCCCCCACGACAATGACGCGAACCAGTGGCTCGTTCAGCACGGTGCCGCGGTCTACGTCGAGGACGCGCGCGGCGTCGAGCTCGCGCGCAATCGCGTGCGCCGCGGCCAGAACGGGCTGCTGCTCGATCGCGTATTGGAGCCACGCGTCTACGACAACGATGCCTCGTTCCTGTCGGGGTGGGGCCTGGCCCTGTGGCGCACGAGCGACGGCCTGTTCTCGCGCAACGCCTTCGACTTCTGCGTGCGCGGCTACAGCCACGGCGTCTACAACCGCGGGCAGGATTCGGCCGGGATCCTGATGTTCGAGCAGTGCTGTCGCAACCGCTTCGTCGAGAACTCGGCCACGCACGGCGGCGACGGCTTGTTCGGCTTCGGCGGCAAGGAGGCGCTGGGCGAGAAACCGGCCGGAACCGAATTCGACCACCGGCGCAAGGGCTGCAACGACAACTTGTTCGTCGGCAACGACTTCTCGTACGCGGCCGCGCACGGCTTGGAGCTGACCTTCTCGTTCGGCAACAGCGTGCGTGAGAACCGCTTCGTGGAGAATGCGATCTGCGGGATCTGGGGCGGCTACTCGCAGGAGCTCCACATCGCGCAGAACGAGTTCGCGCGGAACGGACAGGCCGGTTATGGAGACGAACGCGGCGGAATCAACGTCGAACACGCCCGGCGCGTGCGCATCGAGCAGAACGCGTTCGACGGCGATGCGTGCGGCGTGCGGCTGTGGTGGGACGAGGACGCCGGCCTCGCCGCGCTGCCGTGGGCCAAGGCCAATGGCGTCGAGTGCGCAGAGAACCAGATCCTGGCCAACGAATTCCGCGGCACCGCGATCGGGATCCAAGTGCAGCACTGCACCGGCGTGCTCGACCTCGGCAACCGTTTCGAGGACGTCGAGGTCGAACGCGACGCGCCGGACGGGCTGGAACTGACCGCGGCCGATCCGCCGCCGGCGCCGCCGGCGGAGTTGGTCGTGCTCGGACGCAAGCGTTCGGTCGGCGCCCGTGCGAGCCTGGCCGGCCGCGAACGCATCGTGATGACCGAATGGGGACCCTATGACTGGCAGCGGCCGCTGCTCGTGCGGGCCGGTGAACTCGACGGCGCCCAACGCTGGCGCTTTCTCGGAACCGAGCCGCTGCTGGCGGTCGAGGTCGAGGGCGAGGGCGAGTGCACTCGTTCCGAAGCGGCCGGCGCCGCGCCGGAATTGCTCGTGCGACCGCGCGGCGCGCGTGCGGGGCTGCTCGAGTACGTGCTCGTCGCGCGCAGCGCAAGCGGCTCGCAGCGCGCGGCCGCGACGATCGAACGACTGGACTGGCAAGTGCGGCAGTTCGCGTGGACGATCGATCCGCGCGTGGACGTTGCCGGCTGGCGTCGCGAAGCCCAAGGCGCCCGACCGCGACCAATGCAGCGCCTGCAACTCGGCTATGGCATGGGGGGGCCCCCGGAACTCGGCACCGATCGGTTCGGAACGCTCGCGCGTTCGGAGGTCGAGCTGGAGGCGGGAGAGTACGAGCTGCGCATCACCAGCGACGACGGCGTGCGCGTATCGGTCGACGGCGCCGTCGCGCACGAGGATTGGACCTGGCACGCGCCCAAGACCGCGACGGCGGCCTTCAGCGTCCCGCGCACGCGCCGTGTGGCGCTCGAAGTCGAGCACTTCGAACTCGACGGGTACGCGATCCTGACCGTCGAATTGCGCCGGGTGGCGGCCGGAGTTCGCGCAATTGGGGATTCTGGGGTAGAACGGGGACGCGGTCGCTGACGCGGTTCGCGCCCGGCTGCAGAACGGACGCTCAGGAGAAACATGATCCCAGCAGTGTTTCCATCGCTCGTTGCGCTTTCCCTGCTCGCCGGCATCGCGTCGGCCGCGCGCGCGTCGACACCGACGCAGCCGACCCGCGCCAAGGCGCGGGTCGATGTGCAGGACGCCGCGCGCGACGCCATCCCGAAGCCCGCCCCCAAGGCACCGACGGAGCTCGAGGGCGAGTTCAAGGCGCTCGAAAAGGAGTTTCGCGATGCACGCCGGGCCTACCAGCTCGCGCTGAAGGCCAAGTACGAGGAGCGCCAGAAGCTCGGCCAGCAACTCACGGCCGAGGATCGTGCCGGCGATCCGACCCCGCAGTACGTGCCGCGCTTCCGCGAATTCGCCACGCGCGCGAAAGGCACCGAATGGGGCGGACGCGCGCTGCTCAATGCGATCGACATGTCGGTCGCGAAGGTCGAGCCGGCCTGGCTCGACGAGCTGATCGAGGTCTACGCCAACGACGCAACGATCGGCGGTCGCGCCGCGGAAGTGATCGGCAACTTGTCGTGGCGCGCGGGCAGCGAAGTCTCGGAAGCCGCGCTGCGCCGCCTGATCGCAACCACCACGCGGGACACGGTGAGTGCCGCGGCGAACTTCAACCTCGGCACGGCGCTGATGCAAGGCGTGTACGTGCCGGGACAGGGCCCGGCGGCCGACAATACTCCCGAGCGCGTCGCGGAGGCGGCCAAGCTCCTGCGCCTCGTCGCGGAGAAGTTCCCGGACACGACCTATGCCGAGCGCGCCAAGGGGGCGCTGTTCGAGCTCGAGAACCTGTCGATCGGCAAGGTCGCGCCTGACTTCGAGACAGTCGACGAGAACGGCAAGCCTTGGAAGCTCTCCGATTACCGCGGCAAGGTCACGATCATCGACTTCTGGGGCTATTGGTGAGGCCCGTGCCGTGCGATGCTGCCGCACGAGAAGTCGCTCGTGGAGCGATTGAAAGACAAGCCCTTCGCCCTGCTCGGGATCAACTCCGATGGTGACGCGGAAACGGTTCGCAAGCTGCTCTCGGAGCATGGGATCAGCTGGCGCCAGGCGATCGACGGCTCGACCGACGGGCCGTTGGCGACGCGCTGGAACGTCAACGGCTGGCCGACGATCTACATCCTCGATCACAAGGGTGTGATCCGCTATCGCGACCTGCGCGACGAGGAGATGGAGGACGCGGTGATGAAACTGCTCGCCGAACTGGAAGCGGAGACGAAAGCCGCCCGGTAGCTGGCACCCGAGCGCGATCGCCTGATCGCGCCCATGCGACCGCGCTCACCCGATCGGCGCAAGCCGTCCCGCGAGCACGGCTGCCACGCGCCGCCCGTCCAGCGCCGCCGACACGATCCCGCCGGCATAGCCGGCGCCTTCGCCACACGGGTACAACCCGCGCAACCCGAGCGCCTCGCAGGACTCCGCATCGCGCAGCACGCGCACCGGCGAGCTCGTGCGACTCTCGACGCCGAGCACCTGCCCGCGCTCGCTCGCGAAGCCCGGCAAGCGTGAGTCGAAAGCTCGCACTCCCGCCGCGAGTCGCGAAGCGATCCCGCTCGGCATCCAACCGGCGAGCGCGCTCGCGCGCAGACCGGGTCGGTAACTGGTCGCCAGCACGTCCGGCAGCACGGCGCCGGGTTCCTCGGCGGCGAACGCATCCGCGCGCAGCGCCGGCGCGCGGTTGCCTCCGCCGCCGGCATGGGCGGCCGCGAGCTCGAGCGCGAGCTGGACGCGCGCGCCCGCCAGCGGATCATCCTCCGGCAGGCTCGCTGTGTGGTCCGGCCGCAGGAACGCACGCCAGCGCGGAGCCAGCGCGGAGGCGCGCGCGCGCAGCACGTCGAAGCCCCAATCGCGAGCCCGCTCGCCGCAGAAATCCTCGGGTTCGAGCTGAACGACCAGACCGGCGTTCGCGAACGGAGAATCGCGGCGCGAGAGGCTCATGCCGTTGACGACCAGGGACTCGGGCAACGTCGTGGCCGGCACGACGAAGCCGCCCGGGCACATGCAGAAGCTGTAGACGCCACGCCCTTCCTGCTGGTGGCGCAGCTCGTAGAAGGACGCCGGCAGCTCGCAGTGCTCGCGCAGCCCGCCGTACTGGCGCTCGTCGAGCCATTGCTGGTCGTGCTCGATGCGCACCCCCATCGCGAAGCCCTTGGCAGCCAGCCGCGCGCCCGCCGCCGCCGCCATCGCGACCGCGTCGTTCGCGCTGTGGCCCGTGGCGAGCACGAGCGCGTCACAAGCGATCCGCTCCGACTCGCCGCCGTGGATCGAGCGCGCGTGCACGGCCGTCACGCGCGGCGCGTG
>VGZE01000180.1 GCA_016872755.1 Planctomycetota bacterium
CCCCGCGGCACTTCGACACGGCCTTCCGCCGCGCGCTGCCGTTCGAGCCGACCGCCGATCAGCAGCGTGCCTTCGTGTTGCTCGCGCGCGAGCTCGCGGCCGGCCGCCCGCTGCGCCGGCTGCTGCAAGGCGATGTCGGTTGCGGCAAAACCGCGGTGCTCGCCTATGCGTGCGCGCATGCCGCGCTCGCGGGCGCGCAGGCGGCCTTCTTGGCGCCGACCGAGCTGCTGGCCGGGCAGCACTGGATCGGCATGCGCGGACTGTTCGCTGCGCTGGGCGTCGAGTGCGCGCTGCTGACCGCGTCGACGCCGGCCGCCGAGCGCGCGGCGCTTGTCGCGCGGCTCGCCCGCGCGGAACCGCTGATCGTGCTCGGAACGCACGCGTTGCTCGCCCCGGGCATCCGCTTCGCGCGCCTCGCGCTGGTCGCGATCGACGAGCAGCAGCGCTTCGGCGTCGCGCAGCGCCAGCGCCTGCTCGACAAGGGCCAGCACGCGCACCTGTTGCTCGCGACGGCGACCCCGATCCCGCGCACGCTGGCGCTGTCCTTGTACGGCGAGCTCGAACCGCTCGTGCTGCGCGACAAGCCCGCCGGGCGCGGCGCGCTCTCCACGCGCAGGATCGAGCGCGCGGCGCTGGCGCGGCTGCAGCCGTGGCTGGCCGAACGGCTGGCCGACGACCAGCGCGCGTATTGGGTGCTGCCGCGCATCGACGCCGCGGCCGGCGGGCGCGGCGTCGAGCAGGCAGTCGCCGAGCTGTCGCGCGGCCCGCTCGGCGCGCACGGAATCGGGCTCGTGCACGGCCGGGTGCCGGCCGACGAGCGCGCGCGCGCCTTCGAGCGCTTCCGCGCCGGCGAGCTGCGCTTGCTCGTCGGCACGAGCCTGCTCGAGGTCGGGCTCGACGTGCCGCAGGCGACCTGCATCGTGATCGAGGGGGCCGAGCGCTTCGGTCTCGCACAGTTGCACCAACTGCGCGGTCGGGTCGGGCGCGGGCCGCGCGAGTCGTGGTGCTTCGTCGCGGAGTCGGAGGGGATCGACGCGGCATCCCGGGAGCGGCTCGATCTGTTCGCGCGCGAGAGCGACGGATTCAAGATCGCGGAGCTCGACCTGGAACTGCGCGGGATGGGGGAGCTGGTCGGGTTGCGGCAGGCCGGGCCGAATCGCGAGGGGCTGGCCGGACCGGGCATCGATCTGTCGCTGTGGCAGCTCGCGCGCGAGTGGATCAGCGCGGACGAGCGCCTGCGCGAGCGCTACCTCGGTTCGGCGACCCGGGTCTCGCTGGCCTGAGCCGGCGCGGGTACATTCGAAGGTGTCTCAAGGTGTCTCGCACGCGCACGTGCGGCGCCGAGTCCGGAGTCTCGCCCATGTCCGTGATCCCCTTCGACACCTCCACGCGGCGCGCCTTCCTCGTCGGCGGCGCCGCGGCGGCCGCCGCCGCCGGCTGGGCGACGCGACACGCCGCCCAGACCGCCAGCGGCGCCGCGACTAGCGCGCCCGTCGAGCCGCGCGCGGATCTGTTGCTCGCGCTGGTCAACCGCATCACGCAGGGCTTCGACGTCAACGTGTGGGCCGAGGCGCAGCAACTGGGCTACGACGCGTTCCTCGATCAGCAGCTCGCCTGGGAAGCCCTCGACGACAGCGAGCTCGAGCAGAAGCTCTCCGGTTTCCAATCGCTCGCGATGAGCGGACCCCAGTTGCTGGCCGCCTACCCGCAGCCGGTCCTCTCCAAGCTGCCGCCGCTGGAGCTGAAGCAGGCGATGGTCTTGCGCTCGGTGTACTCGCGCCGGCAGTTGCGCGAGCGCAGCGTCGAGTTCTGGACCGATCACTTCAGCATCGACCACTTCGACGGCATCGAGCGCTTCCTGAAGACGCTCGACGACCGCGACGTGATCCGACAGCACGCCTTCGGCTCTTTCGGCGCGCTGCTGCGCGCCAGCGCTCACAGCGCGGCGATGCTCCACTATCTCGACAACCACACCAACGTGAAGGGCAAGCCGCAGGAGAACTACGCGCGCGAGCTGCTCGAGCTGCACACGCTGGGCGTGAGCGGCGGCTACGCCGAGGCCGACGTCAAGGAACTCGCGCGCTGCCTGACCGGCTGGTCGTTCTGGTCGTTCACGACGCCGGCGAAATTCGGCGAGTTCGTTTTCGTGGCGGCCGATCACGACCAGGGCGCGAAGCAGGTGCTCGGGCTGCCGATCCCCGCCGGTGGCGGCAAGTCCGACGGCGATGCCGTGCTCACGCTGCTGGAGAGCCATGCGTCGACGCGCGACCACGTGTGTCGCAAGCTCTGTCGCTGGTTCCTGTCCTACCAGCCGCCCGAGTCGGTCGTCGCGGCGGCGCAGGCGACCTGGTCGTCGAGCGGCGGCGACCTGCGCGCGGTCCTGCGCACGATCCTGTCGCGCGAGTCGCTGGCGGCGGCCGAGGCCTGGAAGCAAGGCAAGCTGAAGCGTCCGTTCCACTTCGCGACCAGCCTCATGCGCGCGGTGCGCGCCAACGTGCAGAACGCGACGGGTGTCCTCGATGAGCTCACTGCGATGGGGCAACTGCCGTACGACTGGCCCGCGCCCAACGGTTATCCGGACACGCTGGGAGCCTGGAGCGGCGGACTGCACGCGCGCTGGAGCTTCGCGTCCCGCCTGCTCGACGGCGCGCTGCCCGGCGTCAGCGTGAATCCGACCGTCGTCGTTGCGTTGCTCGGGAATCCGGCGCCCGCCGAGGCCGGCGCGGCGATCAACAAGCTGTTGATGGGCGGCGCGATGCGCGCAGCGGACGAGGCCGCCGTGCAGGCCTTCGTCGACAGCTTCCCGAATTACGACTGGACCGTGCTGCGCGAAGCGATCGCGTTGGCTGCGTCCTCACCCAGCTACCAGTGGTACTAGAGGAGCCGCGATGAACGAGTCGAATGCTGCGCCCCTCTCCCGCCGGAAGCTCCTGAGCGCAGCCGTGCCCGGCCTGGGCTCCGGCTTGCCGCGCCTGTACCTGCGCGGTGCGTCCAAGCAGGATGCGAGCGCCGAGCCGCGCGACGTGCTCGTGCACGTGCTGCTGCGCGGCGGAATGGACGGCCTGACCACCTGCGTGCCGCACGGCGATCCGCACCTGTACACGGCGCGACCGACGCTCGCGATCGCCCCGCCCGGCTCGAGCGGCGGGGCGCTCGACCTCGATGGATTCTTCGGCCTGGCGCCCGCCGCGGCGCCGCTGTTGACGCCGTGGGGGAACGGACACCTGGCGATCGTGCACGCGGCGGGCTCGCCCGACCCGACGCGCTCGCACTTCGAGGCCTTCGCGCGGATGGAGCTCGGCATCCCGCTGCAGCCGCTCGGCTCGGTCTCCAGCGGCTGGCTGGCGCGCCACCTGCAGGTCACGCCGGCGCTCGGCGCGGGCCCGCTGCGCGCTGCCGCGCTCGTCGACGTGATGCCGATGACGCTGGCGCAGGCGCCGCAGACGCTGCCGATCCCCGATCTTTCCAACTACGCGTTCCCCGGCGCACCGGTCACGGCCGCGCTGCGCGAGAGCCTGATCGCCGGCATGTACGCGGGCGCCGCGGCGCCGCTCTCGGCGATCGCGCTCGACACGATCGGCACGATCCACCTGCTCGACCTGATCGATTTCGCCAACTACGCGCCGGCCCCGGGCGCGAATTACCCGGCGGGCTCCGAGCTCGCCGCGGGGCTGCGCCAGAGCGCGGCGCTGATCAAGGCCGACGTGGGGCTGGAGTGCGTGATGCTCGAACTCGGCGGCTGGGACCTGCACAGCCAGCTTGGGCCGTTGAACGGCGTCATGGCGCTGTTGCTGGACGAGTTGTGCCGTTCACTCGAGGCCTTCTACCTCGACATGCTGTCGGACATCGATCGCGTCGTCGTGGTCGTGATGAGCGAGTTCGGCCGCCGAGTCGCCGAGAACGGCAGCGCGGGGCTGGACCACGGACACGGAAACGCGATGTTGCTGCTCGGCGGGCACATCGCGGGCGGGCAGGTGCACGGGACCTGGCCGGGGCTCGCGCCGGCCGCGCTGGACCACGGCGACGTCGCGATCACGACGGACTACCGCGACGTGGTCGGCGAGGTCCTCGCCAAGCGCCTGGGCAACACGGCACTCGCGCAGGTGTTCCCCAACCACACCGTGGTGTTCCCCGGCGTCGTGGTCTGAGCGCTCACTCGCGTACGAACTCCAACCGCACGCGCTCGGCCGCGTCGGCGCGCTCGCAGTGCGCATGCCAGGCCGCGAACTCGCTCGCCGCGAGCGCCATCGGCAGCAGTACGACCTCGCGCTCGAGCTCGATCACGCGCCCGTTCTCGAGCGCGCGGAACGCCTGCACGTAGCGCCCCGAGCCGAACTCGAGGCGCGTGTCGGCCGGCAGCTCCTTCACCTTCCAGCCCGCCGGCAGCTCGATGCGCGCGGAGTGAAACGCGATCTGCGCGCGCGGCAGCACATACGGCAGCCGCCGCTTGCCCTCGCCGCCCGCGTATCGCTCGGCGAGCCGGGTCGGCGGCAGCGGCAGCTCGACCACCGGGTTGCGCGCGTCGACCCAACGCGCGACCGGCCCCGCGAGCACGAAGCTCGGCTCGCGCTCGTCGTCGAGCCCGCGCACCTCGAAGGACTCGAGCCGAAAACCCGGCAGGACCCGCGCGCCCTGCTGCGCGAACTGGTTGCGCAGCGTCGCCTGCGGCGCCGAGCGCAGATTCCGCTCGCTGCCATGGCTCGCATGCCCGCTGGTGCCGAGTTCGATCCGCGCGCGCGCCTCGAGCCCGTCGTCGAGCACGAGCTCGACGCGCGCGCGCGCGCCCGGCTGCTGTTCCGGCGCGACGTCCGGCAGCTCGAGCGACTGGCCCGACAGGCCGCTCAGCGCTGGCGCGCGCGGTGCCGTGACGGCAAGCGCGCCGAACGGCAGGTCCGGCGTGTTCGGATCGCACAGGATCGGCGTGCCGACGCCAGGTCGCACCAGCGTGTACAGCGCGTTGGCCCAGCGCCCGCTCTCCAGCACCAAGGGATCCGGATCCGGCTCGATCTGTGGCGGTATCTCGCGCGACCAGACCAGGTCGGCTTCGATGTCGGCAGCGCGCAGCAGCGCCGCGTACAGATAGGCGGCATTGCCGCGCCGCTCGAGCAGCGTCGCCGTCGCGCCGGCCGTCGAGGCCGGGTCGCGCTGCTCGACGAGCCCGGGCAGCCGCTCGTACAGTTCGCGCGCGCGCTGCTCGACGCCCGCGAGTTGCGAGCGCGCCTGCGCGCGGATCCACGGAGACACGCGCGTCTTCAACCGCGACAGCAGCATCAGGCGCGAGCTGGCGGCGCGCGGGCTGCCGCGCGCGCCGAACTCCACCAGCGGCAGGAACTGCTCGCGCGGAGCGTGCAGCGGTTCCGGCACCACGCGTCGCGAGTCGCGGCGTTCGAAGACGTGGATTTCGTATGCGCCCTCCACGTGCACCTCGTGCGTGCCGTCGAAGTGCTCGAAGCGCAGGCGCAGGCGCGCGGGGGCGCCGTCGGGGCCCGGCGCGAGCCATGCGCGCGGCACGATCGCGACGAGGCGCGAGAGCTGGTAGGCGTCTTCCAGCGACGCGAAGTACCAGCGCTCGGGACCCAGTGCGCCGTCCGGGCGCGGGCCCTCGCGATTGCGGTAATGGACCTCGATCAGTTCATCCGGCACGAGCCCGGGCAGCACCCACTGGTTCTCGGAGCGCACCGGCTCGCGCAACGACCCGCCCGCCCCGTGCACGCGCACCGCCAGCGCCTCGCCGGGGAAGCGCTGCGTGCCCTCGCGCTTGCACGCGGCCAGGTCGCGCAGCGCGATCAGATTGCGCGTCAGGGTCTCCGACGAACCGTCCTCGAAGTAGCGCACCACCGCGCTGTCGACGACGCGCACGACCGACTCGTTCCAGCGCTGCGAGTCGTAGCGCGCGCGCTCCTGTTGCAGATCGACCTCCCAGGCGCGTAGTTGCTCGAGCACCGGGTCGCTGCCGGTGAGCGCGCGCAGCCGTTCGCGCAGCACCGGTTCGGCCGGCTCGAGCGCCAGCGCGCGCTCCAGCATCGCGCGTTCGACCTCCGGCGCGTCGGCCAGGCGCGCGCAGTCGGCCAGGCGCACGAGCGGCACGGCCCAAAACGGCCGTCGCTGCGCCAGTTCCTCGTACGCGGCGCGCGCGGCATCGACGCGCAGCGCGGCGAGCAGCGCATCGGCCAGCGCGAGCTGTGCCGAGTACGACGGGGCGCGCTGCAAGAGCTCGCGGCGCAGCTCGATCGCCGCGTCGTGCCGGCCCAGCGCCGCATGCCGGTCGGCCAACGCGTCGAGCACTCCGGGCACCGCACCCACGACCGCGCGCAGCGACTGCCAGTGCGCGAGCTCGGCCTGCAGGCGGCCGCGCGCCGCCTCGCCGGCTGCCTGTCGCGCCAGCACGGCCGGAGCGCGCGGCGCGAGTTCCACGGCGCGCGCGAGCGCCTCCTCGGCCGGCACGTACAGATCCAGCCGCGGATAGGTCCGCTCCAGCTCGAGCCAGCCGCTGACCAGCCCGCGCTCGCCGACGCGCCGCAAGAGCGGCAGCGCCTGTTCCTCCTG
>VGZE01000181.1 GCA_016872755.1 Planctomycetota bacterium
ACTTGATCACCCACGACGCCGAACGCGGATTCGACAGACCTTCGTATGCGAGTCGCGAGGGGCTAGGCGGGTCTGCGTAGCGCGGAGAAACGACGACTCCGGTGCCAGCGACATGTTGCTGGCAAGAGGCTTGTGAACCAGCCTGGACGCTCACTCGCGTCATGGGCTGGTCAGTGTAGCGCGGGCCTCGATCTCTCATTGCCCCCTCAAAACCGACGCTCAGACTTCGGGTGGCCAACCAGGTTCGTACCGCGCCCCAGCCCCAGTGGGGCCGTCGGAATGCGGACGTCCTTCCACTACCCCCCGCTCACCACAACGGCCCCGCGCCCGCCTCGAGCAGCGCCGGATCGATCTTGCGCCCGCGCAACCCATGCCAGGTACCCAGCGCCTTGGCCAGCACCGCGCGCGAGCGGCCATTGAACAGGCCCGCCAGCCACAAGAGCGGCAACGGCAACACATCGAACAGTGCGAAGGACAACCAGCGCGGCGGCGTTCCGTGGCGCCGCAGGAACCACACCGTGTTGACCCCCATCATGTACTTGCGCCGCGGGTTGTAGCCGCCACCGGTCGATCCGCCCGCGTCGTGCAGCGCGTGCGCCTCCCCCACCACGCGCACGCCGAAACCGGCGCGCCGCGCGAGCACGCAGAACTCGAGGTCCTCGTGGTACGCGAAGTAGTCCGCCTCGAGCAGCCCGATGCGCTCGAAGACCGCGCGCCGCGCGAGCAGCGCGCAGCCGGGCACGTAGTCGACGTCGCGCGTGACCTGCCAGCGCGCTCCGTCGGCCTCGCCGTGGCCTAGCAGCGTCGACAGGTTCGCGCGCCAGGTCAGTTGCGCACCAGCCGCCCACACGCGCGTCGGATCGTGCCGGTACAAGACGCGCGGGCCGACGATGCCCACGCGCTCGTCGGAGGCGAGCTCTTCGCACAACCGCCGCAGCGTGCCCGCGGGCGCCTCGAGGTCGTTGTTGACCAGGTAGACGGCCTCGCAGCCGCGCGCGAGCGCCCAGGCGATGCCCTGGTTGGTGCCGGCGCCATAGCCGAGGTTCGAGGCGTTGCGGATCGCGTGCAGGCGCGGGTGCGCGTCGAGCGTCGCTTGGGCCGAACCGTCGCGCGAGCCGTTGTCGACGAAAGCGATGTCGGATTCGTCGAGCCCCTGCGCGAGCAGCGACCGCACGCAGCAGAGGTTGCGCGCACCGCCATTCCAATTGACGACCACGGCGGCAACGCGCAGCGGCAGCGAGGCCTGCGCGCTCGGTGCGGCGCTCAAGAGGCCTGCCCCTCGGTCGCGCGCGCGGCGACCCGCGAGTGCAGACGCCCATTGGCGAGCAGCGTGACGAGCTCGGCGCCCGGCTCGACGCCGCTTGCGTCGCGCAGCGCGCGCTCGCCGAGCGGATCGCGGAGCAGCGTCACGCTGTAACCGCGGCCCAGCACTGCCAGCGGCGAGGTGGCTTCGAGGCCGCGTGCCGCCAGCGCGACGCGCGTTGCGCGAGCATCGAGCAGGCGGCCGGCGGCCTCGCGGACGCGGCCGCGCGCGCGCAGCAACTGTTGCTCCAGCGGCGCGAGCCGCGCGCGGGGATCGCGCGCTTGGAGGCGCGCGTGCAGCCGCGCGATCCCCGAAGCGGTGCGCTCGAGGCGCGCGGTCAGCGCCAATGCGAGTCGCCGCCGCGCGGCCAGCTCCAGCGCGTGTCCGGAGCGCAGCAGCCGATCATGGATCGCTTCCGAAAGGTACGCGAAGGCGCGTTCGATGCGCTCCTCGTATTCGGCGCGCGATGGAATCACCGACTGCGCCGCGTCGGTCGGCGTGTGCGCGCGCAGGTCGGCGACCAGGTCGGCCAGGCTGATGTCGGTCTCGTGGCCGACTCCGCTGACCACCGGCACCGGCGAGTTCCAGATCGCCTCGGCCACGACCCGCTCGTTGAAGGCCCACAGGTCCTCGAGCGATCCGCCGCCGCGCACCAGCGCGATCACGTCGACGCCGCTCGCGGCCAGGCGCGCGATCGCGCGCGCGATCGACGCGGCCGAGCCCGGCCCCTGCACGGGCGTGTGACACAGTCGCACCGGGTAGTCGGGCCAGCGCTTGCGCAGCGTCTGCTGGAAGTCCTGCCAGGCCGCGCCGTCGCGACTGGTGACGACGCCGACGCAGCGCGGCAGCGCGGGCAGCGGCCGCTTGCGATCGAACCAGCCCTTCGCGCGCAGTTCGGCCTTGAGCTTCTCGAGTTCGACGAGCAGCGCGCCCAGGCCGAGCGGCTCGAGGCGCTCGACGATCAGCGTCAGCGAGCCGCGCGGCGCGTAGAAATCGACGCGCGCGGTCACGACGACGCGCAGTCCCTCCGCCGGCTCGACCGCCAACGCGGTGGCTAGCGCGCCCTTCCAGATCGCGCAGGAGAGCGCGGCGCTCTCGTCCTTCAACGTGAAGTAGAGGTGGCCGGAGGAGGCCCAGGTCAGGCGCGACAGCTCGCCTTCGACGCGCACATTGCCGAGTTCGGCCAAGCGCGCCTTGAGCGTGCGCGCGAGCTGCCCGACCGTCAGCGGCGCCGCCTGCGGCGAAGCGTCGAACAGGCCCGGTTCGGGATCGCGCGCACGTGCCATGCGAAGCCTACTCCTGCGCGGTCGGCGCGCCGGCATCCGGAACGAGCGCCGGTAGCAGGTCGGGCTCGGCGAAACCCGGAATGCGCGCGGCGCGGAAGGCCCCGGCCTCGGCCTGCGGCAACACGATCCGCATGCGTCCCTCGGGGAAGGGCGCCTTGCGGCCGTCGCGCACGACGGCGCCGTCGCGCAGCGAGAGCTCGACGCCCGACAGCGACGCGCGCAGCGTCAGCGTGTCGCAGAAGGCCAGCCGCTGCATGCGGCCGCTGGCGTCGAGCGCGAGCAACTGGACATCGTGGAGCGCGGCGCCGCGGATGCCGCCGATGTCCTTGATCTGCCAGTAGCCGCCGGCCGCATCGGCGGCCAGCAACTGGTTGAGCGCCTGCTTCACGCGCGCGCGATCCCACAGTCCGTCGTCGCGCGCGGAGAGTTGCTGATCGGCCGCGAAGAGCTCCGGGCAACCTTCCAGCCAGCGGTCCGGATCCACGAGCGGCAGCAGGATACGCCGGCCGGTCGGCTCGAAGGCCGTGCGCGAACCCTCCACCTGCTCGTAGCCGGACTCGAGCACGAGCGTGACCGTGCGCGCGGCGCGGCTGCACTCCAGGCGCATGCGATCGGCGAACAGGCTGCCGGCCAGGCGGCCCTCGCCGTCGACGCGCCGCAGCACGACGGGTCCGATCCAGGCCGGCCGCAGGAGATCGGGGCCGACGCGGCCGCCTTCGAGCACCGACAGATCGCGGATGCCGTCGCTCCACAACAACGCATTCAAGCGCGACACGAACTCGGCGGCGCGCACGACCTCGGGCGCCGGCGGCGCGGGCGCGGGCTTCGATTGCGGCTCGAAGGAGGGCTGCGACTCCGGCGGAATCAGGCTCGGATCGAGGGGGAAGACCAGGTTGCGACCGGCCTCGCCCAGCGGCAGCCGCGCCAGCCAGCGGTTGTACTCCAGCCACTGCCGCTCGCGCTCGTAGCGACGCAACTGCTCGACGCTCAGCTCTTGCTTGAGCTTGCGGATCTCGGCGTCGCGCACAGCGAGCGTGGCGCGCAGCGCGGCGAGTTCGTCTTGCGCCGGAAGCTCAGCGGAGGGAACGGGCGCGGCGACCGGCGCTGCGGAACCGACGGGTTGCGCCGTCTGCGCGGGCGCGGCCGCAGGCTCGCCCGGGCGCCCATCGGCGCCAGGAGCACAGGTGCCGGCGGCGAGCAGCAGGGCCAGGGCCGGCAAGGAGTCGTGGCTCAATCGACCGGCCACTTCTTCTTCTTGTTGTTGTTCCACCAGGCCTGCCACTTGTCGGGCTCGCGCTCCTCGTGGCCCGACAGGCGCTGCAGCGTGCCGAGGATCGGTCCGCTGATGGTCTGGTAGCGCTCGCTCTTGTCGTTGTCCGGCGTGCCGCCCGCCTGCGCCTGATCGACCTCGACCTTGAGGGCCATCAGCACCTTGAGCAGCTCCTCGAAGATCTGCTTGCGCTTCTCGACAGGCAGCTCGCTGTACTCGCCCAACGCCTCGGCCGCCGCGGCCACCAGCACGTTCTCCTTGTGATTGCGCAGGTCGAGCAGGAATCCGACGCTGCCGGCGTCCTTGGTCTTGCCCAGCGCCAACACCGCGCGGCGCAACAGATCGCGATTCGCCTTGTGGGCGCGATCGCCGATCAGCTTCTGCAGCGGCTTGACGCTTTCGGGCCCCATGCGCGAGAGCGCGACCACGGAAGTCGTGTAGAGCTTGTAGACCTTGGCCGGATCCTCGCCCTCCTCCTCGTTGACCACGCGCTTCTGATCGAAGCTCTTGGCCAGCGCGGCCACGATCGCCTCGCGGTCCTTGGCGCCGCAGTCGGGGAACTTGATCAGCATCGTCTCGATCAACTTGCAGGCTTCGTCATCCTGCTTGCCGCGCTGCGTGATCAGCCCGTCGAAATCGGCGCACAACTTCTTGATTTCCTCGGTCTTGTCGGCCTTGGGCGCCGGCTTGGGGTCCTGCAGCGCGAGCAGCGCGCCGTCCTGAACAGAGGACAGCGGGAACTCGGTGGACGGCCAGGCGGAGAGGACGAGCGCGATGGCGAGACTCGAAATCATGGCTGGAGGGCGCGGAACAGGGGTTGGACGACCGGATTCTAGGCAAACCTGCGTGCGCTTAGGCAACGCCGCCGGAACTCCGCTCGGGAGCGCGGGTTGGAGCAAGGACTGTGCCGATCGACCGCGCCCGCTCGGCCTGCTCGAGCCGGTCCAGCCGCGCGCGCAGCTCGCGGGCGATCGGACCCGCGGACCCGGGCAGGTCCGCGCGCAGGCCGCGCACCTCCAACACGCCGAGCACGCGGCCGGACGTGTTGGTCAGCAGCACCTCGTCGGCGCGCGCAAGATCGGAGGGCTCGACGCGGTCCTCGCGAAGCTCCCAGCGCTTTCCCGCCAGCCTGGGTTCGGCGCGCAGGCTCGCGACCACGTGGTCGCGCGTGACACCGGCCAGGCAGCCGCGCTCGCAAGCCGCGGTCAGCAGCACACCGTCGCGCGCGACGAACAGATTCGAGAGCGTGCCCTCGGTCAGGTCACCGGCTTCGGTCGGCAAGAGCGCCTCGTCGCAGCCGGCGCGCCGCGCCTCCTCGCGCGCCAGGTGGTTGCGCAGCCGGTTCGTGTGCTTGATCTGCTCGAGCGGATCTCCGGCGAGCTTGGCGTGGCGCGAAACGAGCACGCGCACGCCGTCCGCCGGCCAGTGCGTGACGGGCCGCGCACTGGCGATCAGCAGCGGCACCTCGCCGGCGGCGCCGGCGCTGTAGGTCAGGCGCAGGCTCGCGTCCCGCACCGGCAGCGCCGCGACGAGCGCGCGCAGGCCTTCACGCGGATCGAAGGGCGGCGGCCAGGGCAGCTCGGCCGCACGCGCGCTGCGTTCCAGGCGTGCCAGGTGTTCTTCCGCGAACAGCAGGCAGCCGCGGTCCAGCAGCAGCGTGTCGAAGACCGCCAGGCCCAGTTGGAGGCCTGCGTCCAAGGCGGACACGGCGCCGGAATGCGGGTCCTGCAGCTGCCCATTGATCCAGACCTGGCGCATCGCGCAGAGCCTACTCGACAGACGATTCCAAGGCCTCGGCCAGGCTGCGCGCCTTGGCCAGCGTCTCGTCGTCCTCGGCGGCCGCTTCGCTCGACCACGTGATGCCTCCGCCGACGCGGAACGAGACCTCGCCCGCGCTCGGGCCCAGCTCGGGCCGCGGACGCCAGGCCAGCGATCGGATCAGGATGTTGAAGCACGCGCGGTCGCGCAGGTCGAGCATCCCGAGCGCGCCGCAGAAGAAGCCGCGACCTTCCCCCTCGAGCTCGGCGATCAGCTCCATGCTGCGCAGCTTGGGCGCGCCGGTGATCGAGCCGCCGGGGAACAAGGCGGCCAGCGCGTCGAGGGCCGTCGTGCCCGCGCGCGGCGTCGCGACGACGTCCGCCATCAGATGGTGCACGCGAGCGTAGCTGTGCAGGCTCGGAAAGCCCTCCACGCGCACGCCGCCCCACTCCGCGATGCGGCCCAGGTCGTTGCGTTCCAGATCGACGATCATCGCGAGCTCGGCGCGGTCCTTCTCCGAGGCCAGCAGCCGCGCGCGCTGCTCGCGATCGGCGACGGGATCCTCGAGCCGCGGCAGCGTGCCCTTGATCGGTCGCGTGCGCGCGACGCCGCCGGCGTAGTCGAGCAGCAACTCCGGGCTCGCCGACAGCAGCGCGCCCCACGCGCCTTCGAGGTAGCCCATGTACGGCGCTCGATTGCGCGCGCGGAGCCGCGCGTAGAGGTCGCGCGGCGCGGCATCCAGTTCGCGCGTGAAGCGATGCGCGAGGTTGGCCTGATAGCACTCGCCTTCCGCGATCCGCTCGCGGCAGACCTCGATGCGCCGCGCGTGCTCGGCCGCGCTGGTATGGCGCACGAGCGGCCCGCGCGCGCGCAGCGGCCCCGCAGTCCGGGCTCGCG
>VGZE01000182.1 GCA_016872755.1 Planctomycetota bacterium
ACCGCGGCGCCCAATGCGCGCATCCACGCCAACGGGTCGTCGGAGGTCGGCCTGCTCGCCGAAAGCGCGACGAACAACGGGGTCGTCGCCTTCGCGCACGCCGGCGTCGTGGTTCCTGGGGTGCCGCCCGTGGCGGCCGTGTACGGCAACAACGACGCCGGCGGCGATGGCCTGCAGGGCACGACCTCGGGCGGCTCCGGAGCGGGGGTGCGCGGCTACTCGTTCGCGCCGTCGAGTTACGGCGGCTGGTTCGAGAACGACAACGGAGTCGGTTTGTACGCGGAAGGATCGAAGGGTCTGCGCGCGACCACGAGCGCATCCGGCGGCGACGCGGTGTGGGCCAGCGCGACCGCTACCAGCGGTTCGGCGTGGGGCGTGCGCGGCGAGTCGGACTCGACCAGCGGGATCGGCGTGCGCGGCGAGGCCCACGCGATCAGCGGCACGAACTACGGCGTGTATGGCGAGGCGAGTTCGCCGTCGGGCTTCGGCGGGTACTTCCGCAACACCGCGCTGGGGACCGGCGCGTACGTCGAAGGCCGCGTGCACGGCGCCAACCAAGCGGCGCTGCGCGTGCACAATCCTGAGACCGCCTCCGCGCAGGCGGGGTACTTCACCAATGCCAGCAATTACCACACGCTCGTGCTCGAGAACACCGGGACCGGCGGCACGCTGTGGATGAAGAATGCCGGAGCGGCAACGTTCATCACGGCCGTCGACGAGAGCAACAACCCGAAGTTCTGGGTCGAGAAGAGCGGCAAGACGGTGACGAAAGTGCTGCAGATCCTCGGCGGCTCCGACTTGTCCGAGGGCTTCCACGTGTCGGCGATCGAGGACGATCGCGCCGCCGCGCCGGCTCCCGGCATGGTCGTGTGCATCGATCCCGAGCACGAGGGGCGGCTCGTCGTCAGCTCGCGGGCCTACGACCGCACGGTGGCCGGAGTGATCAGCGGCGCGGGCGGCGTGAGTCCCGGCATGCTGATGGGCCAGGAGGGCACGATCGCCGACGGCGACCAGCCCGTCGCGCTGTGCGGACGCGTGTACGTGTGGTGCGACGCCGGCGGCGGCGCGATCGCGCCGGGGGATCTGCTGACGACGGCGGCGGTCGAAGGCCACGCGATGCGCGTCACCGATCCGGCGCTCGCGCAGGGAGCCGTGATCGGCAAGGCGATGGGTCGCCTGGAACGCGGCCGCGGCCTGGTGCTCGCGCTCGTCAACCTGCAGTAGTGGAGCCGGCCCAATGAAGTCGAAACTTCTCTCGCTCCTCGCGGCGGCAGCATTCTGTGCTCCGTTCGCGGCCCAGGAGATCGATGTGTACGTGTCGGTGAAGTGGGTGCTGAACTCAGCGGGGAATCGGCCGTTGGGCCTGTGGGACAACGAGGCTGCCGTGCAGTCGGCGATCGAGCAGACGAATCAGTACGCCGAGCGGATGGGGCGAGGCTATCGGTACGTCGTCATCGAGATGGAGAACGTCTCGCATGCCCCGACCAGTTCCTGGCAGTACTTCGACTTGTATTTCGACGAATTCAAGCTGCTCGAGTCGACGGCCAAGGCGAACGCGGCCGCGTATTTCTGGCGCACGAACGCGGTCAACATCTACATCGTCAACTCATGCGACAACTCCGGCGGCCTCGCGGCGATTCCAAGCGCATCGAGTTGCTCAGGATCTCAGGAAGAGATCGTCGTATTCAAGGTGGGCATGACGCCGGAACTCCTGTGGCCGCACGAACTCGGCCACCACTTCAGCATGATCCACACCTTCGACGACGACGGTTGCGCGGATACGAAGTTCGATCCCGAACTCTCGTGTGTTGCGGACTTCTCGTGCACGACGGGCGGGAACTTGGAGTGCTGCTGCAGCACGAAGCTCACGCTGCTGAATGCCCAGAACTACAGCGCGACCGACAAGAACAACCTGCTCTACAACGTGATGAGCTACTACGGCGCGAACGACTGCGTCGGGCCGATCCAGCCTCCCCACGACTGGTCGTCGATCCTGATGACGAGCGACCAACTCGACCGCTGGTCCGATGCGACGCGCAAGTACTGCCAGTTGAATGGCGAGGTCAGCGGCTACACGTACTTCGTCGACAAGACTTTCGGCGGCACGTCGACCGGCTACAGCACGAGCCCGTACAAGACGGTGCAGAGCGGCTACCAGGTCGCGAGCGCATCGCCGGGGAACATCCTGAACCTGCGGCCTGGCAACTACGCCGAGACGCTGACGTTCACGGCGCCGGTCACGCTGCGCGCCTCCCGCGGCAATGCGACGATCGGGCAGTGAGCCGTTCGACCGCTCGGGCAGGCTCCTAGCGCGCGTCCTGGATCCGGAACACGACGGGCAGCGTCGCGAACGACGGCTCGGGCACGCCGTCGCGCGTCGCCGGCTCGAAGCGCCAGCGCTTCACCGCCGACAGCGCGGCTTCGTCGAGGCGCGCGTGGCCGCTCGAGCGCGCGATCTTCGCGCCGATGACGCGACCCTCGGCGTCGATCTCGAGCCGGCACAGCGCTTCGCCTTGCTCGCCGTAGCGAATCGATAGGCGCGGGTAGGTGGGCTTGGGATTGGAGGTCAGGCGCGCGGCGCGTTGCGCGCCACCGGCGAATCCTTCGCCGCCGCGCGAGCTCGCGCCGTTCACGGGGAGTGCGGGCAGCGCAGCAGCCGCAACCGGCTCGGGTGCCGCGGGCGCGGAGAGGACCGCGGATCCGCCGTCCGCTCCGCTCGCCGCGGGCGAGCCGACCGGCGGTTCTACCAGGCTCGCGCCGGTGCCGATCACGGCAGCACCGGCCGCGGCTGCGGCGACAGGCTCGGCCATCGCCACAGGTGTGGCCGGGGTCACGGGTGCCGCCTCGGCGACGGGCTCGATCACCGGCGCGGCGACCGTCTCGGCCGTAGGCTGGGCGATCAGTTCGGCGATCGCTTCGGTCGCGAGCTTGGCGAGCGTCTCGGCGTCCGGCTCGCCCGGCGGCTCGTCCGCGAAACCGAGCTCGGTGAAGCTCGACCGGCTGACGCGGATCGCAATCGGATCCTCGTCGCCGCCCTGCTCGGCAGCCGACACCGCCAGCGGCCAGCGCGCGGCCGCGAGCAGCGCGCCCGCGTGCACGAGCGCGGCGAGTCCCCAGGATCCGGCGAACGTGAGCGCGGATCTCCGGGCTGCGTTGCGGGCGCAGGCGTGGCGCGGGCCGTTCATCCACTCCAGGATAAGGTCAAGATCGCTCCGAAGCCGGGCGCGTCGAGTCCGGAGCCGTGGATCCGGTACTGCTGGTCGAGCAGGTTGTGCAGACCGAAGCTCCAGGTCGTGCCCTCGACGTAGCGCGATAGCGAGCCGCCCACGTCCACGTTGAACACGGCCCAGCCGGCCGTTCCGGCGGGGTTGATGCGCGGATCGGCGAGGTCGTCGGGGCTGAGCTCGTCCTGCTCGTCGGCCGCAATCATCTCGAGGCGGCCCCACGCCAGCGACGAACCGGCCTCCAGCGCGTCGTAGGTCAGCGCGAGCGACCCGAAGAGCGGCGGGATGCGCCGCGCAGGCACGTCGTTGTAGGTCTTCTCCCCGGTCAGCAGGTTGACCGTGTCGTCGTACTGGCGACCCTTCGTGAAGGTCAGGGTGCCCTCGGCGCCCCACGCTGAGTCGGTGTCGAAGCGCCGTGCCAGCCGCGCCTCGGCGCCGTGGATCGAGATCGAGCCGACGTTCTCGCGCATGTAGGTCTCGTCGCCGGTCGTGGCCGGATTGCCCGCGTCGATGAGCACGCGGCCGAGCGCGTCGCTGATGCCGGTGTGGTAGATCGAGAGGCCGCCGTGCCACAGCGGGTCGCTGTAGTCGAGCGCGAGCTCGCCGGTCAGCGCGGTCTCCGGATCGAGGTCCGGGTTGGCGATCTCGGTACCGCCGAAGATCGTCCCGTTGTTCGCCAGGCTCTCCAGGCCCGGCGCCCGGAAGGACCTCGAAAGCGTGCCGGTGACGCGCCAGCGCTCGCCGAGATCGCGCGCGACCGCGATGCTGCCGGCAAACGCGTCGAAGCCGCCTTCCTCGTGCGGATCCGTCGCGACGAAGGGCGTGAACCCGAACTCCGACCGCGCGTAGCGCACGCCCACGGTCACGTCGAAGGGCCGGAACGAGCGGATCTCGTCCTGCGCGAACACGCCCAGCGTCCAGAACTTCGAGTTGTCGGCGAACGCGCCCGGGCCCTCGGTCGTGACCTGCGTGAGCACGTTGGTGTTGAAGCGCGTGGACGTGACCTCGTCGCGGTGGAAGTCGACGCCGTAGACCAGCGTGTGATCGACGCTCAGTTCCTTGTGCAGGTCCAGACCGAAGCCGTAGCCGAGAATGCTGTCGCGCTCGTCGCGGAACGTGTTCGATCCGGTCGCCTGGATCTCGCGCTCCTCGGTGTAGTGCTTGACGAACAGGCGCGCGTGCAGCGAGTCGGCGAAGGAACGGCGCTCCGTATCGACGAGCTCGGCGACGTAGCCCTCCTGCTCCTGCAAGCTGAAGTTGAAGACCTGGTTCGCCGGCTGCGTCTGGCCGTAGCCCGTCACGAGCCGGTCGGTGCGCGGCACGTCGAAATCGCGGTGCACGCGTATCGACAAGCGCAGCATGCGGTGGCGGTCGAGTTCGCGCGTGTACGAGCCGAAGACGCTGTTCGAGTGGTAGCCGGTGAAGTCCTGCTCCTCATCGGCGCTCTCGAGCTCGTTCCACACGCTCTGCGTGCCCTGCACGTACAGCGCATCGCGTTCGCCGGACCAGGACAGCCAGGCCGATCCGCGCGCGCCCTCGTTGACCGACTGAACGGTCGCGTCGACGCCGTAGCGCAGCGACTTCTCGCCGTCCCTGGGCGCGCGGCGCTTGGTCCAGATCAGGATCGCGCCGCCCACGGCATCGGAGCCGTACAGCACCGCCGCCGGGCCGCGCACGATCTCGACGCGCTCGACGATGGCGGGGTCGATCGTGTTGAGCGATTGGTTGGGACCCAGGCGCGTCGTCGAGTCGTTCAGGCGCACGCCGTCGACGACGATCAGCACGCGCTCGCCGATCACGCCGCGCAGGATCGGCGCGCCGCCGCCGAGGTTGGTCTCCTGGACCCATACGCCGCCGACCGCGGCCTTCTGGATCATGCGCGGCAGCGAGCGCTCGCCGGTCTGCTCGAGCTGCTCGCGCTCGAGCACGGTCACGCTGCTCTCGCTCTGCGTGGCGGGCGCCACGGAGCGCAGCGCGGTCACGATTTCGGCGGGCAGCACGACCTCCTGCGCCTGCGAGGCGGGAACGGGTGCTGGCGCGGAGGCGGGATCCTGGGGGGCGGCGGCTAGCAGCGCAGGAAGAAGGGGCATCGGGGAGGACGGGCTTGAAGGCCGTGGATCGGTCTCGTACGGCGGTCTGTTCCAACGCGCGAACCCATGCGAGGTTCAACCACGCCCGCTACCGCCGCTTTGGGGCCGAGGTCAGAATAGCGGCCCGTGCCCGCGCAGTTTCCCGAGATCGACATCGCCGCCGCCGAAGTCCGCCTGCGCGGCGTCGTGCGCGAGACGCCGCTGGTCTCCTTCCCTTCCGGCGATCCGCGCATCGAGCTGCGTCTGAAGCTCGAATGCCTGCAGGAAGTCAACGCGTTCAAGGCGCGGGGCGCCTGGAACCAGATCGCGCAGCTCACGCCGGCACAGCGCTCCGCGGGGGTCGTCTGCTCGAGCTCGGGCAACCACGGCCAGGCGCTCGCCTGGGCGGCCAAGCGCGCCGGCATCCACGCGGTGATCGTGATGCCGGCGAGCGCGTACCCGAACAAGATCGAGGCCTGCCGCCGCCACGGAGCGGAGGTCGTGCTGATGCCGACGCGGCAGGCTTGCGAGGACGAGGTCGCGCGGCAGGTCGCCGCGGGCCGCGTGCTCGTGCACCCGTACGACGCCGCGCGCACGATCGAGGGCGCCGGGACGACCGGGCTCGAGCTCGTACGGCAGTGGCCCGAGGTCGAAGCCGTGCTCGTGCCCGTCGGGGGTGGTGGCCTCGTCAGCGGGATCGCGCTCGCGCTGCGCCGCACGCTCGGCGAGCGCGTGCTCGTCGTCGGCGTCGAACCGGCGGGTGCGCCCACGCTGACGCTGGGAATCGCGGCGGGCGAGCCGGTCGCGCCGAAGATCGAGACCAGCGTTCAGGGCCTGTGCCCGCCGTCTTCGGGTCAGTGGAACATCGACGTGTCGCGCTCGTGCGGCGTGCGCACGCTGCTGCTCGACGACGCGGCGATTCTCGCCGGACAGGAGCGCCTGGTGAACGAAGGCGGATGGACCGTCGAACCCGCCGGCGCGGCGGCGGCCGCCGCCGTGTTCAGCGGGCGCTTCGCCGCGGAGGTCGGCCGCTCGCTGCTCGCAGCGCGCTCGGCAACGAGCCCGCTGCGCGTCGCGGCGGTCGTTTCCGGCGGCAATCCCGATCCCGCGCAGCTCGCGGCGGTGCGCGCGCGAACGTGAAGCGCGTCGTCCTATGTCGGCCGAGCGGGCCGCGCAACGTCGGCTCGATCGCGCGCGTGTGCGC
>VGZE01000183.1 GCA_016872755.1 Planctomycetota bacterium
GCGTCGCCGGTCAGCACGCGCGCCGAGAGCCCGAGCGCGGCGAGTTCTCCGAGCACGGGGCGCGCCTCGGGCCGCGGCCGCGCGCTCAGGTCGAAGCGCGCGTATTGCACGTCGCCCGAGTACAGGCCGACGGAGGTCAGCGCCACGGAGGGCGCAGTGCTGGTGACGAGTTCGTAGGCTCGGCCGCCGAGTGTGCCGCGCACGCCGCGCCCGGGCAGCACAGTGAAATCGGCCACCGGCTGCGAACGGGCGGAACCCGCCGCGCGCACCAGCGCGCGCGCGATCGGATGTTCGGAGTGCGCCTCGAGCGCGGCGGCCAGCGCGAGCGCCTCGTCCGACGTGCAGCCGTCGAAGGCCTGCACGGCGACCAGCTCGAGCTCGCCCGTCGTGAGCGTGCCGGTCTTGTCGAACACGATGCAGCGCGCGCGAGCGAGGCGCTCGAGCACCTCCCCGCCGCGCACGAGCAGCCCGCGCCGCCAGGCCTCCGACAGCGCGAAGGTCATCACGAGCGGCGTGGCCAGCCCGAGCGCGCACGGACACGCGATCAACACGACCGACAGCGCGTCCAGCAGCGCGCGTTCGGACCCGACCAGGCCGGTGCGCAACGCGAAGGTCGACAGGCCGAGCAGCAGCACCAGCGGCAACAACCAGCCGCTGACGCGGTCGGCCAGGCGCAGCCACGGCGAGCGCGCGCGCAGCCCTTCGTCCAGGAGCCGCGCGAAGCGCGCGCGCAGGCGCTGCTCTCCGGTCGTCGTCGCGCGCACGACCAGCGCGCCGTCGAGCGCGATCGAGCCGGCCAGCACGGCATCACCGACCTGTGCGGCGCGCGGTTCCGATTCTCCGCTCAGCGCGGACGTGTCGAGGAAGGCACGCCCCTCGACGACGACCCCATCGACCGGCAGCAGCCCTCCCGGCAGCACGCGCACCAGATCGCCGGGCCGCAGCTGGCCGGGCTCGACTTCGCGCTCTTCCAGGCCCAGCGCCTCGATGCGCAGCGCCGGCGGTTCACTCTGCGGCAGCAGCGCGCTCAGGCGCTCGCGAGCCTTGGCGCGCGCGCGGGCCTCGAGCCAGCGGCCGGCTGCGACCAGCACGAGCACCGCCGTCGCCGTGTCGAAGTAGACCTCGCCGCTGCCGCGCACGGTATTCGAGAACGACAACGCGAGCGCCGCCGCGACCCCGAGCAGGATCAGGCCGTCCGCCGACAACCAACGGCGCGCGCGGACGACCGCGTCGGCGATCGGCACGCCGACCAGCAGCACGACCGGCAGCGCGAGCACCAGCGCGCCGGCGCGCAGCAGACCGCGAATCGCCCCTTCCTGGTCGGCCGAGAGGTCGTCGCTCGCGCGCCCCCACAGGCTCTCGCCGTATAGCGACAGCGAGAACACCATCACGCCCATCGCCAGCGCTCCGGCCAGCAGCAGCCGGCCGAGCGCGCGGTCGCCGTGCTCGAGCGAGGCCCCCGACAACGCGTGCGCGACGCAACAGCCCGAGCAGCAGAACTCCGCCTGCGTTTCCGCCAACGGAAAATCGCAGTGCGTGCAGCCGCGCGGCGCTCTCACCGGTTCACTCGCCGGCGCGCGGCGCGTCCTGCGCTTGCGCGCGGAACTCCGGCGCCTGGTTCTGCTGGCCCGGCCCCTGCTCGAGGTAGTCGGGCAGCTGGTACTCGAGCACGTACCACGTGAAGAAGGTCAGGAAGCCCAGGTACTTGAGCAGCAGGTACCAGGGCACGCCGCCCTTGCCGTACTGAGGCCGGAACGGCCGGCTGTCGGCGCGCTCGGGGCCGACGGGTTGCGACGGGGTGCTCATGCTTCCTCCGGGAAACGCAGGCCTTCGGCGCGCTCCTGCTCGTCGAAGCGCTCCAACATCTCGTACTTGGCGCGCTCGACGCCCGAGAGCTGCCCGGTCAGATACGCCCACAGGAGCAGCAGGCAGAAGCCCAGCGCGACGAGTGCGTAGACGACCAGCGGGTCGTGCGCGAATCCGACCAGCTCGTGGTGCTTGATCGTGTTCAGGAACTCGTAGATCTTGCGGCAGAACATCGCGCCGCCGACCAGGCACGCGATCACGAAGAACACGTGCAGCGCGCGACGGAACGGGCTCCAGCGGCCCAGTCCGATGGCCGGATAGACGCGCCGGCCGGTCTTGGGAGCGTCGGGGCTCATCGCTAGCGCCTCCCCGACTCGCTGCCGAGCCATTGCACGTACGTGATCAGCGAGAGCGCATCCTTCGACGGGCGCACGCGGCCGTCGGCGTCGAACGAGAAATAGAAGTCGTAGCGCGGCATGACCGAGTTCGCGACGACGTTCTTCGGGTTGATGAAGTGGGCGACGTGCCAGTCGTTGGTGCGCTTGCCGTGTTCACGAGAGAGGTCCGGACCGACGCGCCGCGTGCCCCACAGGTGCGGCTGCGCGAGCGCGTTCTGGTACTCCTGCGCGACCGATACCGGCCCGAAGCGCAGGTCCTCGTTCGCCACCGGTCGCACGTACTGGCTGTGGCAGTGCCAGCAGGCCTGGCCGACGTAGAGGTCGCGGCCGCGCTGCAGCGCTTCCGCGAAGGCGGCCGCAGTCGGTTCGGCGCTGCCGAAGGCCTGCGCGAAATCCTGCGGGTAGGACTTCGACAACTCGACGAACTCGACGCTGGGGCGCGCCGCCAGATCCTCGAGCGTCTTGTATTCCATCCCGTGGTACGAGCCCAAGCTCATCCACGGGAAGATCATCGACAGCACGAAGGCGATCGCGAAGCAGCCGAGGCCCGCGACGAACAAGAAGGTGTAGAAGCGTTCCATCGATTCGTTCCTCGCGGATCAGGCGACCGGCTCCGGGGATTCGGCCGGAGCCTCCTCTTCCTCGAAGGGTTTCCCGGCCTTCGCGGTCATCACCATGTTGTAGGCCTGGCACAGCATGCCGATGATCAGCAGCGCGCCGGTCACGGTGCGGAACAGCCAGAACGGCGCCTGCGCGTCGATGATCTGCTCCCACGGATTGAGATCCTTCTGCATGTAGCCGGCGATCAGTCCGCCGGCCGTCAGGATCGTGAACATCAGCACGATGCCGATCGCCGACAGCCAGTAGTGCCACGACCGCAGCGACGTGCTGTACCAGCGCCGGCCGGTCACACGCGGCCACAGCCAGTCGATCACGCCGTAGACCCAGAAGGTGAAGGTCCCGAACATGATCATGTGCGCGTGTCCGACGACCCAGTCGGAGAAGTGGATGATCTCCTGGAACGCCCAGGTCGTCTGGAACGCGCACTGGAAGCACGTGATCATGTACATCACGGCGCCGGTGTAGAACCAGCGCAGCGCGAAGCTCGTGCGCAGCTTGTCCCACGATCCGCGCAAGGACATGAAGAAGTTGACGATGACCGTCGTCACCACGATCTCGATCGCGATCGTGGTCGAGATCGCGCCGAACTCGACGTAGTCGGGGATCGGCGAGAGCAGGAAGTGGTGCACGCCTCCAAGCGGATAGAAGAAGGCCAGCGCCCAGAAGCCGATCACCGAGAGCGAGTGGCTCCAGATCGGCTTGCGCAGGATCAGCGGCACGAAGAAGTACATCAGCCCCCAGCCCATCGGGGTCACGTACAGGCCCACCAGGTCGTGGATGAACAGGCCGGTGACGGCCGCGCCGGACGCGCCGGGCAGCACCCACTCGGGCAGCACATTGCCCATCAGGTAGGTCAGCGCCAGCCACACCAGACCGGCCGTGAAGTACCACAGCGTCACGTAGTACTTCTGGTGGCGCGCGCGGTAGAGCGGCACCATGAACTGCAGGATCACGAGCACGGCGCCGACGGTGACCAGCGCGTCGACCGGCACGTAGACGAGCTCGAAGGTGCCGGGTCGGAAACCGGTCGGCGTCTCGCCCCACTCGATCGCCTGCCCGTGGTCGAGCAGGTACCCGACCGCCGCGAGCACCAGGATCAGCTGCCAGGCCCAGAAGATCAGCGTGCCCAGCCCGCGCGACAGCACGCGCTCGCCGGTCAGGCGCGGCACCACGTAGTACAGCATCCCGGTGAACCCGTTCACCAGCCAGCCGTAGGCGACGAGGTTCGTGTGCATCAAGCGCACGTGCCCGGGCGAGAGCAGTTCGGCCAGCCGACCCTCCGTGAACGGGTAGTAGCCGAGGAACTGCAACGAGTACAGGAAGCCCGCGAGCATGCTCAGCGCCAGGCAGGCGAAGGCCGCGTACAAGTGCGCGCGGATCAACCCGTAGTCGACCAACGGCACGGCCTCGTCGCGCGCGCCGGCGGCGCTGAGCGGAACGGCGATCGACGAGCTCATGGCCGCTGCCCCCCCTGCTTGCCTTGCGCGGCGATGTGTTGCGCGAAGTGGACCAGATCCCAGATCTCGGGCCCGCTGTACATCGTGGCAAAGGAACCCATCGGCGAGCCCTTGATGCCCGTCGCGATGGCCAGGTACAGCGCCTGCGAGTCGTTGCCGGAGCGGAACACTCCCGCGCCGAAGTCGCGCGGTCGGATCGGATAACCCCAGTCGTCCTTGTAGTCGCCGGCGGTGGGTCCGTCGCCGCGGCCCAGCGGGCCGTGGCACGAGAAGCAGCTGCCGCGCTGCGGATCGTTGAACAGCACGCGGCCGCGCTCGACCGAGGCCGCGTCGTTGGTCGTCTCGGGCACGGCCGGGAACGTGCGCTTGAGGCGTGCGGGACTCCAGCGCTCGCGCACCAGATCGAAGATCTCGGCCGGATCGGGCAGCTCCTCGTCGTCGCGCGCGAGCTGCAGCGCGAGCTCCTCGAACTCGCCGCGCATCGACAGGTAACGCACGTACTCGACCACGGACTCGCGCGCGTGCGCGTTCCACAACTTGAAGCTCGGCATCGACGAGCCGGCCAGGCCCTCGGTCACGGTGCGCAGCAGGTCGGAAGCCAGCGGACGCTCGCCGGTCGCCGTGCTGGTGAACTTGAACTTGCCCTTGCGGAAGTTGCGCGGTCGCGGCGCCAGCCAGCGCGCGGCCGGACCGCCGCCATCGCCGCTGTCGGCATGGCAGCCGGCGCAGTTCAGCGCATAGAGCTCGCGCCCGAGCTCGAGCTTCTTGGCGTCGATCAGGCCGTGCTCGACGAGCCGCGCCGCGCCCGGGCCGAAGTAGGTGTCGACGTGCTCGCCCAGCCAGGGTCGCAGGTCGAGCTCGGGGTCTTCCCCCGCCAGCTCTTCCACCGCCGTCGCGAACGGCACGTCGAGCTCGCTCAGCGTGCGCGCGTGATCGGCGCCGTCGAGCGACGGCGCCTGGCGCTCGACCAAGAGGAACGGCAGGCACAGGAATCCCGCACCGCCGACCAGGAACAGCAGGCTCAGCAGGCCCCCGCCCCGCCTTGATTGCAGACTCATGGGTCCCCTTTTACGGGCGACACTTGTCGCTATCAAGGTCCTTTTATAGTTTTTTAGACACCGGCGTCGCCCTGCCGGGCTCCAACTTCCCCATGCCGCTCGGCACCGTACGTGAACTTCTGCTCGCCGGCCTCGGCCGCGCGCGCCGCTCCCCGCACCGCTACACGTGGTGGCGCATCGGGATCGGGACGCTCTTCACCAGCCTCGTGCTCGCGCTGCCGCTCTCCGGTCTGTTCCACTTCGACCTGTGGCGCGGCGCGCACACCGTGGCCGGCGAGACGGTCGACTTCACGACCGCGGCCAAGCGCTTCGCGTTCCCCTTCCTCGGGATCAACGTGCTGATCCTGCTCGCGACGCGCTTCCTCGGGCGCTACCTGTGCGGCTTCGTCTGCCCGGTCGGGAGCCTGGCGCGGCTGTTCGACTGGGCGCGCTCGAATCGCCGGCACGCCGGGCTCGCGCGCGCCGCATGCGCATCGGTCGCGCTGCTGCTCGGCTACGCGGTGCTGGCCTTCTGGTGTGACGTGCGCGTGCTCGTCGAAGGCACGCCGCTCGCGCGCGCGCTGGCGGCCGGCGCGTGGCTGGCCCTGAGCGGCGGACTGTACTGGCTGTGCGCGCGCATCGGCCTCGCGTTCTGCCAGCGCTGGTGCCCGTCGGGCGTGTACTTCGCGGTGCTCGCGCACGAAGGCCCGACCGGGATCGAGCTCGCCCACCCGCAGGCCTGCACCGACTGCGGCGCGTGCGACAGCGTCTGTCCGATGGATCTGGAACCGCGCCGGCTGGCGCAGGCGGCGCCGCGCGAAGAGCGCGGCTGGTACGGCGAGGGCTTCTCGAACGCGTCGCTGTGCATCCGCTGCGGCGACTGCGTGCAGGTGTGCGAGGGTGTCAACGCGAGGACGCGCGCGGAACTGCTGCAGCCGGTCGCGCTGCGCATGGGCTTCCTGCGGACCCAGGACGTAACCGCCGACCAGGAACGCGAGCGCGCATGAACGGCACACTCGCCTACGGCAGCCTGGCGCTGCTCGCGCTCGGCGGCGCGCCGCACTGTGCGGCGATGTGCGGGCCGCTCGCGCTGTGGGCCGCCGGGACGGCGCGCGGCC
>VGZE01000184.1 GCA_016872755.1 Planctomycetota bacterium
TACATCCCGCTCGAGCTCCACGAGGACGAGTACCGCGCGGCGGTCGAGCGGCTGCGGAGCGAGGCCGAGGCCGCCGAGGCCGCGCGCGTCGCGCGCATCCGCGCGCAGGCGCAATCGACCGCAGCGGCCGTCCGACGCGCACAGCTCGCGCTGCAGCGCACCGAGGAGTTCGCGCACCCGTTCCAGCTCGTCGGGGTGACGGCGGCCGAGCAGCAGGAGCTCTACGACCTGTTCGAGCACCAGACGCGCTTCCCCGACGACGCGCTGCGCGCGCTGCTGACCGATCTCGTCTGCTCGGGGCGCGTGCCGGCCCATCGGATGGACCGCGTGACCGTGCTCGGCACCTCGGTCGGCAACTGGACGCTCGACGGCCGGCCCGCCTATGTCGTGGTCGACGCGCGCGCGGCGGACAAGCCCGTGATCCAGGACCTGTGGTTCGCGTGCTGGGCCGAGCCGGGCGATCTGCCAATGCGCTTGACCCTCTCCGACGGCGGATCGAAGGACTACACGTTCAACTTTCTCGAGCCGCACGAGTTGCGCGTCGAGCTGCCGGCCGTCCCGCCCGGACAGAGCCGCATCTACTCGGTCACGACCGACCGCACCTGGACGCCGCCGGCGGGTGAGATTCACGAGCGTCGTGGCGTGCGCGTGACCGATCACATCTAGCCCGGCCGTGGCAGCGATCCAGTCCACGCGCGGGTTCTGCTGGCTCGAACTCGCGACGACCGAGCTCGCGCGTGCCCAGCGCTACTACGATCGCATCTTCGATTGGCAGCCGCGCTCGTTGGGCCTGGCGACGCCGGCCGGCGCGCCGATCCACTACCAGTGCTTCTGGCGCGGCGAGCACATGGTCGGCGGATTCTACGAGCACGTACGCGGTTCGCGCGCGTCGGCGGTCGGCGCGCACTGGAAGGGCTACGTGGCCGTCACCGACGTCGAGCACACGCTGTGGCGGGCCGAGGAACTCGGCGCGCGCGTGCTGGCGCCGCCAATCGACCTATCGGAATTCGGCCGCTTCGCGCTGCTCGCCGACCCGCAGCATGCGCCGATCGGGCTGTGGCAGACGTGCTCAGGCCGCCATCCGGGCATCGGGCGCGGCGATATGGGCCTGTTGCGCTGGATGGAGTACGCCACGCCCGATCCGGGCGCCGCCGCGCGCTTCTACGAGCAGCTTTTCGGCTGGCAGGCACGTGAGATCGCGCTGCCGGCAGGACCCTACCACCTGCTCGAGCACGAGGGCGTGCAGATCGGAGGACTGGCCGGGCCGGCGCAACCGCACGCGCGCGGGGCCGCCGCCTGGCTGCCGTACTTCCAGGTCGTGGACTGCGCCGCGCTGAGCGAGCGCGCAGCCAACCTGCTCGGCGAGCTCGTCACGCCGGCCGCGCGCATCGACGGCGGCCCGACCTACGCAGTGCTGCGCGATCCGCAGCGCGCACTGTTCGGCCTGTTCACGCCCGCGGCGCCTGCGCCGTAGTGCCCCCAGGCGCTCGGGCCAGCGGTCCTTCTTGCAGGACCGGCATGAACTCGGCCCACGCGCCGACCTCGCCGCGGTAGCGCTGCGCCATCGCGCGCGCCGCCTGCCGCAGGTGCGACAGGTCGTGCACGACCCACGTCGCGAGCAGCTGCCGCAGCGTGACGGCGCCGAGAACCGGGTGCATGCCGCGCACATCGAGCCCTGCCGGGCTGCCGGCAGGCGCCGCGCCCGCGAGCAGCGCGCGCAGCGCCGCCACCGACTCGGCGCGCCGGCGTTCGAAGAGCGCGAGCAGGTCCTCCAGCGTGTCGCCCGCGTGCAGGCGCCGCTGCGCGAAGCGGTCGTAGCGATCGAAAGGCACTCGCTCGCCGTGCTCCAGCATGCGCCGGGTGCGCGGAATCCAATCAGTCTCTTCGCCGTGCACGAGGTGGCCGACGATTTCGAGCGGCGAATACGTCGCCGCGCCCTCGTCTGCGCGCAGCCAGCCGGCGGGTAGTCCGGACAACCAGGCGCGCAGCACGCGCGGCGTGCGCTCGATCAGCGCGACGGCCTCGTCGAGGTCGAAGCCCTGTGCCGGTTGCTCGACCTCGGCGCGCAACGCGACCAGGAACTGCCGCCAGCCGCCTACGAAATCGCTCCAGTCCACCTCGCGCTCGAAGCCCTCGTGCACGAGCTCGACGCGCGTGCCGCCCGCGCGCGGCTCGAGCGTCCACGTCACGCGCTGGTCGGCGACCGCGGGATCGCCGCGCCAATCGGGCCAGTCGTACGCGAACCGGCGCTCGGGCATCCACTCGAGGAGGCGGCGCGGACCGCCCTGCACGTCGCGCGCGCCGACCTTGTACGTCCAGCCGTACGAGATTGCGCCACCGGCGCGCGGCTCGAGCGCCGCCTTGCTCGCGATCCAGCGCTCCAGCCGCGCCGGCTCGACGAGCGCGCTCCATACCTCGCCCGGCGGCGCCTCGATCGACAGTTCGACCCGGATCGGGCGGACGGCACTCCCGCTCGCGGCCAGCTGCGGCAGCACGAGGTCGGGGCCGTGACGCAGGTGCGCGCCGAGGTTGGCCAGTGCGAGCCGCCAGAAATCGTCGAGCCACTCGGCCGCGCGCGCGACCGGCAGCTCTCGCTCCAATGAATGCGTGAGCTCGACACGCGTGCCCGCGCCATCGGCCGCGAGCGCGAACTCGACGCGCGCAGGCACCCCGAGCACCGACCATCCCAGCGCGAGCCGAGGGCAGGCCTCCGTCGACTGCGGCATGCGCTCCGCCGTCGCCGCCGGCGCCTCCGCCCACCAGCGCGCCCGCGCTTCCGTCTGCGTGAGCGCGCGCTCGACCTCGGACAACGGCGCGGGGACGCTGGTCTGGAAGCGGTGGGCGATCGGCATGGGCTAGAGGGTAGCGGACCGGGTCCACTACGCTCTCTTGCATGAGCTACGTGCACGCGCTCGTGTCGCCGCCGCTGTGCCTGCTGCTCGTCGCCGCGCTGGGTGGGTTGTGCTGGCGCCGCCGGCCGCGCCTCGCGCGCGGGCTCGTCGTCGGCTCGCTCGGGCTGCTCTGCCTGCTCGCAATGCCGGCGGTCGGACGGTCGTTGCTGCGCAGTCTCGAATGCTACGCGCCGCTGCCCGCGCCCGACCCGCGGGGCCGCGCCGCGGGCGCGGCGGGTACCTCGATCGCGGCGGGCGCGGCGAACTCGGAGGGCGAGGCAGGCGCGGAGAACACGGAGCACAACCCGCGCTCCGCTGACGTCGTTCCGTTGCCGCCCGCCGACGCGATCGTCGTGCTGGGCGCCGAGAGCGAGGCCTACGCGCCCGAGTACGGCGGCGCCACGCTCGGCGCCTTCTCGCTCGAGCGAACGCGCTACGCGGCCGCGCTGGCGCGCCGGACGCGGGTTCCGGTCCTGTGCAGCGGACGCGCCGCGCGCGACGGCGAGCGGTCGGTCGCCGACCTGATGGCGGACGCGCTGGGCGAGTGGGGGATCGAGGCGCGCTGGATCGAGCCGTGCTCGACGAACACGCGCGAGAACGCCGAACGCTCGGCCGTCCTGCTGCAGACTGCGAATGTCCGCCGAATCATGTTGGTCTCGCACGCCTGGCATCTGGCGCGCGCGGTTCCGGAGTTCGAGCGGCTCGGCTTCGAGGTCGTGCCGGCGCCGACGGCGTTCGCGGGCGGCACGCCGCTGCGCGCGCTCGATTTCCTGCCGTCGGCGAAGGGGCTGCGGCAGAGCCAGCTCGCGCTGCACGAGTGGCTCGGGCGTGCGTGGTATGCGCTGCGTTGAGCGGACGGAGCGAGGCGGGAGCCCGAGTCGGGCCTGCTGGCGAGATGTCCGCCGAATCAAGTTACGAAGCCCAGCCTGGGCGCCGATTCGTTGCATCGGAATCGGGCGCCGGAGGCCAACCGGCGCTCAGCGACTTGATTGGGCGGACATCCGCGCGGAGGCCTACGAGCCGTGAGCGCTTGATTGGGCGGACATCCGCGCGGGGCACCTGGCCGCGCGGCCGGGAGGGGCGAGCTCGAATCGGAGGACATCGCGGCGCGGCAGGAGCTGCGATGTCCGCCGAATCAAGTTCGAAGCGCCGCCTTGGCGCCGTCACCAGAGACCGGTTGCGACCGCAGGAGGGCGAACCTCGCGCAGCGACTTGATTGGGCGGACATCTGCGTGGAAGGTCGCGAGCCGTGAGCGCTTGATTGGGCGGACATCGGCGCGGGGCCCTCGACCGCGCGGCCGGTGGAGCGAACTTGAATCGGCGGACATCGCGGCGCCGCGCGAGCCAGGTGAGCCGTGGGGCGGACCGGTCGCCGTGCCGCGGCTAGCCGAGCTCGAGCTGCCGCTTGGCGTCGACCACGTCGCGGTTCATGGTCGCGGCGGCTTCCTCGAGGCGCTGCGCGAGGTCCCACTTCGGGTCGATCACCCGGCGCACCTGGCGCATCAGTTGCAGCGCCATGCGGAAGGTACGGCAGATGTCGCCCAGCGGCGTTTCGGTCGTCTTCTCGAGGTCGGAGAACTCGCCGCCGCGCATCCATTGCACGGTGGCGGCCGTGAGGCCCCAGTCGGGCAGCTTGAGCGGCGGCGCGATCTGGAATTCGGCTTCGGCGCGCAGCAGATCGCGGCACAGGTTGTCGACGTGCTTGCGCACGTTGCCGTGCAGCCGCGCGGGCACGTGGTGCGGCTCGCCGCGGCGACGCTCCTCGTAGATCAGCGCGACGAAGATGCAGGCCAGTGCGTCGAGCGGCACGCTCTCGAGCGTGCCGCGGAACAGCATCTCGGTGATCTGGATCTCGTAGCCGTACAGGTTGCGCGCGATCTGCCCCTTGCCGGTCAGCGTCTGCGGCCGCTCGAGATAGCCGAGCTCCTCGAGGAAGGTCAGGTGCGCCTCGATCACCCGGCGCTGCTCGCGCACGTTGTGTTCGCGCGCCTTGGCGCTCTTGGCGCGGTGCTGGTAGTGGTCGAAGGACTTCTCCCAGGCCTCGTACAGCCGGTCGCGGCCCAGGCGGCCGAGCAGGTGCAGCATCGACGAATAGGACAGGCGGAAGCGGCTGTCGAC
Source organism: Planctomycetota bacterium (assembly GCA_016872755.1). Taxonomy (GTDB): domain Bacteria; phylum Planctomycetota; class UBA1135; order UBA1135; genus GW928-bin9. Next base: position 5,010 of record VGZE01000184.1, read on the forward strand.
CGGCTCGACCTTGCCCGAGAGGATGCGCTCGACCGGCGCGAGGTCGAGGTCGCGCGGCCCGAGGATCGACACGACCAGGCCCTCGGCGTCCTTGCCCTGGCGGCCGGCGCGGCCGGCCATCTGCATGTATTCGCGCGTGCGCAGGTAGTCGAAGGCGACGCCGTCGAACTTCTTCAGCATGTGGAACACGGCGGTGCGCGCCGGCATGTTGATGCCGAGCGCGAAGGTCTCCGTCGTGAATAGGAGCTTCAGCAGTCCGGAGGTGAACATGCGCTCGACCACCTCCTTGTGGATCGGCAGCATGCCGGCGTGGTGGTAGCCCAGGCCCTGGCGCGCCAGGCGGAACACCTCGCCCTCGAGCTCGCCGCGGTCGAGCTGGAACAGCGCGACGAGTTCCTCCTGCAGCGCGACCAGCCGCGCGCGCTCGTCGGCATCGAGCAGGTTGCGGTGCTGATTCTTGTAGGCCAGGCGTTCGCAGTCCTTGCGGCTGAACGAGAACACCAGCGCGGGCAGCAGGTCCTGCTCCTGCAAGTGGTCGAGCAGCGCCGAGGAGGCCTCGAGCTCCTGCTCGCGCCGCTCGTTCAGCATCTGCATGCGGTCGCCGCGCCGGCGCCGGCCGCGCGAGCGCTCTTCTCGGCGCTGCGCGCGGTCGAGCTCGTGCGCGCGCACGTGCGACAGCCGGCTCAGGTCGAACAGGCCCGACTCCTTCGTGAACAGGCGGTGCTTGAGCGGAACGGGGCGCTTGTTCGAGCGCACGACGACCAGCTCCTGGTCGCGGATCTCGCCGATCCACGCGCCGAGCTGGTCGAGGTTCGAGATCGTGGCCGACAGGCAGATGAAACGGATCGAGCGCGGCGCGAAGATCAGGCTCTCCTCCCAGACCGAGCCGCGCTCGAGGTCGTCCATGTAGTGGACCTCGTCGAACACGACGTACTCGATGTCGGCGAGCTGCTCGGGGTTCTCGAAGATCGCGTTGCGCAGGATCTCCGTGGTCATGATCAGGACCTGCGCGCGCGGCTGGATGGTCACGTCGCCGGTCATCAGGCCGACCTCGACCGTCGGGCTGTCGCGGAAATCGCGGAACTTCTGGTTCGAGAGGGCCTTGATCGGCGCGGTGTAGATGCAGCGCTTGCCGCGCTTGACCGCGTCCTCGATCGCGTACTCGGCGACCAGGGTCTTGCCGGCTCCGGTGGGGGCCGAGACGAGCACGTTGTGGCCCTGGCGGATCGCCTCGATCGCCTGGAGCTGGAAGGCCGACAGCTTCAGCCCGTGGAAGTGGCCGGGCGCATCCTCGGGCGGCAGCGGCCGCCGCCCGCGCGGCGCCGCGGCGAGCTTGGCCGCC
>VGZE01000185.1 GCA_016872755.1 Planctomycetota bacterium
TTGACGTGGATCATGCGGCACGCACCCGTGAAGCGAGACCGATTGCCACCGCGAGGGAGGGACCGATCAGGTCGAGCTCCTCGGCGGGGATACGGCCGTCCTGGATCCGCACTCCGGAGAGCGGATTCCACGGGCGCACCGTGCGACCCGTGCTCTGCGCGAGGAACTCGACTGCGCCCGGAGCGAGCAGCGCGCTGCCCGACACCAGCACTTCCTCGACCGCGAGTTCCTCGCGATTCTCGACGAATTCGAGCGAGAGTCCGATCTCGCTCACCATGTCCTCGAGCACCGAGACGATCGCGCGAGCCACTTCGAAGGCGCGCTCGCCGGGATTGCGCTTGAGCGCCTCGGCTTCGGCGAGTTCCATTCCCAATCGGCGCGCGATCGCCTGGGTCATGTCGGCGCCGCCCAGTCCGATCTCGCGACTGAAGCAGGTCTCGCCCTGCGCGAGCACGTTGATCTGCGTGCGCGACGAGCCGACGTCGACCAGCGCGATGGGCCGGTCGGTGGCCTGCCCGAGCGCCAGCGCGGACATCTCCCACGCATTGCCGAGGGCGAAGGCATCGAGGTCCACGGCCACGGGGGTCAGCCCCTTGGACTGCACGTCCTTCAGCGTCGAATGCAGCGCGCTCTTCTGGCAGGCCGCGAGTACGACGCTGATCTGACCGGCACCCGGACCCTCGCCGCGGCTTGGCGGACGGCGCTTGAGCCGCTGGCAGTCCATCACGACGTCGTCCTTGTCGAACGGCAGGTACTTGTCGAGCTCGTAGTGGATGGCCTGACGCAGCTCGGAGTCGCTCATCTCGAGCATCGAGATGTAGCGCACGACGACCGACTGGCCGGCCACCGAGACGACGGCGTTGCGCGAGGCGAACTTGCCCTCGGCCAGCAACTGCGACAGCGCGGCATTGCGATCGGCGCCTGCAGGCACTTCGACCCGCGCGAAGCCGGTGAGTACGGCCTCGTCGCCCTGCATGGTGATTTCGACCGCCTTGAGGACTTGGCTGCCCAGGTCGAGGCCGACGATGCTCTTTTGCTTGCGGAACAAATGACCCTCGGTGAGACCGGGGGGTTTCCGCTCCGGCTCCCGCGGCCGCGCTCGAACCGAACGCGGAAACGTCAGAAGCTGGTCGGGACCCGGTCTACGGGGGGCCGTTTCGACCGCACCGGGGGGGGTGGGTTTAGGTGCTTTCGCCGAATCCGCCCGCCACCAGCTTCTCCAGAGCCTGGAGCAGCGCCTCCGCATCGCCGCCCTCGGCCCGGAAGCACAGCTCGGCGCCCTGGGCCGCCCCCAGCGTCATCAGCTCGAGGATGCTCTTCGCATTGACCTGCTGGCCCTCGCTCTCGACGCTGACCTCGGCGCCGAAGGACAGCGCGGTGGACGCGATCGCGTGGCAGGGGCGCGCGTGCAGGCCGCGCGGGTTGACGATGCGGACACGCCGCTCGAGAGCTTCACTTGCCATCGGCGCTAGTTACGAGCATCCCGCAGGCGCTGCGCGGTCTCCCGGACCAGCGCGAGCAGTGCATTGCGGTCGGTGACCCCGCAGGCGAAACGGCGGAAGTCGGCGTCGCGCCCGAGCTGCGCGATCCCGCGCATCAGCTCCAGGTGGCGCTGCGGATCGAAGCGCGGGCCGGCCTTTTCTGGGCGCAGCACGCCGAAAACGATGCGCACGCCGGCGCCATCGTGAGCCTGCCATGGGACGGGCACGCTGGTCACGCACAGCGTGCAGGCGACTTGCTCGAGGCCGCGCAACTGGACGTGCGGGATCGCCACGCCCAGTCCCACTCCGGTGGATGCCACGCGCTCGCGCTCGAGCAGCGCGCGCAGCGCTCCGGCTCGAGACGCCGGCTGCAATTGCTTCGAGCGCACCAGCACGCCGACCACTTCGGCGAGCACGGAGTCCTTCTCGTCTCCGGCCACGCCGACGGCGCAAGCGGTGATGCGAAGGAGCTTGTCGATGTCCGGGGTCGCCGGGGTCATGCCTGGAGCGCTTGGAGCTGCAAATCTGCCGCGGCGGCAGGTCGGAAAGGCCTGCGGGAAGCGAGAGGATAGCAGGCGGCACGCCGACCCGCCCTCCGGCTCGCCAGGCAGTCCGCCGAGCAAGTCGCCTCGCGAGGCAGAGCCGCGACGCGTCCAACAGGCGGCTAGCCGGTCTTGCGGCGGCCGCCGTGCGCGAGGCGGTCCTTGTGCCGCGCGAGCACGCGTGTCATGCGCCGCAGCGACTCGTCGAGCGCGGCGTCCATCGTCTGCGCGCGGCCTTCGACCACCAGCACGACGCCGCGCGGCAGGTTGGCGACCAGTTCGATCCGGTACGTGTCGCGCTGGCGCTCGAGCCGGGCTTGCAGCGATTCGGTGCGCCCGAAGTAGCGCGCCAGATGCTGCAACTTGGCCTCGATGTGCTCGCGCACGTGCTCCGGGAAATGCTGGTGATGCAAGATCGCGACCTGGAGTTTCATGCGAATTCCTCGGGATGCCTGCGGGGGGCCCGCGAACCTGACCCTACTGTGTCATGCGCCCACCAGGGGTCAAGCGCTGGACCACGCAAGCCGATCGGCATGTGCCGGCTCGGGGCTGGAGCCGGGTTCCTGGAAACTCTAGGTGGGAGGCCGAGGCGAGCGTCGTCCGCCGCGGCCTTCCAGGCCGAGGAAGCAGGCCTCCGGATAGAGCACGCGCAACAGGTACAGGCCGTGCGCCGGGGCGGTCGCGCCCGCGCGCTTGCGGTCGCATGAGGCCAGGATCGCGGAGACCTCCGGCGCGCCGAGCTTGCCGCGCCCCGCATCGACCAGCGTTCCGGCGATCGAGCGCGCCATGTTGTAGAGAAAACCGTCCGCCTCCAGCACCAGACCCACCCACTCGCGCCGCTCGATGCAGCGCAATCCGCGCAGCGTGCGCACGCTCGTGCTGCGCGGAGAGCCCGCGCTCTCGAACGCCGAGAAATCGTGGCGTCCCAGCAAGACGGCCGCCGCGGCCCGCATGCGCGCGACATCCAGCGCTTCGGGTACCCACCAGGCCCGGTTCTCGTGGAACGGCGAGGCGAAGCGCGTGCGCGCGATGCAGTAGAGGTAGCGCTTGCCGCGCGCGCTGAAACGCGCGTGGAAATCGTCGGCGCAGGTCTCCAGCGCGCGCACGACGACGCCGTCGGGCAGGTGCGCGTTCAACGCATGACACAGCCGGTCGTCGTCCAGGCGCGTGTCCAAGTGAAAGCTGGCGACCTGGCGCAATGCATGCACGCCGGTGTCGGTGCGACCGGAGCCATGCACGACGATCCTCTCGCCGCACAGCGCGAGCAGCCCGTCCTCGACGGCTTCCTGCACGCTGACGAAGCCGGCCTGGCGCTGCCAGCCGAAGAATCGCGAGCCGTCGTAGGCGATCAGGACGCGCACGTTGCGCATCCGGACCAGACTAACGGCGAAGCGGCCTCGGCACGATCACGGCCGGGGCCTCAGTGGCGCCGGCGCAGGTAGGAACTCTGGATGCCCAGTTCCTCGCGGTACTTGGCGACCGTGCGCCGCGCCACGTCGAAGCCGCGCCGGCGCAGGCGCTCGGTCAGCACGTCGTCGGAGAGCGGAGCGCGCGGATCCTCCAGCGCGACCAGCTCGCGCAGCGCGCTGCGCGCGTGCTCGCGCGAGACCTCCGGACTGCTTGCCAGGCCGGTCTGGAAGAACGCGCGCAGCGGCACGACCCCCCAGGGAGTCTGCGCCCATTTCCCGCTGATCGCGCGACTGACGGTGCTCTGGTGCAGCTCGAGTTCCTCGGCCAGCTCGATCATGCGCAATGGGACCAGGCCGCGGGGGCCCTCGTCGAGCCAGCGGCGCTGCCGCTCGAACAGCGCGCGTGCGACGCGCCGCAGCGTCGAGTGCCGTTGCTCGAGCGCCTGGATCAGGGCGCGCGCCTCGCCGATGCGCTGGCGCAGCCGGGCCCGCACGTCGCGCGGCTGCGTGCGATCCGCGGCCAGGCGCTCGACGCGCCGGCTGACGATGGGCTCGGGCGTCCCCTCGCGCACGACCGTCAGGCGGAACTCGCCGCCATCGCATTCCACCAGCACGTCGGGCCGCACGCAGGGCGCCGCCTCGTCGAGCAAATCGAGCGCCGGTCGCGCCGACAGGCCGCGCAGTTGTTCGAGCAGCTCGCGCAGCCGCGGCAGGTCCACGCCGAGCGCGCGCGCAACTTGCGGCAACCGGTTCTTCGAGAGCTCGTCGAGGAACTCCTCGACGAGCCGCGCCACCAGCGCATGGTCCGGACTGCGCCGGTCCAACTGCAGGAGCAGGGCCTCGCGCAGATCGCGCGCGCCGATGCCGCGCGGCTCCAAGGCCTGCAGCCGCGCGATGGCCAGCCCGAGCGCGTCGCGCCCGCCCTCCAGGCGCGCCTGCTCGGCCAGCGCCAGCAGCTCCTCGTCCGAGAGCGCGAGGAAGCCGCGTTCGTCGAGCGCGCCCACCAGGAAGCGCAGCCAGATCGCGTCGGGCTCGGCGAGTTCGAGCATGCGGATCTGCTCGTCGAGGCGCTCGGCGAGTCCGCCGCGCCGCGAGGGCAGCTCGGAGAGCAGATCCTGATTCGCGCGGCCGCGCTCGGCGTCACGCGCGCGCGGCCGGCGGCGACGCTCGCGGAACTCCAGGGCCTCGTTCTCGCCGAAGGCCTGCGAGAGCCTGGCCTCGAGCGCCTCGAGGGGCAGCGCCAACACCTCGATCGACTGCAGCATGTGCGGCAGCAGCAACAGCTGCTGGCTCATGCCGGTCTCGAGGCGGGCGGAGAGCCCCGCGGCGGCGCGCGGGGTGCGTTCCGATCCGTTCACGCGGCGCCCTATCGACGCGCGCGTGCAGGGCCTGGAGTCCCCAGATCTCGGGCGGAAACGAATGCACTCGAGGTGCGGATCGGAGCACCGTCGCCGACTCGCGACGCCGGGAGCGTCGACCCGGAAAACAACGGCACTTTGCTGCCCGCGCCGGTGCTTTCCTTCCGGGTCAGTCGGGCTTGCGCATGCGCAGTTCGACGCGGCCGTTCATCGCGTCCTCGAGGATCCCGCGGTGCAGATACTCGAGCGCGCTGCCCGCCGGCAACCCGCGCGCCAGCCGCGTCACGCGCACGCGCGCCCCGCTCTTCTCGAGCGCGCGCAGCACCAGCGTCGCCGTCGCCTCGCCCTCGGCATCGGGGTCGGTGCCCAGGATCACCTCGTCGTACTCGCCGCGCGCGGCGCGCTCGATCAGCGCATCCAGGTTCAGCGAACGCTCGTCGTGACCGGTCGCCGGATTGAGCGCGCCCATCAGCACGAAATAGCGTCCCTGGTGCACGCCGGAGCGCTCGACCGCCTCGACGTCGCGCGGCTCCTCGACCACCAGCACGCGGCGCGCGTCGCGCCGCTCGTCCGCGCACAGCGAACAGGGGGCGCTGGCGCCGACATTGCCGCACACGCGGCAGCGCAGCGTGCGCTCGAGCGCATCGCGCAGCAGGCCCGGCAGTTCCCGCGTCTTCGGATCCCGCAATACGAAGAAGGCCATGCGCTCGGCGCTGCGCCGGCCGATGCCGGGAAAGCGCTCGAACGCATCGATCAGGGCTTCCAGGGGCGCCGGGTAGCTCACGCGCGGACCTCGCTCACATCCCCGGCAGCTGCAGGCCGCCGGTGACTCGCGACATGCCCTTCTCGGCGAGCTGTTCGGCCTTGGTGAGCGCGTCCTTCGACGCGAGCAGCACCAGTTCCTCGATCAGCGCGACGTCGCCGCCCTTGATCAGCTCGGGATCGAGCCGGACGCGCGTGATCTGCTTGTCGCCGCTCGCCTCGACCTGCACGGCCCCGCCGCCCGCGCTGCCGCGCACGCTGGCACGCTTGAGCTCCTCGCGCACCTTGTCGAGTTCGCGCTGCATCGCCTGCGCCTGCCGCAGCAGGCTGCCCATGTCACCGAGGGGTCCGCTCATAGGTTCTTTCTCTGGTCCGCGCGCCTCAGCGCTCCTCCACACGGCCGCCGAAGCGCTCGGCGACCCGCTTGGTGAACGGGTCGGTGCCCGCCGCGCCCGTGCCGAGCTTCTCGATCCCGTCGTAGACGATCTCGCAGTCCCGGCCCAGCGGCTTGTGGAAGGCGCGCCGCGCGAGTTCGCGGTTGCGCGCGTCGGCGAACAGCCGCCGCTCGCCGTCGTTGACCGAGTCGAGCTGGATCAGCACGCGCGGACCGCTGCTGTCGATCAGCCGGCCGCGTCGCCCCAAGGCTTCGGCCAGGGCTCCCGCGCCGAGCTTGCGCAGCTCCTCCAGTGCGAGCTTCCAGGTCTCCGAATGCGACAGGGCCACTTCGCGCGCGACCAGCGCGGGCGCGGATGCCGGCGCGGCCTCGGCCGGCGCGGCGGACACCGG
>VGZE01000186.1 GCA_016872755.1 Planctomycetota bacterium
GCGCTCGGCCAGCAGGCGCGCGGCGCGCGGCAACAACTGCTCGTTGTGGCGGCGCACGCCGCCCTGCGGCTGGCCGAGCACGCTGCCGAGCACGAGCACGCGCGGTGCGACGGCGCTCATCGCCTGCCGCGCTCCGCCAGGATCTCGCGCCACACCGCGCGCAGTTCTTCGGCCGTGCGCGACCAGCTGAACTCAGCCGCCCGCGCCGGCAGCGTCCAGCGCAGCTCCTCGCGCTCAGCCAGCGCGCGCGACAGACCGGCAGCCACCGACTCGGGCTGCTCCGCATCGCACACGATGGCCGCGGCGCCGGCGACCTCGGCCTGCGCGCTCGCGGCGGGCACCAGCACCGGCGTGCCGCACGCGAGCGCCTCGAGCACCGGCAATCCGAAGCCCTCCGAGCACGACAAGAGCGGAACCAGGCTGGCCAGTCGGAGCAGCGGCGCGAGGTCGGCCTCGTCGAGCGTCTCGATCCACAACACCTCGCCGGCCAGGCCGAGCTGCGAGGCCAGGCCGAGCAGCGCGCGCAGTCCCGGTCCGTCGGCGCCGGTCACGACGATCTGCAGCCGGCGGCGCTGAGTGCGTCGCCAGAACTGGACGCCGCGCAGCAGTGCCGCGGCGTTCTTCTTCGCGCGCGCCGCGCCCAGGCACAGCACGAGCGGGTCCTCGCCCAATCGATAGCGCCCGAGCACCGGCTCGTCCACCGTGCCGGGTGGCGGCTCGGGCGCGAAGGGCGGTCCCACTCCCCAGTGCACGACGCGCAGCTTGCGCGCGGCGACCGACTGCGCGCGGAGGTCGCGCGCGACGTGCTCGCTCGGGCACAGCACGCGCGCGGCGCGCCACGGGCCCAAGCGCGCCCAGGCGCGATGCGCGAAGCCGGCGTTCTCGCGCTCGCCGTGGCGCCAGGGCAATTCGTGGATCGTCTGGACGCTCGGCACGCCCGCGTTCCACGCGAAGGCGGAAGTGAACGAGTGCAGGCCGTCGAGTCGGTCGGCCTTCACGCGCCGCGCGAGCTCGGCGCGCCAGCGCCGGTGCGAGAACGGCGCGCCGCGAGCGGGCGTGAGCCGCACGACCTGCAGGTCGGCGGATGGCTCCCGCTCCAGCGCGGCGAGCGTCTCGCCGACGACGCGCGCGAGGCCGCGCGACGCAAAGTGCAGGGGTGCCGCGTCGAAACCGATGCGCATCGCGCGCATTGTGGGCAGCCGGCCGGCCCGCGAACAGCCTCAGGTCGCGCGTCGTTGGCTCAGCGCCGCAACTCCCACAGCCGCACGCCGCCGACGAGCGCCGTATCGTTCGAAACGACGCGCACGTCGGGCGGCAGCTCGAAGTCGATTCGCTGGGCGTTGCCGCCGCCGATGTGGAGCTGATCGAAGGTCGTCAACACGCGCAGCGAGTCGATCGCGCGCCGCACGCGCCGCTGCCACTTCTGCTTGCCGCAGCGCTTGCGCGCGGCCTCGCCCAGGCGCTGGTTGTACGTGCGGTCGCGTTCGAACACGTGGTGAGCGAGCTCGAGGTGCGGGCCGAGGCGGCCGTCCTCGAACAGCGCCGAGCCCAGACCGGTGCCCAGCGTGATGACGAGCTCGACACCCCGGCCCTCGATCGCGCCCAGGCCCTGCAGGTCGGCATCGTTGATCGAGCGCACCGGCTTGCCGCAGGCACGCCCGAGCTCCGTATCGAGATCGAACCCGACCCAGGTCGGGTGCGGCAGGTTCGGCGACGTGATCACGCGGCCGGCGCGTACGACGCCTGGGAAACCGACCGCGACGCGTCCGTGCGCAGGCAGGTCGCGTGCGAGCGCGGCGATGCGTGCAAGCACCTCCAGCGCGGGTTCCTCGAGCGGCGTGTCGAAGCGCGCGCGCTCGCACAGCGGCTGCGCCTGTGCGTCGAGCACGCGACACTTGATGCCGGATCCGCCGATGTCGACGGCCAGGGTGTTGGACGCGCTGGCTTGGGTGGGGCTGGGCATGGCCTGGAGTACATCGGCTGAGCGGCGCCTCGGGCTAGAGCGGGGGCCTGCCGGCGGCCGGTTCAGCGCTCGCGCACGATCACATGGTCGGGAAGCTCCCGGCGCGGCTCGGGCGGCGCCGGGAAGTGCGCGCGCAGCACCTGCTCGATGGCGGCGATTCCGGCTTCGAGGCCCGCGCGCAGCGAAGCGCGGCGAATGCCCGCGCGGATCGCCGCGTGCGCGGCTGCCCAGCCGTCGGCGCCGATGCGCTCGTCGATGGCCTGATCGCCGAGCACGACCACCTCGCGCTCGAGCAGGCTGACGTAGAGCAGCGCGCCGTTGCGTGCTCGAGTCGCGTGCAGGCCGAGGCGCGCGAACTCCTGCAGCGCCTGCTCCTCGGCCATGTGCGTGGCGCGACGATCGCCGATGAACAACTGCAGGAAGCCGGGCAGCGTGCACGCCAGCCCGTAGCCGGCTCCGAGCAGCACGAGCTGGCAGGCGATCAGCAGTGCCGGCTCGTTCCACGGCAGCAGCGGCGCGAGCAGCGTGCTGCCGGCGAACCAGGTCGCCAGTGCTGCCAGCGCGGCGGCCTGAGGATGGTCGTCCGAGCGTTCGACGACGACGACGGCCAGCTCGCCGCTCGTGCCGCGCTCGAGCGCGGCGATGCGCTCGCGCAGTGCGCCGCGATCGGCCTCCGACAGCGCGCCCACCGCGCGCAGCCGCCGCCGCACGTACAGCGCGCGCAGCACGCAGAACGCGAGCAGCACCGCGAATGCGATACAGCCGAGCTCGGCCAACAGCGACAGCCGATGCAGCGGATCGGCGTGACCGCCGCTTCGCCATTCCTGCAATGCGACGAGCGGAACCAGGCTCACCACCGACCGCTCGCTCCTCCGCCGGAGAACCCTCCGCCGCCGCCGAAGCCGCTGAACCCTCCTCCGCCGCCGCCGCCGCCGAATCCGCCGCCGAATCCACCGAGGCCGCCGCTGAACCCGCCGCCCAACGGCCCTCCGAACCAGCGGCTGCGGCGCCCGCGCCCGCCCGAGAGGATCGCGCGGACGAGGAGTGCGATGAAGAAGAGCGTGAACAGCAGTTGTCCGATCGCGATCCCGCCGCCGACGCCGACGGGCGTGACGCGCGTCGGCGCCACCGGCAGCGGTTCACCGCCGATCGCGGCCTGCATTGCGCGCAAACCGCCGGCGATCCCGGCGAAGTAGTCGCCGCGCTTGAGCTGCGGCACGATCGCATCGCGCACGATCCGCGCGCAGATCGCGTCGGAGAGCTCGCCCTCCAACCCGCGCCCGACCTCGATGCGCAGCTCGCGTTCCTGCGTTGCGAGCAGCAGGAGCGCGCCGTTGTTCCGCTCGGGCTGTCCGAGCTTCCATCCGCGGCCGACCGCCAGCCCGTACTCCTCGATCGGACGCCCGCCGAGCGTCGGCACGGTCAGCACGGCCAGATCGTGCGTGGTCTGCTCGCGATAGCGCGCCAGATCGGCCTCCAACGCGTTCTCCTGCGCCGGCGTCAGCACGTCGGCCAGGTCGGTGACCCAACCGTCGTTCGCGGGCACTTGCAGCGCCTGCAGACCGACCAGCGCGGCGATGGCGAGGAAGGACGTGATCGAAGTCCTCGGCTACTTGCCGCCGAAATCGACCTTCGGCACCGCGCGTTCCTCGACCGGGATCGAGAGCTGCGGCCGCTCCTCGAAGCCGAACATTCCGCCGATCAGGTTGCCCGGGAAGCGCGCCAACTGACTGTTGTAGGCCTGCACCGCGTCGATGTAGTCCTTGCGGGCGACGGCGATGCGGTTCTCGGTGCCTTCGAGCTGCGCCTGCAAGTCGAGGAAGCCCTGTGTCGCGCGCAGCGTCGGGTAGTTCTCCGACAGCGCGAAGAGCCGGCCCAGTGCGCCGGACAGCCCCTGCTGCGCCGCGATGTAGGCCTGCAACTGAGCCGGATCGGTCGGCACGCTGGAGGGCAGTTGCGCCTGCCCGACCTTGGCACGGGCCTCGACCACGGCCGTCAACGTCTGCTGCTCGAACTGCGCGCCGCCCTTGACGGTCTCGACGAGGTTCGGCACCAGCTCGTAGCGGCGCTTGTACTGGTTGTCGATCTGGCTCCAGTTCGCGTCGACCTTCGTGCGCTTGTCGGCGAGGCCGTTGTACGACTGCACGCCGCAGCCTCCGACGAGCACGAGCAGACCGACGATCACGAGCAGCGCGATCAGCCCCGTGCTGAGCGCGCCGCTGCACGGGCGCTTGGGATGGACGTTCGAACGATGGGTGAGCATGGTCAGGCCTCCGCGGAGATCGTACGCTTCCGCGCTCCCCGACGAACATGGACTCCGGCCTCAGCGACAAGGTGGTTTGGATCACGGGCGCGGCCGGCGGCATCGGGCGTGAGCTCGCGCGGGCCTTCGCGACGGAGGGCGCGCGGCTCGTGCTGAGCGCGCACCGCTCCTTCGCGACGCTGGAGGAGCAGGCCGCGCGGGCGGATTGGGGGGCGCGCGCGCTGCTCGTGCGGGCCGACGTGACGCGTCCGCAGGAGCTGGAGCGCGCCTGCGCGTTGGCACGCGAGCGGTATGGGCGCATCGACGCCTGCGTCGCCAACGCCGGCGCCTGGCCCAGCGAGGACGTCCCGCTCTCACGCATGGATCCCGAGCGGTTGCGGCGCACCGTCGAGGTCAATCTGCTCGGTGCCGCCTTCACCGCGCGCGCGTTCCTGGCCGGCCTCGAGGCGAGCGGCCCGCGCGCGGACGGCCAGGGTGCGGCCTTCGTCGCGATCGGCTCGACCGCCGGGCACTTCGGCGAGCGCGACCACGCCGACTACGCGCTCGCCAAGGCCGGCCTGCGCGGCCTCGTCGCGACGCTGAAGAACGAGATCGCGCGCATCGATCCGCGCGGCCGCGCAAACCTGATCGAGCCGGGCTGGACCGCGACCGAGCTGGTGCGTCCGGCGCTGCAGGACGATGCGCTGCTGCGGCGCGTCACGTCGACGATGTCGCTGCGACAGCTCGGACGCGCGCGCGACGTCGCGGCGGCCGCTCTGTTCCTGTGCTCGCCGCTGCTCGCCGCCCACGTGTCGGGCCAGACGCTCGGCGTCAGCGGCGGCATGGAGGGGCGGCGCCTGTGGGCGGAGGGCGAACTCGACGCGGCGGCGATCCGCGCGCGGCTGGCCGACTAGCCGCAGGCTTGGCGCAGCAGTCCGAGCCGTGCGCACGGGACGGCTGCGCCGGGCAGCAGCGTGCAGAACGACAGGCCGGAGCTCACTTCGGCTCCGCCGGCCGCGACAGCGCGTTCAGGAAGGCGACGAGCAGCCGCGTGTCTTCCGGTCCGAGGCGCACCTGCCGCATGCGCGGATCGAGCCGCTCGTTCGCGACGCCGCCGCGCCGGTAGTGCTCGATCACGTCCTCCAGCGTCGCCAGGCTGCCATCGTGCATGTACGGCGCCGTCAGCGCGACGCCGCGCAGCGTCGGCGTCTTGAACGCGCCGCGATCGGCCGGATCGCCCGTGACGGCCGCGCGCCCGGGCTCGACGACGCCGTCGCGGACGCCGATCCCGGTGTTGTGGAAGGCCTCGTCGCTGAAATTGGGCCCCGCGTGGCAGCGCCAGCAGCCGCCGCTCGATTCGTAGACCCACAGCCCGGCGCGCTCGTCGTTGGTCAGGCTCTCCACCTCGCCGCGGCGGAAGCGATCGACCGGCGCATCGGCGATCCACTGCCGGCGCACGAAGGCCGACAGCGCGCTCGCCACGCCGTCGGTCGTGACCGGAGCGCCGGCGCGCTCGAAGGCGCCCGCCCACGCGGACTCCGTTCGCAGCCGCTCGAGCATGGTCGCGTGATCGAGCCCCATTTCGCGCGCATCGGTGATCGGTCGCAGCACTTGTTCCTCCAGCGTGGGCACGCGTCCATCCCACGAGAAGCTCGCGCCGAAGGCGCGGTTCAGGATCGTCGGCGTATTGCGCAGCGTGCGCTGTCCGTTCACGCCGATCGACAGCGCGAGCGTGTCGGCGAAGCCGTACTCGGGCTGGTGACAGGAGCTGCATGCGAGGCTGCGGTCGAGCGAGAGCTCCCGCGCATGGAACAGCGCAGTGCCGAGCTCGACGAGCTCCGGCCGGGTCTCCGGCAGCGGCGGCAGCGGATACGGCGGCCCCTGCGCGAGGAGCACGAGCGGAAGTCCGATCCAAGCGCGCATGGGAGTGCCGGACGCGAGCTGCCTACTCTACAGCGCGCGCCGCATCGGCGGTGACTCGTGCGTGTCCAAGGCCTGCTGGTAGGCGAGCAGCGTGTGCTTCGCGCACTCGCGCCAGGTGTGCTTGCGCGCCTGCTTGCGCGCGCGCGCGCGGAACTCCTGAGCGAGCTCCGGCTCCGCCAGCAGCCGCCGG
>VGZE01000187.1 GCA_016872755.1 Planctomycetota bacterium
GACGACCTCGCGCGTCGTGCCCGGGTAGGTGGTCGAGCACAACACGACCAGCGCCTCGGGGCGCAGCAACGAAGCGACGAACGCACTGGCCGCGCGCACGGCCGACAGGTCCGGCTCGCGATGCAGGCCCAGCGGCGTCGGCACGCACAGGAAATGCACGCTCGCCTCGCGCAGGCGTTCGCGGTCCCCGCACAGGTCGAAGTTCGCGCCCGGACGCAGCGCCGAGCGCTGCTCGGGCGTCAGGTGCGGCAACACGGGCTCGCCGCGCGCCAGCGCCGCCACGCGCGCGGCGTCGATGTCGTGCCCCAGCACGTGATAGCCGGCGCGTGCGAAGGCCGCTGCGAGCGGCAGGCCGACGTGCCCGAGGCCGTGAACGGCCAGCACGGCACTGCGATCGAGGATGCGTTCGGGAAGCAAGGTCGGGGTGCGCGCGGCGCGCGGCGCGCGATTGTCGCTGCACCGCGCGCATGGATCGAGGGTTCGTCGGACGACGGAGAGCCGCGCTTCTTCCTGCGTGCGCGACCGCGCCGGGCTCGATATCCTCGCGCGGTGTGACCACGGGCTTCGTGTACCACGCCGCCTGCCTCGAGCACCGTCCCGGCCCGGTGCACCCGGAGCGGCCCGAACGCGTGCGTGTGCTGCGCGAGCACTTCGAGCGGAGCGGGCTGCTCTCCGAGCTCGACGAGCTCGTTCCAGAGCCCGCACGGACGGATTGGCTCGTGGCCGTGCATCCCGGCACGCATACCCAGCGCCTGGCCTCCGCCTGCGTGCAGGGCATCCCGCTCGACGTCGACACGGGCGTGTCCAGCGGCAGTCTGCGCGCCGCCGAACTCGCCTCCGGGGGGGCCGTGCAGGCCTGCGAACGCGTACTCGACGGGCGCTGGAGCAATGCGTTCGTCGCGACCCGGCCGCCCGGACACCACGCCACGGCCGACATCGCGATGGGCTTCTGCTTGTACAACCACGCTGCCGTCGCCGCGCGCTGGCTGCGTGCACAGGGCCTCGAGCGCGTCGCGATCCTGGACTGGGATGTGCACCACGGCAACGGCACGCAGGCCATCTTCGAGTCCGATCCGAGCGTCTACTACGCATCGATCCACCAGTCGCCGCTGTACCCGGGCACGGGGCTGGCGAGCGAGCGCGGGAGCGGGGCCGGCGCGGGCGCCACGCTGAACTGCCCGCAGCCGCCCGGCGCGGGAGAGACGGAGTGGCTGCGCGCGCTCGAGCGCGTCGTGCTGCCGGAGCTCGAGCGCTTCGCTCCGCAGTTCCTGCTCGTCTCGGCCGGCTACGACGGCCACGAGCGCGATCCGCTCGCGCAGACGCGGCTCGCAACCGCCTCGTATGGGCGCCTGGCGCGCAGCGTGCTCGATTTCGCCCGCGCCCGTTGCGGCGGTCGGGCGGTGGCGCTGCTCGAGGGCGGCTACGACCTGGAGGCGCTGGCATCCTCCGCGCACGCGCACGTGGCGGAATGGAGCAGCTCGTGACGCGCCTGACCAGCGTCGATCACGACCGCGGCGCGCAAGGGCTCGTGTGGGTCTACGCAGTGCTGTCGCGGCGCGCGCGCGGCGTGTCCGTCGGCGTGAATCTGCAGCCGAACAATGCGTGCAATTGGCACTGCGTCTACTGCCAGGTGCCGGGGTTGCACGTCGGAAAATCCCCGCCGGTGGATCTCGCCGCCCTGGAGCGCGAACTCGCGCAACTGCTCGCGGAGATCGAGTCAGGTGAATTCTACGAGCAGCATCGAGTCGATGGCCCGCGCGAGCTGCGCGATCTCGCCTTCGCCGGCAACGGCGAGCCGACGGCCTCGCCGCAATTCGCCGAGGCGATCGACACCGCGCTCGCGGCCCGCGCGCGTCTGCGCCAGCGTCCGCTGCCGCCGCTGCGCGTGATCACGAACGGATCGCTGGTGGCGCTGCCGCGCGTCGAGGCCGCGCTGCGCAAGCTCGCCGGCGCGGGCGGCGAGGCGTGGTTCAAGCTCGACGCGGCGACCGACGCCGGGCTGGCGCGACTGAACCGCGCATCGACGACGGCCGCAAAGCAGATGGCGAACCTCGAACGCTGCTGCGCCGCACTCCCGACCTGGATCCAGACCTGCGTCTTCTCGTTCGACGGCGCGCCGCCGTCGCCGGCCGAGCTCGATGCGCTCGAGCGCGCCTGTGCGGCGGCCGCGGCCTGGCCGTCGCCGCCGCGCGGCGTGCTGCTCTACGGCCTCGCGCGCCCGTCGCTGCAGGCCGAGGCGCCGCGCATCGCGCGCGTCGAGGAGGCCTGGCTGCGCGCGGCGGCGCAGCAACTCGCGCGCAGCGGACTAGCGATCGACGTCCATCCATGAAGATTACCTGCCTCGGCGGCGGTCCCGCCTCGCTCTACTTCGCGCTGCTGCGCAAGAAGTCGCACCCGGGCGACGAGATCCTCGTGCTCGAGCGCAACCAGCCGGGCGATACCTTCGGTTTCGGCGTCGTCTTCTCCAAGGAGACCCTCGGACACTTCCGCGAACGCGATGCACCGAGCTACGACGCGATCGAGCGCCGTTTTGCCTACTGGGACGACATCGAGACCTGGTACGGCGGGACGCTCGAGCGCTCGACCGGGCACGGCTTCTGCGGCCTGGCGCGCGTCGAGCTGCTCGACCTCCTCGAGCGCCGCGCGCAGGAACTCGGCGTCGTCGTGCGCCACGGGGTCGAGTTCGAGGACGAGACCGTCGCGCGCGACGCCGATCTCGTCGTCTGCGCCGACGGCGTGAACTCGAAGATCCGCGAACGCCACGCGTCGCATTTCGGGCCGCGCTTGGACTGGCGCAAGTGCCGCTTCGTGTGGCTGGGCACGACGCTGCCGTTGAAGGCGTTCACGTTCGTGTTCCAGGACACGCCGCACGGGCTGTTCCAGGTGCACGCCTACCCGTTCCAGGCCGAGCGCTCGACCTGGATCGTCGAATGCCGCGACGAGGTCTGGCGCCGCGCGGGCCTGGAGGGCAAGAGCGAGCAGGAGACCGCCGCGTACTTCGAGCAGATGTTCCGTGAGCGGCTCCACAGGCACAAGCTGCTCGTCAACCGCTCGAACTGGCGCGTCTTCCCGACCATCACGTGCAAGACCTGGGTGCGCGACAATCTGGTGCTGCTCGGCGACGCGGCCCACACCGCGCACTTCTCGATCGGCTCGGGGACCAAGCTCGCGATGGAGGATTCGATCGCGCTCGCGGACGCGCTCGCCGCGCGCGCGGATGCGGGCGTGCCGGCGGCACTCGCCCACTACGAGCAGGTCCGCCGGCCCGAGGTCGCGCGCGTGCAGCGCGCGGCGCAGACCTCGCTGGAATGGTTCGAGAACAGCGCGCGCTACGTCGGGCAGGACCCGCTGCTGTTCCAGTTCAACCTGATGTCGCGCAGCAAGCGCATCACGTACGACAACCTGGCCAGGCGCGATCCGCAGCTGGTCGAGCGCGTGGCGGCGCGCTGCTCGGAGCGCGCGGGCCTCGCGCGGCCGGTGCCGCCGGCCTTCACGCCGTTCCGCCTCGGCGCGCTCGAACTCGCCAACCGCTTCGTCGTGTCGCCGATGTGCCAGTACAGCGCGACCGACGGCGTGCCCGGCGACTGGCAGCTCGTGCACCTGGGCTCACGCGCGCTCGGCGGCGCAGCCCTGGTGATCACGGAGATGACCAATGTCTCGCCCGCCGGCCGCATCACGCCCGGCTGCGCCGGACTCTGGAACGATGCGCAGAGCGACGCGTGGCGGCGCATCGTCGCGTTCGTGCACCAGCACGCTCGCGCGAAGATCGCGCTGCAGCTCGCGCATGCCGGACGCAAGGGCTCCTGCGCGGTGCCTTGGGCGCCGGGCGGCGACCAGCCGCTGCGCGAGGGCGCCTGGACCACGCTCGCGCCGTCCGCGCTGCCGTTCCAGCCCGGCTGGCCCGCGCCGCGCGCGATGGACGCCGCCGATCTGGCGCGCGTGCGCGACGAATTCGCCGCGGGCGCGCGGCGCGCCGCGCAGGCCGGCTTCGACGGGCTCGAGCTGCACATGGCGCACGGCTACCTGCTCTCGTCGTTCCTGTCGCCGCTGTCGAACCAGCGCGGCGACGCCTATGGCGGCAGCCTCGCCAACCGCATGCGCTATCCGCTCGAGGTCTACGACGCGGTGCGCGCGGTCTGGCCGGCCGAGCGCCCGCTGTGGGTGCGCATCAGCGCCGACGACTGGCTCGGCGAGCGCGGCTGGCAGGTCGAGGACTCGGTCGTCTTCGCGCGCGAGCTCAAGGCGCGCGGCTGCGCGGCGATCGACGTGTCGAGCGCCGGCAACAGCCCGCAATCGAAGGTGGTCTACGGCCGCATGTACCAGGTGCCGTTCGCCGAGCAGATCCGCTACGAGGCCGGCATCCCGGTGCTCGCGGTCGGCGCGATCCAGGACGCCGATCAGGCCAACACGGTGATCGGCGCCGAGCGCGCGGACCTGGTGTGCCTGGCGCGGCCGCACCTGTACGACCCCTACCTCGCGCTGCACGCTGCCGCGCGCTACGGCGTCGATGCCTACTGGCCGCCGCAGTACCTGGCGGGCAGCAAGCCGCCGGTTGCGCCGTCTTAGCTCGGCCCTCGTAGCCCGGCCGGCGCGCCAGGATAGGGTCGCAGCGGAGTGATTCCGGGAATCCCATCGACAGGAGGGCACGAGGAG
Organism: Planctomycetota bacterium; assembly: GCA_016872755.1. Classification (GTDB taxonomy): domain Bacteria; phylum Planctomycetota; class UBA1135; order UBA1135; genus GW928-bin9. Next base: position 4,654 of record VGZE01000187.1, read on the forward strand.
GCGTTGAGCCTGCCGTCCGAGCAGGCCCCCGCCGGGTCTGCCCAGCGGATGAAGCTCGCCTCCCCCCCCATGCCCGCGCCGGCCCGAGAGCACGATTGGCTCGACCAGGCGAGGTCAGGGGATCTGGCGGCCTTCGATCAGCTGGTCCTGCTCCACCACGCCGCCGTGCACACCTTCCTGCTGCGCCAGACCCGCTCGCACGCCGAGGCCGAGGACCTCGCGCAGGAGACCTTCGTGCGCGCCTGGCGCGCGCTGGCGCGCTTCGATGCCTCGCGGCCCTTCGCGGCCTGGCTGACGCGCATCGCGTGGAACCTATTCCTCGATCGCGAGCGCGTGCTCGCGCGCCGCGGCGCGATGCACAGTCTGGACGCCCATGACGAGCACTCGGCGGCTCTGTCGAGCGCGGCGGGGACCGACCCGCGCGTGTCGCATCAAGAACGCGAGCTCGATGCCGCACTCGATGCGTCCGTCGCCAAGCTGCCCGAGCCGCTGCGCCTCGCCTTCGTGCTGCGCGTGCTCGAGGACCGCTCCTACGAGGAGGTCGCAGCGATCGCCGGGGTCAAGCCCGCGACCGCGCGCACGCAGGTCGCGCAGGCGCGCGAGCGCCTCGAGCGCGCGCTGGCTCCGTACTTGGAGGATCGTCCATGAGCGCGCCCGAGCCTCCCGAGCCGCCCACTCCGTTCGAACGAGCGCTGCAGCGAGCGCGGGCGCGCCATCTCGAGGGCACTGCTCCGGCCGCCGGCGACGGGGTGCCCGATCTCGCGGCGATTCGCACGCGCATCGAGCGCCCGGCGCCGCCCGTGCGTCGCTGGCCGCGCTTTGCAGTCGCCGCGCTCGCGGCCGGCGCGCTGATCGCGCTCGTGCTGCGCGTGGCGTGGCCTGCCAAGGACGTGCAACCGGACGAGCCGGTGCCGATCGCCGCAGGTCCGGAACCTGCTGGCGGAAGCGGGGCTCCACCCGAGCACAGGCCGGCGCCCAGCGCGAACACCGAGCTCGTCGCCGAGCGCGTCCGCGCGGCCTTGAGCGACGTCGCCGCGCGCGCGCAGCCCGCCGACGCCGACCCGCTGCTCGTTCGAATCCGGGCGCTGGACGAAGCGCTCGGCGATCTGCGCGCGGAGGGTTGGCCGATCGCGCGCTGGGTCGAGCGCGCGCGCGACGACGCTCGCCTCGACGCCGCAGCCCGACTCCTGGCGAACGACTATCTGGCACTGCGCGGCGATCGGACGCAGGTCCTGGCGCTGCCGAGCGGTCACCGACTGATCGCCACCGGGCTCGACTCCGATGGAATGCGCGCCCTGTGCAACGACCGCGACGCGGCGCTGGCGGCCTGCTCGGAGCTGGAGCGCGCCGGCCCCGCGCGTGCCGCCGCGTGCCTCAGGCGCGTGCTGGAGACGCTGCCGGAACGACGCCTCGGGCCCGGCGCCCGCGACGAGTTGCTGTCGCAGCTCGCGCGCTGCGGTGCCCCCGGCGCGCGCGCGCTGCTCGAACTGTCGCTGTCGAGCAGCGTCGCGCACGAGGCGCTGCAGGTCGCGCTGCTCGCCTCCCCGGCGGCTCACGAAGTGCTGGTGCAGAGCCTCGCTGACGAGCGTGCACGGGCCATCGAACCGCGCTTCCACTTGCGCTGTCTGGCCGCACGGGGCGTCAGCGCCGCC
>VGZE01000188.1 GCA_016872755.1 Planctomycetota bacterium
AGTGCGCGACCGCGCGCACTTCGGCGCGCGCGTCGGCCGGAGCCACCAGCGCCGCGGCGCGCGCGGCGAGCGCCAGGTCCGGCAGATCGTCGCCCATCGCGAGCGTGTCGGCGGTGCCGATGGACAGGCGCTCCTGCAGATCGCGCAGGCAGGCGCGCTTGTCCGCGACCCCGACGTGGATCTCCTGGATGCGCAGGCGCTTCGCCCGCGCCAACGTCGCGTTCGACGCGCGTCCGCTGATCCACGCGACCACGACTCCGGCCTCGGCGAGCCACTCGAGCGCGATGCCGTCGCGCACGTCGAAGGACAGTGCATCGCCGTCGGCCGAGTGCAGGATCCGCCCGTCGGTGAGCGTGCCGTCGACGTCCAGCGCAAGCAGTCGTGCTCGCGCGTAGGGCTCGTCCTGCGGCTCGGCGTGGGGGTCAGCGCGCATGGCTGGCGCTCGTCAGACCCGCACGTCGAGCGCGTCTTGGATGTCGATCAGCCCGATCGGGCGGCCGTCGTCGTCGAGCACGGGCAGTTGGTCGATGCGATGGCGGCGCAGGATGCGCACGGCCTCGTCGACGAGCATCTGCGGGCGCGCATGCTTGGGCTCGCGCGCCATCACGTCGTCGATCGGTTCATCGAGCGGCGGCGCGCCGCCCAACTGCAGCACGCGTCGCAGGTCTCCGTCGGTGAAGATCCCGGCCATGCGGCCGGCGGCATCGACCACGACCGCACAGCCCGGCCGCCCCGGCGTGCGCGACGAGACGACCAGCGCCTCGCGCAGGCTCAGACCGCTCTGCACGAGCGGGACCTGATCGCCGCGCCGCATCACTTCCGCCACGCGCATCAACGATCGTCCCAGCGCGCCGCCGGGATGGAACCGCGCGTAGTCCTCGCGCGAGAACCCGCGCTCCTGCTGCACGACGACTGCCAGCGCGTCGCCGAGCGCCAGCATGGCCGCCGTGCTCGCCGTCGGAGCGAGCTTGAGCGGGCAGGCCTCCTCCGCCCGCCCGATGTCGAGCACGCAATCGGCCTCGCGCGCCAGCGTCGAATCCGTGCGCCCGGTGATCGCGATCAGGCTCGCTCCGAGTCGGCGCGCCGGCCCGATCAGCGCCTTGACCTCGGCGGTCTCGCCGGAGTTCGACAGCGCGAGCAGCACATCGCTCGAGCGAATCCGTCCCAGGTCCCCGTGTCCCGCCTCGGCCGGGTGCAGCACGAGCGAAGGCGTGCCGGTCGAAGCCAGCGTCGAAGAAATCTTGGCGCCGATCAGGCCTGCCTTGCCCATGCCGGTGACGACCACCATGCCGCGACAGCCGAGCACCAGCTCGACCGCGCGCTCGAAGCGAGCGTCCAGCAGTTCCTCGAGCCCCGCGATCGTGCGCGCCTCCGCGCGGATCACCTCGGCGGCGCGGGAAAGGCGGAGCGAGGGTTGGGAAGTCACGGGACTGGGAGAGGTGGCGCGGGAAGGCACGGGAGCGCGTAGGCCGGCCGGATTCTAGCCCCGGCGACCCCTCCGGTTCCCCCTTCGCGACGGCGCCAGCCGCGCGTGTGTTATAAGGCGCCGAAGGAGCGCACCATCCTCTCCGGACTCCAACCGATCGAGATCGCCGTCGTCGTCGTGCTGATCATCTTCTCGCTCGGCGCGCACGAGGCGGCCCACGCGTGGACGGCGGACCGCTGCGGGGACGACACCGGGCGCATGCAGGGACGGGTCACGCTCAATCCGCTGCCGCACATCGACCCCTTCGGCACGATCCTGCTGCCCGCGATGCTGCTCTACCTGACCAACGGCGCCTTCGTGTTCGGCTCGGCTCGGCCCGTGCCGGTCGACATGACGCGCCTGCGCCACGGCTGGCGTGACATGGCGCTGGTCGCGGCAGCCGGCCCCGGGGCGAACATCATCGTTGGCATAGCTGCCGCTCTATTGCTCAAGTTCTTCATATCAACGGGCATGTTTACGTTGGATCAGCGCATCGATGAGCTGCTGCTGGCCTGCCTGTGGGCGAACGTGTTCCTCGCCGTCTTCAACCTGCTGCCGATTCCGCCGCTGGATGGATCGCGGATCCTGACTTGGCTGCTGCCCCGCAACTGGCGCGAGCGGTACCAGTCGATCGGCCTCTTCGGGATCGTGATCACGCTGCTCCTGCTCGAGTTCGTGCCCGGCTTCCAGTACGGGCTCGTATTCGTCGGGGTCGGGCTGGCGCGCCTGATCGAATGGGGGACGGGGATCGCGGGGCTCTAGGCCGCCCGCCGCGCCGGCGACCCTTGCCGCGAGCCCGGCTTGTGGTACGAAGGACGTGGCACGGCGCACCGCCGGCGCTACCGCCCAGCATTCGATGGTCCAGCTCGACTACACCGTGCGCCTCGAGCGCGTGTTCCAGGGGCCGATGGACCTGTTGCTGCACCTCGTGCGCGAGCAGGAGGTCGAGATCCACGAGATCCAGATCCAGCGCATCGTCGATGGCTATCTCGGGTATCTGAAGCAACTGCAGCAGCTCGATCTCGAGCTGGCGGGCGACTTCGCGGTCATGGCCGCGACGCTGATCGCGATCAAGGCGCGCTCGCTCCTGCCGCGCGAAGAGGTCGATCTGGCCGCCGAGATCGATCCGCGCGACGAGCTCGTGCAGCGGCTGATCGAGTACCGTCGCTTCCGGCTCGCGGCGCAGGATCTGGAGCTGCGCCACGCCGAGCGCCTGAAGGTGAGCGAGCGCGGTTGGCGCGGCGAAGCGCGCGAGGCCGCGCCCGAGCCGGAGTTCGACCTGGGAGAGCTCACCAGCTACGACCTGCTCACGACGTGGTCGCGCCTCGTGCGCGAGATCAACGCGAACAAGCCCCACCGCGTCGCGACCGACCCGCGGCCGCTGCGCTATTACGTGCAGACGATCGCGAACTCGATGCGCGGCACGCGCGTCGCGACGTTGTCGGGATTGATCGATGCGCTCGACGGAGTGCCGCGCCGCGAAGCCGTGGTCGGCAGTTTCTGCGCGCTGCTGGAGCTCGCGCGTCTCGGCGTCGTGCACGTCGAGCAGGGCGATGGGGGAGGCGAGATCACGCTCGAGCTCAAGTCCGAGATCGAGGGCGACCTCGAGTCGATCCTCGCCACCGCGCTGATGGACGAGGCGGCGGATGAAGTCAACGCGGCGGCAGGGTCAGGTCTCACGCCCAGTTCCGAATCCACGTAGTCGGCCGAGAGCGACGCTGCGCGGCGTGGGCGAGTGCGACATGCAGCCACAGAAGGCGCGGCGTCTCATGGACGAGAAGATGCGCAGAGCGAGGCAGGGAGGCCGCACAGTGGCCGAGCTTGACCGAATCGGGGAGTCAGCGGAGGATCGAGAACGACGTGCCCGCTTCCATGGGGACTGTCGCGGAGCGATCGAGGCCGCGCTGCAGCGGCCCGTGGGAGCCCGTGCGCGCCGCCCTGCGAAGCGCGACGCAATGTGGTGCACCCTCGAGGAACACCACCCGGTCGGTGAAGAGCAAGTGGACGAAGGGCACCGCGACCGAGCGGACCTCTTGCGACATCGACATTGCCTGGGATCGCAGCTCGAACAGCACTCGCACAGAGGACCAGTGGAACAAGAAGGGCACGGAGTGCGGCACAGGGGTTTCAACGGCCACGTCTTGCCAGGACTGCTGCAACGCAAGAAGCACCGGTTCGTGGTTCGATTAGCCAGCGGACTCCCGTGACAGTTTCTTGCAAGTACTCGGAGACGCAAGTTGCGTCATTCCCTCAGCAGAAAAGAAGAGCCCTTCGACACTTCTTGCCGGCAATGGCAAGTGCCATGATTGCTTCGTTTGTGGCAATCAACACCTGCTGTTCAAGACCGATCCCACAAAAGTGTTCGGATGCCTACAGCCTCGACCGATTTCGTACACAGCGCAGGCTTCCGAGCCCGATTGCCGAGGCTGGCCCGGTCATGGACGAGAAGACTGGAGTTGAACTCCAGTACGTCGCCCCTGGGACATACCAACGCCAAAGAGTATGGCTCGGATCGCCAATGCTCGGGGCGGACGCGAAAGTCGAGAATATCACGATAACGCGGGGGTTCTACATAGGCAGATTCGAACTGACAGTAGGACAATGGAATAGGCTCTTGCCCGGCCGCATTCAAACGGAGTCCACAAGCGAGACCCCTGTGCATGGACTGCACTATGATCAGGTGTGCGAATACCTGGAGGCGTCCGGTTTCCGACTTCCAACCGAAGCCGAATGGGAGCTGGCGTGTGCAGAAGCACCGAACAGCTCCGAATTGGATGACGTGGCTTGGTACTCTCCGGCGTGGGTGGTCGTCGACGGAGAAATCGACCTGGAGCGTTCGATTCCGCTCTTGAACGCGCAACACCCTCAGGTCAATCAAGTCGGAAAGAAGCGAGCCAACAAGAACGACTTGTTCGACATGCTCGGAAACGTAGACGAATATACTTTCGATATGGCATGCGATTGCAGCAAGGGCATTTCCGGGCCTGCAACCGAGATCTCCCGATTCGATCCATGGTGTCCAGGGTTCTGCAGAGGAGGCAGCAGTTCTCTTGGACTGCAGATCATCAAGGGCGGTTCTGTTGCACTGCCTGGAGGCTATTGCGACGTCTCTTCTCGGCGCTGGCTACTGCAAGAGAGCCCAAAGTACACGGGTTTCCGCGTCGTGCTCGACATATCCGACCAGCGCTAGCGAGCCATGACGGCTGAAACGCCAACATGCCGTGCTCTGGCCAGAGCGTCCTGTCCGGCACAGTAGGATCTGACGCTCCCGGGGTTCGTGTGAGTAGGCAGGGCACGAGCCGGCCGGGCGAAGCGCCCCAAGCCCGGGTAGCGTCCAGGGTAATTCGCAACAGGAGTCGTCGAGCCGTTGGCGATCCGAGATCACGAGCGGGAGAAGCAAGCATGGCAAGGCAGCAGAGAGCCCCGCTTCCTCGACCAGTTCGGCGAGGTCCCCCGTGTCCCCGGACGCGGGCGTTGCTCATGCACTCCGCCCCGGCCCGCCCTGAGAGCCTTGCCGCGGCGGGTGCTCCGCGGTGGGCTGGGAGGCAACGCGTCGCTAGGCTATGAGACGGTCGCCCCGTCATTCACGGTCATTCACCTGATCCGCGGTCACTCACCGCCCCCCCGCCCGAGAACCCACCCACCATGTCCGCCGCCGCCGAAGTCACCGACAGCCAATGGGACAGCGTCGTGCTCAAGAGCGATGTCCCCGTCCTCGTGGATTTTTGGGCCGAGTGGTGCGCGCCCTGCCGCGCGATGTCGCCGTACGTCGACAAGCTCGCCGGTGAGTTCGCCGGTCGCCTGAAGGTCGTGAAGCTGAACACGCAGGACAACCTCGAGGTGCCGGCCCGCTACGGCGTGACCTCGATCCCGACCTTCCTGCTGATCAAGAAGGGCGAGGTCGCCACGCAGATGGTCGGCGCGATGCAGTACAGCACGCTGAAGTCCGCCATCGAGCCGCTGCTGTAGCCGGCGCCGGCGCTCAGCCTGGAGGCCGCGCAGTGCGCATCGCGTTCCTGGGCTCGCCGCCGTTCGCGACGCCGATCCTCGCGCGGCTGCTCGACAGCCCGCACCGGCCGGCCGTCGTCGTCACGCAGCCCGACCGACCGCGCGGCCGCGGTCGCGAGATCGTGCCCGGGGATGTCGCGCGACTGGCGCTCGACGCGGGTGTGCCGCTGTTGCAGCCGGAATCGGCGCGCGATCCCTCCTTCGTGGCGGCCTTGCGCGCGCACGCGCCCGAGGCGCTGCTCGTCGCGGCCTACGGCGAGATCCTGCGCGAGGAGCTGCTCGCGCTCGCGCCGCGCGGCGCGTTCAACGTGCACGCTTCGCTGTTGCCGCGCTGGCGCGGCGCCTCGCCGATCCAGCAGGCGATCCTGCACGGCGATGCGCGCACCGGCGTGACGATCCAGCGCATGGTGCGCGCGCTCGATGCCGGCGCTGTGCTGCTCGCGCGCGATACGGCAATCGGAGTCGACGAAAGCGCGGGCGAGCTCGCGGCCCGGCTGGCGCTCTTGGGCGGCGACGCGGCCGTGGAGGCGCTGCAGCGCATCGAACAGGGCGCGGCGACGTTCATCGCTCAGGATCCAACCGCGGTGACCCTGTGCCGCAAGCTCGACAAGGACGCGGGCCGCATCGAGTGGGGGCGCGACGCGGCGTACCTGGCGCGCTTCGTGCGAGCGATGCACCCGTGGCCGGGTGCGCGCTGCGGTTTCGAGAGCGGCGGCAAGCGGACCGGGGTCGCGATCCGGCGGGCACGCGTCGCTGT
>VGZE01000189.1 GCA_016872755.1 Planctomycetota bacterium
CGGCGATCGACAACGTCACGACGACTCGCGGCGCTCTCGGCGCCGCGCAGAACCGCCTGACGAGCGCGATCTCCTCGATCCTCAACACGCGCGAGAACCTCTCGGCCGCCGAGAGCCGCATCCGCGATGTCGATGTGGCGATCGAGACCGCGGACCTGACGCGCAACTCGATCCTGCAGCAGGCCGCCGTGAGCGTCCTCGCGCAGGCCAACACGCAGCCGCAGCTCGCGCTCTCGCTGCTGCAAGGCTGATTCCGCGCGGCGCAAGCCGCACGACGAGCACCGCGCGCCGCCTGCGCGAACCCCAGATGAGGGTCTCGGCCGGCAGCGCGTTCCAACGAGAACACCCGGGCGCCGGTCACTTCCGGCCTCTGACCGCAGGCGAGCGTTCGCAGGCGGCGGGGGCGACGCAGCGGAAGTGAAATCGAGGAGCCAGTCGCTCGGGCTTTTGACTGCCACTGCGTCACAACCCTCTTTCCAACAGGAATCGAAATATCATGGGACTTCGTGTCAATACCAATGTCGCTGCGCTCACCAGCCAGCGCAACCTCGGGGCCGTCACTGGTCGGCTCCAGGGCAACTTCGCCCGCCTGTCGTCCGGCATGCGCATCGCGACTGCCGCTGACGACGCCGCGGGCCTCGGCATCAGCGAGCGCATGCGCGCTCAGGTGCGCTCCTTCACGGTCGCGAGCCGCAACGCGCAAGACGGCGTTTCGCTCGTGCAGACCGCGGAAGGCGCGCTACAGGAAGTCAGCAACAACCTGACCCGCATGCGCGAGCTGGCTGTTCAGGCTTCCAACGGCACTCTGACCACGGCCGACCGCGCCACGCTCGATACCGAGTTCCAGGCGCTCGTCACCGAGATCGATCGCGTCTCGAGCCAGACCACGTTCAACGGCGTGAACCTGCTCGACGGCTCGACGACCTCGCTCAGCATCCAGGTCGGCACGGACTCGGGCGAGACGATCGGCCTGAGCCTCGCGGACACGACCTCGACGGGTCTGTCGATCGGCGCCGCGGACGTCACGACGGCCGCCAACGCCGCGAGCGCCCTTGCGACGATCGACTCGGCGATCGACAGCGTCACGACGGCCCGCGGCACGCTCGGCGCGTCGCAGAACCGTCTGACGAGCGCGATCTCCTCGATCCTCAACACGCGCGAGAACCTCTCGGCCGCCGAGAGCCGCATCCGTGATGTGGACGTTGCGATCGAGACCGCCGACCTGACTCGCAACTCGATCCTGCAGCAGGCCGCCGTGAGCGTCCTGTCGCAGGCCAACGTGCAGCCGCAGCTCGCGCTGTCGCTGCTCCGTTGATCCCGAGCAGGACGAGACAAGGAAGGGTTCCCGCGCTTCTCGCGCTCCCCCCCGGCGGGAACCGGTCCCAGCCCGAAACCCTGGCTATTCGTAGCTGAGGGGGCCAGGAAGGACGGCTCGAAGGGCACCGCACCGCGCTCGCGCGGCGCGGTGCCCGCGCCATTTTTTCGCGCCCCGCGAGCGGGCCTGCCCCTGGAAATGGGATTTCCTGTCGAGCGCGAAACGACGCTTCCGAAGGAACGCCTGCCGCGAGGCATGCCGCAGTGCGCACGAGAGTGCGGGCGCGCGGGATGACGAGCGGCACCACGCCACGGTTTCGCGCTTCGCCCCCATGGGTGGGGAGGGGGTCGAAGCTGCGGCGGGGTCCCGGACGCCATCGGGCCTCCGGAGCGCTGCCCATCCCGCGAGGTTTCCCCGTGCCAGCGAGAGCTCGCGGTTCCTAAGGGAAGGGCTGTCTCCGGTCGGAGCGGTGCGATGTCTCCTCATCACCACGGACCGCCAACCCCCAAAGGAAACCAGTCACATGGGTCTTCGAGTCAACACCAATGTCGCCGCGCTCACCAGCCAGCGCAACCTCGGCGCCGTCAGCAGCCGCCTACAGGGCAACTTCGCCCGTCTCTCGTCGGGTCTTCGCATCGCCACCGCTGCCGACGACGCCGCCGGCCTCGGCATCTCCGAGCGCATGCGCGGTCAGATCCGCAGCCTCACCGTCGCGAGCCGCAACGCGCAGGACGGCGTCTCGCTGGCGCAGACCGCCGAAGGCGCTCTGCAGGAGGTCAGCAACAACCTGACGCGCATGCGCGAGCTTGCGGTGCAGGCTTCCAACGGCACACTGACCACCGCCGATCGCGCCACGCTCGACACCGAGTTCCAGGCGCTGGTCACGGAGATCGACCGCGTCGCCGCACAGACGACATTCAACGGCGTCAACCTGCTCGACGGCTCGACCACGAGCCTCAACATCCAGGTCGGCATCGACTCGGGCCAGACGATCGGGCTCTCGCTCTCCGACACGACGGCCACGGGCCTCTCGCTGGGCTCGCTGTCGGTGACGAGCTCCGCGAACGCGTCGACGGCGCTTTCGGCCATCGATACCGCCGTCGACTCGGTGACCGCCGCCCGCGGCACGCTGGGCGCGCAGATGAACCGCATGACGAGCGCGATCTCGTCGATCCTGAACACGCGCGAGAACCTCTCGGCCGCCGAGAGCCGCATCCGCGACGTCGATGTCGCCACGGAGACGAGCGACCTGACGCGCAACTCGATCTTGCAGCAAGCTGCCATCAGCGTACTGTCGCAAGCCAATGTCCAGCCGCAGCTCGCGCTGCGCCTGCTGGTCTAGGCCTAGCAACGGAATCGTCCTGTGGACGAAGAGGGCGGCGCGGCTCCCCGGCACGGGGGGTCGCGCCGGTTGCATCGATCGGGGCCGAAAATCTTTCCGACCTGAAAGGCCTGCGTGGAACGCGTTAACGCGCTTTCGCGCTCGCGCCGATAACCGAGCGTGCCCCATCCGGGGCCGACGGAGCAAGCGCATGACACCCCCGATCAGCATTGGCGGCCTCGGAAGCGGCCTCGACACGCGCGCGATCATCGACGCACTGCTCGCCGTCGAGCGCGTACCCATCCAGCAGATGGAGTCGAAGAAGAAGGGCCAGCAGGACAAGATCAACCTGCTCAACACCTTCCGTGGCAAGGTCGATGCGCTGCGCACCAAGGCCAACGCGCTCGGCTCGCTCGCGGGGTTCCTCGCCTTCAAGGTGAGCCAGAGCGAAGAGGGTCTGGCCACGATCTCGGCGAGCGGCTCTGCCGTGGCGGCCTCGCACTCCCTCGTCGTGCAGCAAGTCGCGACGACGGACCGCTGGGCCTTCAACGGGGTGAGCGATCCCGAAACGGACCTCGGCACGGTCGACGGGCAGACGGTCTCGTTCACCTACGACGGCCAGACCTACACCGCGACGATGGATGCGGCGACATCGTCCCTCAACGACATCGCGTCGAAGATCAACACGGTCGCGACAGACAAGGTCGCGGCCACGGTCGTCAACGCGGGCACGAGCGCGGCTCCGAGCTGGCAGCTCGTGCTCACGGCCAAGCAGACGGGCAAGGACTATCGCATCGGCTCGCTCGCCACGACAGTCACCAACCTCTCGATCAACGCGGCGCCGCCCAACGCGCAGGGCGTGGCGCAGAGCTCCAACAACATCAGTGTCGGGAGCAACGCGATCGCCGTGATCGACGGCTTGACCGTCGAGCGCACCGACAACGACTTCGACGATGTGATCACGGGCGTCTCGATCTCGCTGCTCGACGCGGATCCTGCGAAGACCGTGCAGTTCACCGTGGAGGCCGACAAGGCCGCGGTGAAGGGCAAGGTGAAGGAGTTTGTCGACGCCTACAACGAAGTCGCCAAGTTCGTGCGCGACCAGAACAAGTACGACCTCGAGAAGGGCCCTGGGGGAGCGCTGTTTGGCGAGACGGCGCTCAAGACGATCCAGCGCACGCTCTCGGGCGTGCTCTTCGGGCAATCGGCGGCTCAGGCCGCTGCGGACACCTCCGGCTACGGCACCCTGCGTCTGGTCGGCGTCGAGTCCCAGTCGGACGGCTCGCTCAAGATCAACGACAAGGTCATGGACGCGAAGATGGACGCGGACCTCGCCAAGTTCGCCGACCTGTTCGCGGACACCGACGGCTTCGACAACATGGGCGCCACCATCGGTACGCCGCGCTACTACTTCGACATGACACCGGACACCGGCCTCGGTGACGATCTCGCGCGCGAGCTCGACAAGGTCGTCAAGAGCTATGGCGACCAGTCGGGCAACTTCTACAAGGGCGTGTTCGATGCGCGCGTCGAGACGCTCAACGCGAACATCAAGGGCATCAACGAGCGCATCGAGCAGCGCGAGCTGCGCATCGATCGCCTGCAGGAGCAGCTCACGCGCCGCTTCGCCTCGCTCGAGAGCCTGATGGCCCAGCTCCAGAGCCAGTCCGCCTACCTCAACCGCTGATCTCCACGAGTTCCCGCACCATGGATCCCCGCTCTGCCGCCGGCGCGTACCGCGAAGCCGCCTTCGAGAACGCCCCGCCGATCAAGATCGTGCGCCTCTTGTATGCGGGCGCCGTGCGCTTCCTCGATCTCTCCGCCAGCGAGACACCCGGTGGCCCCGGGTCGCGCTGGGCTGGCTTGCTCGCGCGCAGCGACGCGATCGTGGCCGAGCTGCGCTGTGCGCTGCAGAAGGAAGCCGCGCCCGGCGTGGCCGACAACCTCGAGCAGCTGTACTTGTTCGTCGAGGATCGCCTGCGCGAGGCGCAGCGCACCGAGTCGGCGCTCCCCGTCGCCGAGGCGCGCAAGGTCCTCGCACGCTTGCAGGAAGCGTGGCAGAGCGTCGAGGCGTCGCGTCCCGGAGCGTGAGCGTGCCGCACATGGATCCGCAAGTCGAGCTCGAACAGGCGCTCGCGCTCGCGCTCGAACGCGTGGCGGATCCGCGCGCGCGTCACGAGGCCATCGATGCCGCGGCCAGCCGTGCGGCGCTCGCGTTCGAGCGCTGGAGCGCGTCGACCTCCGCCGGGGACGCGCACTCGCGGGAGACGCTGCGCCAGCGCTTCGCCCTGCTGTGCTCGGCCGTCGAGCGCGAGCTGCAGGCCACGGCGCGCCGCGTGCAACGCGCGGAACAGGCCAAGCGCGCGCTCTCGTCGCAGGCCGAGCCGGATCGATCCGCAGCGGGCTGCGACCACTCGGGTTAGCCGCGCGCGGGGTTCGCCGCGAGACTCTCGCCGCGCGGGACTCGCTCAGGCCGCGCGCCAGACCCGATTGCGTCCGGCGTGCTTGGCCTCGTAGAGCGCCGCGTCCGCCCGACCGATCAGCGTCGCCACGCTCTCGTCGTTGCGCCACTGGGCCGCACCCATCGAGATCGACACGTGCAGGCCGCGGTAGCGCTCGAGCCGACTCGCGCCGTGGTCGTGCACCAGCGCGCGCAGCGCCTCGCCGAGCTCGAGCGAGCGCTCGATGGTGGCGTTGGGCAGCAGGACGACGAATTCCTCGCCGCCGTAGCGCGCGACGAGATCGCCCTTGCGGACGTTGGCTTGCAGGATGCGCACGAGGTCCTGCAGCAGCTCGTCGCCGGTCTGGTGCCCCATCGTGTCGTTGAAACGCTTGAAGTGATCGAGGTCCATGATCAGCAGCGAGAACGGCAGGCCGGTGCGCTGACTCTGGCTCGCGAGGAACTCCAGACGCTCCATCAGTCGCCGACGCGTGGCGGCGCCGGTGAGTGGATCTTGGGTGGCGAGCGCCGCGTTCTCGCGTTCCATGCGGTGGAACTTCACCAGCAGGCCCGCTTGATCGGCGATGGTCCCCAGAGCGTCCTCTTCTCCGGGCACGGGCGCGCGACCGGAGCGGCCGCGGTCGGCGACGAGGATCAGGCGGCGCTGCGGATCGAGCTCGCGCAGCGGGGCCAGCACGGCCGAGTGGACGTCGCACAAGTCGAGCGCGAGCTGGTGTAGCGGCTCGTGCGACTCGCGGTCGATGCGCGCGGCGCGCTCGAAGCTCGCGCGTTCGGCGGAGCACGGCGCCCAGCGACCTTCCTGCGTGCGCGCCTCGCCCGCGACCGCGTATGAAGAGCGCACGTCAATGCGGCCTGCGCGCGCGTCGAACTCCAGACAGGTGATGCGCCGGAAGTCCATGCGTTCCATGGCGCGCAGCATCACGCCCGGCAGCGGGTCGCCTTCGCCGAGGCGCTCGAAGCTGTATTGCAGCACGTGAAAGACGGAGTCGCCCGCGCGCAGCAGGTGTTCCTTCTCCAGCAACCGGCGCTGGAGTTCCTCGCGCGCCGCCATCACGATCGGAAAGGC
>VGZE01000190.1 GCA_016872755.1 Planctomycetota bacterium
CGGCTGCCTGCGCGCGACCCGTGGCGCGCAGCTCGGCCAGCGCGCGACCGGTCGGCGACGAGCTCTGGCGCGCGAGCGCGTCGGGAGTGCCGGAGTGGATCAGCCGGCCGCCCGCCTCACCCGCGCCGGGCCCGAGCTCGAGCACGTGGTCCGCGCACTCGAGCAGTTCGAGATTGTGCTCGATCACGATCACCGTGTGCCCGGCATCGACGAGGCGTTGCAGCGCCGCAACCAGCCGCGCGACATCGGCCGCGTGCAGGCCGGTGGTCGGCTCGTCGAGCAGGAACAGCGCGTGGCCGCGCGGGCTCTTCTGCAGGTACTTGGCCAGCTTGACGCGCTGGGCCTCGCCGCCCGACAGCGTCGTCGACGGTTGCCCCAGCGTCAGGTAACCCAGTCCGACGTCCGACAGCGCCTGCAGCGGTCGCGCGATCTTCGGATGGTCGCGGAAGAACTGCAGGCCTTCGTCCACGGTCAGCGCGAGCACGTCGGCGATGCTCTTGCCGGACCAGCGCGCGCCGAGCGTCTCCTGGTGGAAGCGATGCCCGCCGCACTCGGCGCACGGCACCGTGACCGGCGCGAGGAACTGCAGCTCGACGTACTGCGCGCCGGCGCCCTCGCAGGCCTCGCAGCGGCCGCCGGCGACGTTGAACGAGAAGCGGCCCGCCTCCCAGCCGCGCATGCGCGCTTCGGGCAGCCGCGCGAACAGCTCGCGGATCGGCCCGAACGCGTCGGCGTAGGTGGCCGGGTTCGAGCGCGGCGTGCGTCCGATCGGCGAGGCATCGATCACGACCAGTTCGTCGACGTGCTCGACGCCCTCGAGCCGCTCGTGCGGCAGCGGATCCCCGCCCTCCAATCCGAAGTGCCGCTCGAGCGCGCGGCGCAGCGTGCCGTCGATCAGCGTCGACTTGCCCGAGCCGGACACGCCGCACACGACGCTGAACGCGCCCAGCGGGAAGCGCGCGTCGAGCCCGCGCAGGTTGTGCCCCGCGGCGCCGCGCAGCACGAGCCACTTGCCGTTGCCGCCGCGCCGCACGCCCGGCGCCGGAAACGCGATCTCGCCGCGCAGGAAGCGCCCGGTCGGCGAGTCCAGGCGCGCGATCCGTTCCACGGGCCCCGAGCCGACCAGCTGGCCGCCGTGACGTCCCGCTCCCGGGCCGATGTCGACGATCCAGTCCGCCGCGCGCAGCGTCGCCTCGTCGTGCTCGACCACGATCACGCTGTTGCCGGCGTCGCGCAGCGCATGCAGCGCCTCGAGCAGCCGGTGGTGATCGGCCGCGTGCAGTCCGATCGAGGGCTCGTCGAGCACGTACAGGATGCCCTGCAGGCCCGAGCCGAGCTGCGCCGCAAGCCGGATGCGCTGCGCCTCGCCCCCCGACAGCGTCTGCGCCGAGCGCGCGAGCGTCAGGTGGCCGAGCCCGACCTGCTCGAGGAACGCGACGCGCCGCAGCACCTCGGCCAGCAGCTCGCGCGCGATCGCCTGCGCACGCGGCGTCAGCGTCAAGCGCGCCAATCGCTCCGGGATCGCGCTGGCCGGCAGGGCC
Organism: Planctomycetota bacterium; assembly: GCA_016872755.1. Taxonomy (GTDB): domain Bacteria; phylum Planctomycetota; class UBA1135; order UBA1135; genus GW928-bin9. The sequence goes on from VGZE01000190.1 coordinate 1,542, forward strand.
AGCAGCTCGGCGATGCCCAGATCCCCCAGCCGCACGTGGCGCGCGTGTTCATTGAGCCGCGACCCGGCGCAGGCGCGGCAGGGCTGGTAGTCGAGATAGCGCTCGACGAGCGCGCGCCGCGACGGCGACTTCCAGGCCTTCTCGAGCGCCGGCAGCACGCCCTCGAAGCGCCGCTGCCACTGCACCGCGCCCTGGTACTTCGCGCCGTTCCACTCGAAGCTGTCCGCAAAGCGCTCGTCGCCGCTGCCGTGGAGCAGCACGCGCCGCGCCTCCTTGCCGAGCTTGTTCCAGGGCGTGTCGAGATCGAAACCGTGCGCCTTCGCGACGCGCGCGAGGAACTTGAAATCGACGCGCGGGAAGGTCAGCGCTCCGCCCTGCTTGGAGCCGGCGCGCACGCGCGTCACGGCCAGCGCGCCCGCGCGGATCGACAGCGCCGGATCGCGCACCAGCTTGTGCAGGCTCGGCGCGCGCACCTCCCCCAGGCCCTCGCAGTCCGGACAGGCCCCGTGCGGCGAGTTCGACGAGAACAGGCGCGGCTCCAGCTCAGGGGCCTCGGCTCCGCAGCGCGGGCACGAGCGCAGCGTCGACCAGACCTGCTCGCGCGCGCCGGCCGCGGCCGCCACGTCGCCGCCCGATTCCGACAGCGCGGCGCTGACCGCCTCGCGCAGCCGCCCCAGCGTCGCCTCGCCGACCTGCAGCCGATCGACGACCAGTTCGATCGAGTGGCGCTTGTAGCGCTCCAGCTCCGGCGCCTCTTCCAGGCGCACCAGCGCGCCGTCGACGCGCGCGCGCACGAAGCCCTTCTTGCGCAGCCCGTCGAACAGCGCGCGGAACTCGCCCTTGCGATCGCGCACCAGCGGCGCGAGCACCAGCACCTGCTCGCCTGGAAAGGCGGTCAGGATCTGCTGCACGACGCTCTCCGGCGTCTGGCCGCCCAGCGGCAGGCCGTGCGCGGGGCAATGCGCGACACCGGCCCGCGCGTACAGCACGCGCAGGTAGTCGAGGATCTCGGTCAACGTGCCGACCGTCGAGCGCGGACCGCGCTGCACGCTGTGCTGGTCGACCGCGATCGATGGAGCCAGGCCCTCGACGTGATCGACCGCCGGCTTCTCGAGCTTGCCGAGGAACTGCCGCGCGTAGGCCGACAGCGTCTCGAGGAAGCGCCGCTGCCCCTCGCGAAACAGCGTGTCGAAGGCCAGCGAGCTCTTGCCGCTGCCCGACACGCCGGTGATCACGACCAACTGCTCGCGCGGGATCTCGACGTCGAAGCCCGCCAGGTTGTTCTGGCGCGCTCCACGAACGGCGATGACCGGGCCGGGCATGACGAGATCGCGTAGTCCTAAATCCGGGGCGGACAGAAACTTGCGCGGAGCAATCCCGGGTCCGTCGCGCCTTCCGCGCACAGGCGACGGAGTTCCTAGCCCTGCCATTGTACCGGCGGCCTCCGCGGGCCGGGAGGGCCTCGCCCGGGCTGGCGTTGGGAAATGCGAACGCAACGCGAGCGTAACCACCCAGATGAGTCACTGTCCGTGCTGTGGCGCCGCGTACGCTCCCTCCGCACCGCGCTGCCACAAGTGCGGCGGCGCCCGCGTGCCCCCGCCGCTCCCCGGCGCCGTGGGCGGCGCGGTGCTCGCCGGCACCGGCCTGAGCGCGGCCGGGCTGGCCACGGCGGGACGCTCGATGCTCGCGACCGCCGCCGGAACCGTGCAAGGCGTGCTGCCGCAAGCGACGGGACTGCGCCACTGCCGGCGCTGCAAGGCGGCCACCGCGGTCGAGCACGCGCCGATCACGCGCGGCGAGCTCTCGTCGAGCTGCCTCGAGAAGATCGCGGCCGTCTTCCTGTCGTTCGTCCTGTTCCCGATCGGGCTGCTCTACCCGCTCTATCTCTACTACCGCAAGGTCTGGGTCTGCCCGACCTGCGGCGCGCGCGACCCGCTGTAGATCGCAACCGTTCCCGACGCTCCTCCGATGATCGAAAACCGCTCCCATCGCGCCGTCGTCCCGCTGACCGCCTTCGCGCTCTACGCGCTCGTGGTCGCCGCGACGCTCGTGCTGTGGTTCGTCTTCAGTCCCGCCAACCCCGGCTCCGTCGCCGTCATCGGACTGTTCTTCGTACTGCTGGTGCAGACCGGCTATCTGCTGCTCTTCGCCGCCGGCTGGCTCTCGTCGAGCCTCGCTCGCGTGCTGCCGGCGCCGGCGCGGATGATCGCGTCCATCGCCTGGACCGCCTACGCGCTGGTGGGACTGCTGACGATCGCGGTCTTCGCACCGCTGCAGATCTCGGGCCTGGAGCCGACCTCCGAACTGCTGGCCGTGCTGTTCGCGGAGTTCACGCTGTTCGCGCTGCCGACGGGGCTCCTGTTCGGCTTCGCCGCCCACATCGGAGCCCGTGATGCCGACCTGGAGTCGCTGCGCCGTTCGGCGGTCGAGTCCGGGCGCGCGCTGCAGCGCCTGTCGAGCCAACTGCGCGAGCGCTCCGAGCGCGGCGACCTGCCCGAGGCCGACCGCGTGGCGCGCGACCTCGAAGCGGCGCGCGCGGCCCTCGCGCACACGCCGCTGGAGCTGGCGCGCGATCTGATCGGGCCCGCGCAACCGGCGCTGGCCGAGCTCGGCCGCCTGGCCGAGCAACCGTGGCCGCAGGACCCGGCCGAGCAGGGTTCCCACCGCGCGGCGATCGCGCGGCAATCGTCCGAGCTGCGGCGCGCGCTCGCGCCCGCGCTGGTCGCCTAGTTCCCCCACCGTCCAAGCCCAAGCCATGCCGATCCTGGACCTCATCGAGTTCTTCGACCCCTCCGGAGAGATCATCGTCGTCAAGCAGCCGCAGGCCGGCTCCGGCGAGTTCCGCCTGGGCAGCCAGCTCGTCGTGCAGGAGAGCCAGCTCGCGGTCTTCTACCGCGACGGCAAGGCGCTCGACCAGTTCGGTGCGGGCCGGCACACGCTGACCACGCTCAACCTGCCGCTGGTCGGCCGCCTGATCGGCCTGCCCTTCGGCGGCCAATCGCCGTTCCGCTGCTACGTCTACTTCCTCGCGACCAAGACCTTCACCAACCTCGGTTGGGGCACCACCACCCCGGTGCTGTTCCGCGACGCCGAGTTCCGCATGGTCGCGCTGCGCGCACACGGCGCCTACTCGATCCGCATCACGCAGCCCGCGCTCTTCCTGCAGACGATCGTCGGCACCAAGGGCATCGAGACGACGCACGCGCTCGAGCAGTTCTTCCGCACCGTGATCGTGTCGCGGCTCAACGAAGCCATCGGCAAGAGCCTGCGCTCGGTGCTCGACCTCGCCGCCAAGTACAACGAGGTCGGCCTCGAAGTGCGCCGCACGGTGCGCGCGGACTTCGAGCAGTACGGGGTCGAGCTGGTCGACCTGCTGGTCGAGGCGATCAGCCTGCCCGACGACGTGCAGCAGATGGTCAACCGCGCCACCGGCGTCGCGGTGCAAGACGCGGAGAAGTACCGTGCGATCGCGATCTCCGACGCGGTGCGCGACGCGGCCAAGAACTCAGGCAGCGGCGGCGGCGGCAGCGGCCTGGGCGACGGGCTGGGGCTCGCGCTCGGCCTGGGCCTGGGGCGCGAGATGGCGCGCGCGGTCGGCGCGCCGATGGCGAGCGCGAGCGCGGCCACGAGCGAGCGCATCAGCGCCGGCGACCTGCGCACGCGGCTGGGCGAACTGAAGGCGCTGCGCGACGAGGGCCTGATCAGCGACGCGGACTTCGAAGAGCAGAAGCGGCGCTGGCTGGGGCAGCTCTAGCAGCCTCGACTAGCGCTTGAGCCGGCCGCGCAGCGCCTCGCACAGCGCGCGCGGGCCGGCGATGATCGATCCGCCGCGCAGCCACTCGCTGCCCCCTAGGAAATCCGTGACCTCGCCGCCCGCCTCCAGCACGAGCAGCGCGCCCGCGGCGACGTCGTGCGGCGACAGGTGCAGCTCCCAATACGCGTCGAAGCGCCCCGCCGCGACGTAGGCAAGATCGATCGCGGCCGAGCCCATCCGCCGAAGCCCGCGCACGTCGTAGAACACGCGCGCAAAGTTGCCGAGGTTGTCCTCGATCCCCTGCGCGCGCAGTTCGTTGCGCTTGTACGGAAAACCTGTCGCAACCACCGATTCGATCAGCGCCTGCGACTCGCTCACACGCAACCGGCGCGGCTTGCCGGCGCCAAAGTGCGCGGTTTCGAGCCAGGCCCCGCCGCCGCGCGTCGCGTGGAACGTCTCCGACATGCGCGGCGCGTGCACGACTGCCACCTGCGGCACACCGTCGGCGAACAACCCGATCGACGCGCAGAACGCAGGCAGCTCGTGCACGAAGTTCGTCGTCCCGTCGAGCGGATCGACGAACCAGCGCGGCCGTCCGTCGGCGGCGTCGCGCACCTCCTCCTCGGCCTCGATCGCATGATCCGGGAAGGCCGCGCGCAGCGCGGCGACGATCGCGCGCTCGGCCTCGACGTCGGCGCGCGTGACGAGATCGCGCGCGCTGGACTTGCGCGCGATCCCCTCGCGCGCGATCTCGCCGAGGTAGCGCAGGTGAATCGCGCCCGCGGCGCGCGCGGCGGCGAGCGCGACGTC
>VGZE01000191.1 GCA_016872755.1 Planctomycetota bacterium
CGCTCGTGACGGCGGGATCTCCTCAGCACGCGCGGCGAGGGCGCGGCGCGGACCGCCCGCGCGCGCGCGGCGTTGGTCCGCCGGAAGCTCCGCGCTGCGATCGGATCCACGCGCGCAGCGCGGGCGGGAACTCCCCCTTCGACACGCGCACGCACATCTGCTTCGTGTAGTCGAGCGAATCGAACACGTTTCGGCAGCGCGCGCAGACGAGCTCATCCTGCACCGGAAACGGCACGCCGCGGTCGAGCGAGTCCATCTTCGAAGCCAACAGGTCCATGCACATCTGACGGTCGTAGGCCGGCGGCGGCAGCGCGACCTCCGGACGCCCTTCGAGCAACCCGGCACGCAGCATCAGGCGCGCGCGGTGCACGCGCGTCTTGAACGACGCCTCCTTCATGCCCATCACGCTCGCCCCCTGCGCGCTGTCGAGCTCGGCGATGTCCTTCAACACGAGCGGGATCCGGTATGCCGGCGGCAGCTTGGCGATGGCGGCGAGCACGCGCTCGCTCTCCTCGGCCCGTTCGGCCTCGCGTCGCGGACCGGGCGCGGCGGACGGCACGTCCGGCAAGGTTGCGTCGGCGAAGGGCAGCAGTTCCGAGAAGCTCTTCAGGCGTGCCCTGCGGGAGGTCTGCTTGCGCAGGAGTCGCGAGGCGACGCGGATCGCGATGCGATACAGCCAGGTGCCGTACTCGGCCTCGCCGCGGAACTGGGCGCGTTTGCGGTGCGCGCGCAGCCAGGTCTCCTGCACGACGTCCTCCGCATCGGCCTGGTTTCCGGTGATGCGCAACGCGACCGCGTGGAGCCTGGGCGCGTAGCTGTCGAGCCTGCCCGTCGCCATTCAGTAGATTGGATCGAATCCGGCGCCGCGGCGCGAGCGCCGGCGTGCCTTGGGGCGCCGGGCTTCGTATGCTCCGGCTCGCGTCGCCTGCCGCATCGCCCCTTCCGCTGGAACGAGGAACCCGCCATGGATTCGCGCGAACTGGACCTCTTGTGCATCAACACGATCCGCACGCTGTCGATCGACGGCGTGCAGAAGGCAAACAGCGGTCACCCCGGCCTGCCGCTGGGCGCGGCGCCGATGGCCTACGTGTTGTGGCAACAGCACCTCAAGCACGATCCGTCCGAGCCGCGCTGGCCCGACCGAGATCGCTTCGTGTTGTCGGCCGGCCACGGGAGCATGCTCCTCTACTCGCTGCTGCACCTGACCGGCTACGCACTCTCGATGGACGACTTGAAGTCCTTCCGCCAGTGGGGCTCGCGCACGCCCGGGCATCCTGAGTACGGCTGGACGAGCGGCGTCGAGGCGACGACCGGTCCGCTCGGTCAGGGCACGGCGAACGTCGTGGGCATGGCGCTGGCCGAGCGTTGGCTCGCCGCGCGCTACAACCGCCCCGGCCACACGATCGTCGACCACATGAGCTATGCGCTGGTCGGTGATGGCGACCTGATGGAGGGCATCTCGGCGGAAGCGGCATCGCTGGCGGGACACATGGGCCTGGGCAAGCTCGTGATGCTCTACGACAGCAACGACGTGACGCTCGACGGGCCGGCTGCGATGTCGTTCGGCGAGGACGTGGCGTCGCGCTACACGAGCTACGGTTGGCAGGTGTTGCGCGTCGAGGACGGCAATGCCGACCTGGCGGCACTGGAACGTGCTCTCGCCGCCGCGAAGGCGGAAACGAGCAAGCCGTCGCTGATCATCGTGCGCACGACGATCGGCTACGGCGCGCCCAAGCAGGGAACCTGCAAGGTGCACGGCGCGCCGCTGGGCGCCGACGGCGTCAAGGAAACGAAGAAGGCGCTGGGTTGGGATCCCGACAAGCAATTCCACGTGCCGGAGGAGGCGCGCGCACGGTTGCGCTCGGCGCTGGATCGCGGCGGGAAGGCGCGGCGCGACTGGCAGGCACGTTTCGACGCGTGGGCGAAGGCTTTTCCGGAACTGGCCGCCGAATGGCGCTGTGCCCAGGCAGGCGAATTGCCGAAGGGCTGGGAGGCCGGGCTGCCGAGCTTCGCCAAGGGCAGCGATCCGGCCACGCGCGATGCCGGCGGCAAGGCGATCAACGCGATCGCTCCGCGCGTGCCGTGGCTGATCGGCGGCGACGCGGACTTGTCGGAGTCGACGAAAACCTCGATCGAAGGCTCCGCGAACTTCGGCGCACGCGACTGGGGCGGCCGCAACATCCGTTACGGCGTGCGCGAGCACGCGATGGGCGCGATCGCCAACGGCATCGCCTACCACGGCGGCGCGCGGACCTACACGGCGACGTTCTTCGTGTTCTCCGACTACATGCGACCGGCGGTCCGCCTGGCTGCGATGAATCATCTGCCGGTCGTGTTCGTGTTCACGCACGACTCGGTCGCGCTGGGCGAGGACGGGCCGACGCACCAGCCGGTCGAGCACCTGGCCGCGTTGCGCGTGATCCCGAACCTGCACGTCGTGCGGCCGTGCGACGGCAACGAAACAGCCGAAGCCTGGCGCCATGCGCTCGAGCGCACCCAGGGACCGACCGTGCTGGTGCTGTCGCGACAGAAGCTGCCGGTGGTCGAGCCGCGACCGGCGGGCGGCCTGCTGCGCGGCGGCTACGTGATCTCCGAGGCCGCGGGCGGCGCGCCGCGCGCGCTGCTGATCGCCAGTGGATCGGAAGTCGCGCTCGCGCTCGCGGCGCAGCGCGAACTCGCCGCCGAGGGCATCGGAGCGCGCGTCGTCTCGCTGCCGTGCTGGGAAGCCTTCGCGGCGCAGCCGCAGGCGTACCGTGATTCGGTGCTGCCGCCCGCCGTGCGCGCGCGCGTGTCGATCGAGGCGGGTGCCACGTTCGGCTGGCAACGCTGGATCGGCGACCACGGCGTCGCGATCGGGATCGATCGCTTCGGCGCGTCCGCGCCGGGCAACGTCAATCTCGAGCAACTCGGGATCACCGGCGCGAGGGCGGCGTCCGCGGTGCGCGAGTTGCTGCTGAAGAATACGATACCGGCGTTGCCGGCGCGCTGAGGCTCCTCCGATGGCTCCGCGCAAACCGAAACCGCCGGTCGATCTGGCGAATGGCGTGCTGCACTGCTGGCGCACCCATGAGCGCATCAACCAGTTCCTGCTCGAAGCGCTTCCGGCGCCGGCTTGGGACGCGAAGCCGCCGGGAGGCAAGGGCCGCACGATCGCCGCGATCGTCAGCCACATGCACAACGTGCGACACATGTGGCTCGTGGTCTGCTCACCCGACTTCGCCGCGCCCGAGAAGCTCGACCGGCACACGGTGACGCTCGCAAAGGCTCGCAAGGCGCTCGAATCGAGCTCGCACGCGATCGAAGAGCTGCTGGCGCGCAGCCTCGCCAACGGCGGGCATGTCAAGGACTTCAAGCCGGACGTCGTCGGCCTGCTCGGGTACATGATCGCGCACGAGGCCCATCACCGCGGCCAGATCTGCATGCAGGCGCGCGCGCTCGGCCACCAGCTCCCGACGGAAGTCGGCTTCGGGATGTGGGACTGGCCGAAGCGCTCGAAGGAAGCGCTGCGCTAGTCAAGCGCCGCGCGGCGCAGCGAGCTTCGCCTCGAGCCTCGCGCGAATCGCGGGCCACTCGTCCGCGAGGATCGAGAAGTACACGGTGTCGCGCTGGAAGCCCTTGACGTTCATGTGCGCACGCAGCGTGCCCTCGCGCTTCGCGCCGAGCCGCTCGATCGCCTGCTGCGAGCGCAGGTTGCGGCCGTCGGTCTTCAGCGCGACGCGCAGGCAAGCGCGCTGCTCGAAACAGTGACTCAGGAGCAGGAGCTTCGACTCGGTGTTGATCGCGCTGCGCCAGTGCTCGCGCGCGACGAAGGTCGATCCGATCTCGACGCGGCGGTCGCGCTGCGAGATGTCAAGCAGCCGCGTCGAACCGACCGCGCGGCCCGACGCCAGATCGATCGTCGCCAACGGCACGCACAGGCCCGCCCGTGCGTCGGCGGTCGCCTGCGCGCACCACGCGTCGATCTCGGCCGCGCCGCGCAAAGGCGCCCAGAACAGGTAGCGGCAGACCTCCTCGTCCGCGAGCGCCGGCGCGAGCTCGCGTGCGCGATCGAGCGACAGCGGTTCGAGGCGCACGTACCGACCGACGAGCGTCGGCGCCGCGAACGGCTCCGGCCGGCTCAAGGCAGCACGTCGAAACCGGCGGCGTTCGTCGGAACGAGCGGCAGCGTGCGCACGACCGCGGCGAAATCGATGCGGCCGCCGGCAAGCGAAGTCAGCGCGCCCGGCGCGAGCAACAGTTCGGCGCCGGCACGGCCCGCGCCGTCGAGCACGCCGATGCCGCCCGGGAAGAACGGCAGAGGGCCGGCGAGCAGCGAGTACAGCAGCAGCGGGTCCGGATTGAGCGGCAGGTGCACGCCTCCATGCACCGTCATCCCGGGCGTGCTGCCCGATGCGCTCGCGAGCACCAGGTACGGCTCGCCCGCCAGCGCGGGATCGACGTTGATCGTCAGCGGCACGTCGACCGCCGCGCCGACCTCGACCGTGTCGTAGCCGCAGTGCAGCGGAACCAGCGGATCGACGCGCAGTTCCAACGGCGGGTACAGCTGGATGTCGTAGGTGCCGTCGTTCACGCGAATCGTGAAGTTGCCGCTGCCGGCGACATTCGCCGCGGTCAACGCGAACGTGTAGCTCCCGTCCCCGAGGTCCACGACCGGCCCGATCGACGCCAAGGCCGCCGGACCGCTCTGCTGCGCGACCGACAGCGTCGCGCCACCGCTGGTGAGCGCGCTTCCGTTCAGGTCGATCAGGCGCACGGTGACGTCGAGCTTGCTTTTCCCGTCCGCGACCAGTGACTGCGCGCTCGCCGTGACCGTGCTCGCGAGGTGGTCGGGGTGGCCGACGTGGTCGAGCTTCCACTGCGCGTATTTCTGCGCGAGCTGCAGGATCGGATCGGGGTCGTGCAAGAGCGAGTCCGCGCCCGCGATGTTCAAGCTGATGTGGTAGCCGCCGTTCGCGCAGCCGGTCGCCTGCGAGCAGGTTCCCAGCGTGTCGCCCTGACGCGCGACCACGAGGAATCCGCAGTGCGCTGACTTGGAGAAGCTGGGCGGCGGCGAGCCGCAGCTGGTCGGCGCGACCTGGCTGCACGAGCAGCGCCCATCGCCGCCCTTCACCCGCGCGGCCTCCATCGCCGCCATCACGCGATCGGCCAGCGAGCCGCTGGTGGCGAGCAACGCGGTCTCCGCGGCGTACACGACCGGATCGCCGGTCAGCACATTGCCCTGGATCGCGTAGCGCAGCGACCCGACCTGTCCGATCACACCCTCCTTGCCCTCCCCCACGAACTGGCCGGTGAACGTCACGGGCGCGTGCGCGAGCGAGACGATGCCGTACTGGCGTCCCTTGTGATTCGCATCGCTCAGCGCGAGCTGGGCCAGGATCTGTTCGGGCGAGGTGCCGGCCTGCAACTGGTTCCAGATCAGCAGGCGATTCGCGCCGCTCGCATCGATCGCCGACTGGCAAGCCGCGGCGCCGATGCCGGGGACGACGACAGCCAGGTTCTTCTGCAGGTTGAAATTGACGATGCAAGTAGCCGAAGAGATGCAGACCTCGCCGGTCTGCGTATCGACGACGACGACCGACCAAGTTGCGCTCGAAACGCTCGTGCAACAGAGGAACGAGGCCACGGCACCCAGCTTGCGGAACAGGGGGGACATGCCCTCCAGCCTAACCGGATTGGGTCGGCGCGGGGGTCGACGACCGGTCGCCGCGCTGCATGAAGAGCAGAAGCACGAACAGCACCAGGCTCGCGACACCCGCGAGCAGCAGCGAGCGATCCCAATCGGTCGGCTCGTAAACGAGCTCGATCCTCGACTCGCCGCTCCCCAGCTCGACCGCGAGGAAGGCCAGATTGCATTCCAGCACCGGCCGCTCCTCGCCGTTCACGAATGCCCGCCAGCCGGGATACCACGTGCGCGAGGTCGAGAGCACCGCCGGCGCGGCGCACGTCGCGCGCAGCACGACGCGGCACGGCTCGTCGAGCTCGAGCGCGACGGCGGCGGGCCGGGCCGGGCGCGCT
>VGZE01000192.1 GCA_016872755.1 Planctomycetota bacterium
GCAGCGAGCAGCGGCAGCGGGTGGACCCAGCCCGGCCTCGGCGGGAGCTTCGCGAGCAAGGCTCGCGCGACCGTGCGCCGGAGCGCGCGCAGGCGCGCCGGATCGCCCGAGCGGGCCTGGGCGGCGACCGTGTAGTCGGGCCCGTCCTGCGCGGCGTCGCCGGCGTTCGCGAGCTCGTGCAGCACGCAGGCGAGCGCGGCAACCCTGCATTCGACTCGGCCCGCTCGGCCGTACGCGAGCGGAATGCCCTGCGGATCGCGATCGAGGGTCGCCAGCGGGCTGATGCTGCGCGCGAGTTCGACGAGGCCCTCGCCGAGTTCGCTCAGGTCGTCCGCGCAGGCGCGGCGGAAGTCCTGCTCGTCGAGCCCTTCGCGATTCAGCAGGCGGTCGTAGTCGATCAGCACGATGCGCCCGCGAGCCCAGATCAGATTGCCCGAGCGACAGTCGCCGTGCGCGATGCCCGCCTCGTGCAGCGTGCGCAGCCCGTCGAGCACGCCGTCGATCGCCGTGAGCAGCAGGTCCAGCCTGCGCCGGTCGCGCGCCGCGGAAGGGTGCTCGGACTTGCGGCGCCGCGCATGTCGCTCGATACGCGCGCGCAATTTCGTCAGCGGGCGGCCCGTCACGTACTCGAGCACCGCGTACGGACCCTGCTCGTCGGTCTCGAAGGCGCGCACGCCGCACAGCGCAGCGTGCGCGGGCAGTCGGAGCAGCTTCTCGTAATGGGCGCGCAGCACAGCCGGCGGCGCGTCATTGGGTCCGCCGAGGTGGTAGCGCTTGACCACGACGCGCACGCGCGACTCGCGATCCAGTGCCAGGAAGGCACGGCCGGACAGGCCGGCTCCGAGCTCGCGAACCAACTCGTAGCGGGCCGGCAGCTCGGCCGTCGTCGGTAGCGCGGGGGTCGGCATGCTGCCAGGAGTCAGGAGGTTCCGTCAGGGAGGCTCGGCCAACGCCGGCTTTCCCTGCCGTGGTTTCGCGATCACCGGTTCGCGGAGCCTAGCGCGCTGCTGAATCGAATCCAGCGTGCGCGGGCGGGAGCTGGGCGGCCACCTCGATCCTGCCCCGCGCCCTCGGCTCACCGAGCCGCACGGGGACGCTACCTTGACGCGCCGTGTTTCGCCGGTTCCCCAATGCGCTCCGCTGCTCGCTCGCGCTCGTTTTCGCGCTGTGGAGCGCGGCGTGCCCGGGGCGACCGCCCGCATCGGCGCCACCTGTCACGGCGGCGGCGAGTGTTGCCGCGCTCGAGCTCGCTCCCGAACAGCCGCTGCGCGCCGGCCGCTGGAGCGAGGCCGACGCGCGGCGCGTCTTTCCGATCGAAGCCGGCTACTTCGTGTTCGACGAATGGCGCGGATTCAAGCGTCGCCCGAGCACGAGCCGGTCCTACGTGTTCGGCGAGCACCACGCCGGAGGGTTCAGTGCGCGCACCAACGCGCTCGCGATGCGCGAGGACGCCGAGCCGTCCGCGACACCTCCCGGCCTGCGCGTGCTCGTGACCGGCGACTCGCACACCGACGGCGCCTGCGACAACGCGGAGTCCTTCGCCAATCGCGCCGAGGCGCTGCTCGCCGCGCGACGGCCCGATCGGAGCTGCGAGGTCCTCAACGCGGGCTGCGGCTCCTACAGCTTCTACAACTACCTGGGCGTACTCGAGAGCTGCGCCCGGCTCGAGCCCGACGTGTTCGTCGTGTGCGTCTACGGCGGCAACGATTGGGGCGAGGCCCTCGCGCCCTGGCATCACCATCACGGCACGCAGCGGCCCGAATCGGGTGGTGACTACGATCAGCGCTTGTCGGAGGCGCTCGCGGTGCACGACGGCTGGGGCCGGCAGGCCGTCAGCCAGTCCCACAACCAGTACCTGTACTTCCAACGCCAGCCGGAACAGCTCGAGCTCGGACTGCGCGCCGGAGTGTCGGTGTGCGAGGAGCTGCGGCGGCGCTGCGTTCAGGCGCGGATCCGACTGATCGTCGCGTACCTGCCGCCGATGGTGGACGTGCAGCGCTCGCGCCTGCTCCCGCACATCGACGAGGTCGATCGCAGGCTCGGCCTGGACGCGTCGACGCTGGCCTCGACGGACGCGCTCGCGGATCGGTTCCTGGCCTGGTGCGAGGATGCGCAGATCGAGACGTTGGACTTGCGGCCGATCCTTCGCACGGCCGCAGAGGAGCCGCTGTACTGGCGCACCGACCTGCACCTGGCCGTCGAAGGCCACGAGCGCGTCGCACGCGCGCTAGTCGAGCGTCTCGACGCCGCACGCTGAGCCCAAGGCCGGCGCGACATCGCGATCCGGCCCCGCGCGACGCACGTATTCGATGTACAGGAGCGCGGCGACCGCGAGTCCGATCGCGAGGCCGGTCCACACGCCGTGCAGTCCAAGCTGTGTGTGCAGCCCGAGCCACCACGCGATCGGCAGCGCCACACCGTAATAGGCGAACAGGTTGATCAGGGCCGCCGGTCGCGTGCGGCCCATGCCGCGCAGGATGCCGCTACCGACGGCTTGCAGCCCGTCGAACACCTGGAACGCCGCGGCGATCGGCAGCGTCGACGCGCACAGCGCGATCACGGCCGCCTCGCGCCAGTAGATCTTCGGCAACTCGGCGCGTAGCACGATGAACGCGAGCGCCCAGGCGAGCATCAGTGCGCCGCCGAGCTTGAAGCCGATCCACGATGCGCGCTGCGCCGCCGGTCGGTCGTTCGCGCCGATCAGATTGCCGACGCGCGTGGACGTCCCGATCGCGACGCCGAGGGGGAACATGAAGGACAGCGATGCCATGTTGAGCACGGTGCCGTAGGCGGCGACCTCGAGCTCGCCCGTGCCGATGCGGCCCGCGAGGAAGGCGGCGCCGGCGAAGGCCCACACTTCGAGTCCGAGCTGCAGTCCCGTCGGCACGCCGTGGTGCAGCACCTCGCCGACACCGCGGCGTTCGAGAGCCGCGCGACTCCAGGGCAGCCACGCGCCCTCGTGCAGGCGCTGCGCGCGGATCCACACGAGCAGCGCGACGACCATCGCCAGGCGCGTGATCGAGGTCGAGATGCCGGCGCCCGTGGCGCCGAGCTCGGGCAGCCCCCAGTTGCCGTAGATCAGCAGCCAGTTGCAGAACGCGTTCAGCAGGTTGGCGCCGACCGAGATCCACAGCACCGGATGCGTGATGCCGCGGCCCTGCAGATAGGAGCGCAGCGCTGCGAACACGAGGAAGAGCGGCATCCCGGGCAGCAGTGCGAGCGTGTAGTCGGCGGCCACCGGCGCGAGCTTCGCGGACTGCCCCATCGCGAGCAGCATCGGTTCGGTCACGAGCACGACCGCCACGAGCGCGAGTGTCAGCGGCACGCACAGCACGAGTCCGTGCTGCAGCGCGCGCGCGCAACGAACTCCATTGCGCGCGCCATGTGCCTGGCTGACGATCGGGTCCATGCCGAGCAGCACGCCCATCGCGACGATCGCGAACGGCATCACCCAGTTGTGGCCGAGCTGCGTGCCGGCCATCGACTCGGCCGAGTAATTGCCCAGCATCGCCGTGTCCACCACGCCGAGCAGCATCTGCCCGATCTGCGCGACGATCGCCGGCCAGGACAGCGCCCACACTGCGCGCCATTCGCCGCGCGGCTCGATGGAAGTGGTCGACGTCATCGAGCGGCGCTGTGTCTAGGTTCGCGAGTTCTGGCTGGTGCGGAAGGCGGGACTCGAACCCGCACGAGTTGCCTCACAAGATCCTAAGTCTTGCGCGTCTGCCAATTTCGCCACTTCCGCAGCGTGCGCGACAGGATAGCGTCGCGCGTGCTCAGCCTCGCGGAAGGAGCGCGACGAGCCGCTCGGCGCACGCGGTCAGACGTTCGCGTGCCTTCGCGTTGATCTGCTCCAGCCCGGCATCGAAGGCTGCGGCCACCTCGGGCGCATACTCCGCGCGGCCGCGCCCGTGTCGCGACCGGAAGTCGCGCAAGAAGTGGTTGCGGGCGCGGTCGAGCGCGTCCTGCTCGCGAATCCAGGCGTCGAGCAGCGCGCGCAACTCGACGGCCTGCGGCTCCGAACGCGTGTTCGGCCACAGCTCCAGCGCGAGCTCGCGCGCGCGTGCCGACAGCTCCAGCTCGGCAAGCGGCACCGGGCCGTGCCCGAGTCCGCATTGGCGCGCGCCGGCAGCGCCGCCCGGCGTGCCGACAGGGCCTCCCAGTGCGCTCGTCGCGGCCTGCGCCGCGCGCGAGGCATAGACGGCCTCCGCGAGCAGCGCCTCGGCCGCGCGCATGCGCGCCTCGTGCGTCCGTGCGTCTAGCACAGCTCGTCGTACGCGGCGCGCAGGCTCTGCGCGATCACCGCGCCGTCGCGGCCTTCGATGTCGTGGCGCTGCCACATCTTGACCAGCTTGCCGTCCTTGAACAGCGCAATCTGCGGGGAGCTGGGCTGGTAGGGCTTGAAATACTCGCGCGCCTTGGCGACGGCCGCGGTTTCCATGCCGGCGAAGGCGGTGAAGACCTGCTGCGGCTTCTTCGCGTTCATCATCGACAGGCGCAGCGCGGGGCGCGCGCCGGCCGCGGCGCAGCCGCAGACCGAGTTGACGAAGACGAGCGTGGTGCCGGGGAGCTTGAGCGCGGCGTCGACGTCGGCGGGGGTCAGCAGTTCCTTGGCGCCGAGGCGGGTGACTTCGTCGCGCATCGGCTGGACGAGCGTGGGGTCGTACATGGCGGAGGGTCTCGATCGAGGGGCGTGGTGGGAGGCGAGCCGTACAGTATAGGCGGCGCGCGTCCAGCCGACTCAGTACTCAGTCCGGCCGGCCCAATCCAGCCGACCCGCTAGACGCCGTCGTCGGGCGCCGGAGCGTCGTCTGCCGGCCACAGCTTGTCCCGCTGCTCCTCCATCTCCTGCAGCAGCTCGTGCAGCGCATCGCGATCGCCGCTCAAGAGCAGCGCATCGAGGTTGAGCTGGCACACCGCGCAGACCGGTCGCGCGCCGCCGTAGCTCATGATGTCGAGCCGGTCGAGCACGACGTCCTCGATGCCGTAGCGCGCCGCGTCGATCGGCGTGCCGTCCTCGCGGAACCCGAAGAACTGCTTGACCTCCGCCGGCGTGCGGCGGCACACGAAGCAGCGGTCGCCGTGGCCCGCGCGGTCGAGAGCCGCGAAGTACTGCTGAAAGGTCCGGTCGAGGGACATCGTGTCACTGCGCGGCGCGCTGGAACTTGCCATGCCGCGATCTACCCGCCCAAGCGGCGGCGGAAACCGTGCACCATGGTAAGGAATCGACGAATTCAGGCCTTCTTGGAGCGCCGCGGCGCGCGCTTGGGAGGCTCGGGGGCGCTGCTGGCCCGGTCGAGGTCCGCGAGCAACGACTTGGGAGCGATGCGCCGATAGCTGTCGAGCACGTGGGCCTCCAGCTCGCGCCAGGGGAAGGCCGGCTCGACGAGCTGGCAGACCCAGCCGTGCTTGCCGACGTAGGGCGCGACGAAGTAGCGCGCGTCGCGCACCAGCTCCGCCTGGTGCTCCTTCGAGGTCTTGAAGCCGACGTTCAGCCGGCCGTCGTACTCGCCGTAGGACGCGAAGATCTTGCCGGCCACGCAGAAATTCGGGTGGCCCCACGAGGCCTTCTCGGTCGTGCCCGGCAGGGACAGGCACAGCTCACGCAGGCGGTCGAGCGTGGCCGACGTACGCGGAGGACGGTGCCCCATGGACGCGTCATCGTCCGGGAGCTCGCCCGACGCGTCAATCCGAGACGAGCTCGCCGTGCACCGGAGTGTCCCATTCGCCCGTGACGCGCACCAGCAGACCGCGCACGTCGTCGCGCAAGGTGCGCCCGAGCTCGTCGAGCTCCGCGCGGAGCTCGGCATCGACGCGCGCAACCCCCTTGCCGGCCGGTCGCTCGAGCGCGGCGGCCACCAGCGCGCCGTTGTTCAGTCGGCCGACGATCCGCACGCGCGCGCCGCCGTGTCGGCCCAGCTCGGCGATCTCGGCGCCGAGCAGCTCGC
>VGZE01000193.1 GCA_016872755.1 Planctomycetota bacterium
AGCTCACGACGTCGCTGGCCTGGACCACCATCGGCGTGAAGGGCGGCAGGTTCGCGACGTTGTTGAACGCCGTGTCGTAGGCCCACACGCGTTGCGGCGCGCTGTAGAAGTCCCCGCCGATCGACCACTTGCCGGTCGCGAACTGGCTGAACCACAGGTTGACCAGCGAGCCGGCGATCGAGCAGGTCTTGCCCGACCAGTTCTCGTGGAACCGCGGCAGGTTCTCGAGGCCGCCGTTGTACTTGCCGACCGTCGTCTCGTTGATGCCCGCGATCATCGCGACGTTGTACGTCGTGTTGGTAGCGGCCGGCAGCGTGCCCTTGGCCTTCGTGTCGTTCCACGAGTTCGACAGCAGGTTGACGGCGTCAGCGATGACCGCCGCGCCCTTCTTGCCGATCGTGTTGAAGTTGCCCTTGATGTAGGCAGGCCCGTCGGACACGACGGTCATCTTCGCGGGCAGCGTCGAGCCGTTGCTGAGGCGGAAGCCGCCGGACTGGAGCCCGGTACCCTGACCGTAGCTCGACACGTAGATCAGTCCGTTGGCCGGGAACTTCCCACTCAACGTGAGCTTGTTCACGTCGATGTCGAGGACCTTGACCTTGTTGGCGGTGCCGCCCGCTTGGAAGGCGTTGTAGAACGACTTGCTCGAGACCGTGGCGGCCAGCGAGGCGGTGATGTCGGCCCCGGCCGCATCGTAGGCCTTCCAGGTTCCGTTGGCCTTGCCGATGATCGACAGGCCGGCGTTGTCATGGAAGTAGCCCTTGGAGTGCGTGCCGGTGCCGGGAGCCGTCGCGACGTACTCGCCCCCGATCAGTTCGTAGTCGCCACCGGTGACCTCCTCGAACATCGCGGTCGAGCCCAGCGACGGGACCAGCGCCTCGGCCAGCCCGTGTTCGCCCGTCTTCACGGTCGATACGTCGTCAGGCGCGCTGTAGCCGCTCGGCGGCCCCCAGTACTCCTGTGACCCTTCGAGGAAGCCGAAGAAGTCGCCGATGTCCTCGAAGTCGGAATCTCCGTTGAGGTCGAAACCGTTCTTGAAGTTGCTGTCGTAGCCGGAAGTCGTGGCCACGCCGGCGGCGGTCATCTGCGACTTCGACTGCATCGCCTTGTACGCGACCGGCTCCGCGCCGTTCCACGGATTGGTGACCCACTTGCGGATCCTCACGGCGCCATCCGAGGTGCCGGGTGAGTCCTTGCGACTGCGGTAGATGTTCCCCACCGCGTGCAGGTAGTTGGAGTTGACCGTCAGCGTGCTGCCGTTGTTCGTGCCGATGTGCAGGTTGCCATTCGAGTGCACGCGGCCGGTCAGCGTCATGTTCGGGCCGGGTTGGATCTCCAGGTCGTTGTCGTAGAACACGGTGAACTGGAAGATCGGCGTTGCCTCCGTGTTGATGATGCGGCGGCTGGTCTGTGTCACACCGTTGACGACCGCCTGGCCCTCGATCTGGTAGCCGGTGACGATCGTCTGGACACCGCTGGCATCCGCCGTGATCGTGTCGAAGCCGGTCGGCGTGATCGTGTACGGAGCAGAACTCCCGTCGATCGAGCAGTAGCCGCTCGTGGGCACGGTTTGCCAGTTCGCCACGGCGGTGGCCGCCGCAGCCTTGGCGGACTCCACGGCTCCTTCCGCCAAGTACTGAGCGCGCGCCTTGTCGACCTCGAGGTTCGCGCCGCGATCCGAGGTCAGCGACGTGGACACGAGCACCGAGATCGCGGCCGCGGCGCCGAATACGCCCACGACGGCGAACAGCAGCGCGGCGCCTCGCTCATCGGCCCGCCCCCGCGGTGCCGATCGGAAACGCCACGTGTGAAGATTTCGAACGATCATTGACGAGTCTCCCTTTCTCTTTTCTTCCCCGATTCTCACTCGTTGCGCAGCTTGACCATCGACTGCGCAAAGTACCTCTGGACGCTGCCGCCGGGCACCTGGTGCCGCATGTGCAGTGTCACGCGCACGGCCTGTGCCGGCACCGTTCCGTCATCCGCCTGCGTCTCGAACGTGACGCGTTCGACATTGCGGGCGAGCACTCGATCCGTCACGCCGTCGATGCGTCGCTCGAGCACCGGCGTTCCGTTCGCGTCGTCCACACGCACGTACGAGAACTCCTGACCGTCCCAGACGAGCGCGCCGGCGCCGTCGACGTCCGGCACGCCGTTCGCGTCGGCATCCGCCGGGCGCAGGAAGATGATCTCGCGATCCGGTCCAGCGGCGATCTCGCTGTCGCCGGCATGCTTCGTGGCCGGCGTGTGGTCGTGGATGTCGAAGCCCGTCGCGGCATTGCCGTTGAGGAACGTGTGCGGGTAGACACCGACGAATCCCGAGGACTTGAGGTCGAGGCGAATTACCTCCATGGCGTCGACGGCGTCGCCCATCAACACGTCCGACGACTGGCCTCCCGTGACTGCGCCGCGCAATGCGCCGCCGGACTGCGCGATGCCCGCGCCGAGGATCACGAGAATGGTGGCCGAAACGACCATCTCGGTGATCGAGAAACCGCCGCTACGCGAGCGTGTCGGACGATTCGGATACTTCATGGATTCACTGAGTCTTCATCGAGGACAGGGTGAGAGTGCGCTCGCGACCGGCGTAGTCGTTCCAGGTCATCGTCAAGACGATCGACAACGGATTGGGGACTGCGCCGCCGGCTACGTAGCCCGGGTAGTCCACTCGGATCTGCTCGCCGGGCAGGTGCAGGTTCGTGTACGCCGCGATGACCGTGTCGTCCGCGTATGGTGTTCCAGGCGCGGGAAGCGATGCCGGCGGCTGAACGAGGATCTCGTCCATGCAGGCCTTCAGGTCCATGACCGCCTGATTGGTCTCACGGCTGGCGCGCAGCAGATTCGATGCGGCCAACTGGCTCATAAGCGAGGCCATCAGCGCGACCAACATCACGGTCATGCCGACCATGCACTCGACGAGCGTGAAGCCGGCGCGATGCTTGGCGCCGCGACGACGAATGCGTGCGTTCAACTTCCCCATGTGCGTGCGTCCCGGGCCCCCCACGGGCCCGTTTGCGAACTTTCCCAAGGCCCGTATCGGCGGCGCGGGGCTCGCGCTGAGTAGGAAATCGCAATTATCGCGAGCGCGGGGAGTCGCCTAGGAAATTGCTTCTTACCCGGACTGCCGATCTTGGCTGCGAACGCGCTGCACGGCCGCGCGCCAGCCCCTCAGTCGCCTTGCGCGCTCGGCCGGATCGAGCCGCGGTTCGAAGCGTCGCGCTTCCCCCCGCGCCGGCGGAACCTCTCCGCCGGGCCACAATCCGGCTGCGAACCCCGCCAGCGCCGCGGCTCCGCGCGCCGTCGCGGCCGCGATCGGCGTGCGCACGATCGGGAGGCCGCAATAGTCCGCCTGCAGCTCCATGAGCAACTGGTTGCCGACCGCGCCGCCATCGACGCGCAGCTCACCAAGAGGCACGCCATCGATGTCGCGGAGCATCTCGAGCAGCTCGGTGTTCTGGAAGGCGATCGCTTCCAGCGCGGCCCGCGTGATCTGCGCGCGTGTCGTGCCGCGGGTCAGACCGAGGATCGCGCCGCGTGCATCGGGGTCCCAATAGGGCGCGCCCAGGCCGGCGAAAGCGGGCACGAAATGGACGCCGCCGCTGTCGGGAGCCTGGCGCGCAAGCGCTTCGGAATCGGAACTGCGCTCGAAGAACCCGAGCTGGTCGCGCAGGAACTGCACGAGCGCACCGCCGACGAAAACGCTGCCTTCGAGCGCGTGGCAGACCGATCCGCCGGGACCGAGCGCGAGCGTGCCGAGAAACCCGTCGGGAGCGCGTGCGCGCGCGGCCCCCGTGTGGAGCAACAGGAAGCAGCCGGTGCCGAAAGTCAGCTTGAGCGCGCCGGCGCGCGTCCCCCCGTGTCCGAGCAGCGCGGCCTGCTGATCGCCCGCCAGGCCCAGGATGGGCAGCCCATGCAGCGGGTGCCCGGCGGCGATCCTGCCCAAGCTCCCGGAGGAGGCCACGACGCGCGGCAGCCAGCCGGACTCGATGGCGAACAACTCGCAGGCGCGCTGGTTCCAGTTCTGTGCCTCGAGATCGTAGAGCAGCGTGCGCGATGCGTTGGTCGGATCGGTCACGACCTCGGGAAGCCCGCTCAGGTGGCGCGCGATCAGGCCGTCCACGGTGGCGAAGACGACCTCGCCCCGCTGCGCGCGACGCGCTAGCTGCGCATCGGCGCGCAGCATCCATTCGATCTTGGTCGCACTGAAGTACGGATCCAGTCGCAGGCCGGTCGCTTGCGCAAGAAAGGGCTCATGCCCCGCGCCGCGCAGCTCGGCGCAGCGCGCCGCGGTGCGCCGGTCCTGCCAAACGATGCCATGACGCAAGGCTCGCCCGCTCGAGCGCTCGAGCGCGAATACCGTCTCACGCTGATTCGTGATGCCCAGGCCGGCGGCACGCGCAGCGAGCGGATGTCCGGCAATCTCCGCCAGCGTCGCATCGACCGCCGCGAGGATCTGCGCCGCGTCGTGCTCGACCCAGCCGGGCTGAGGATAGTGCTGCTCGAACTCGCGGTAGGCGTGCGCAAGCGGAGCCAAGGCTGCGTCGAAGAGCACGCACGAGACCCCGGTCGTTCCGGCATCGATCGCAACTAGCGTGGACTCCACGGCGCGCGAGAACGTACCACGCGAGCGGCCGGCGATCGCCGCCCACCGCGCGGCGACTTCGGTTCAGCACGAACTCGGGTCAGGACGGCCCACCCGCGGGCGGGGCCCCGGGCCTCGACCCGTCAGTGCACGTCTTGGGACAGCACGATCAGCCCGCGCTGAGCCGCAACCCCGACGGTCGTGTGCTTGCGTGACTGCAGGGAGCCCAGGTGCAGGTTCACCGTGCCGTTGCGGAAGACACCGATGTGCGCCGCGGCCGCGATCGGCAGGGCGACCTGACGGGCGACGACGATCGGCGCGGTCCAGTTGCCGTTCCACTCGATCGCCGCGATGCCGCCTTGGTAGGCCTGCGACAACCAGACACCGGCGCTGAGCTGGCCGGACTCGAAAGCCGTCGCCGTGACCGCGACCTTGACGTCGCCGTGGAAGTAGAGGCGCACGCGGTCCTGGCCGGCGGCCTGGATCGTCACGTAGCCCGAGCCCCATGCAAGAGCGATCGCTTCGACGACGAGGTCGGACTGTCCTTCGATCCACAGGTTGGGTGCACCGGCGTCGAGCTTGGCAAGCTTGCCTGCCAACGCGCCGCCGGCACTGGGGGCACCCGGCAAGAGCGGGCCAGGACCGCCGACCATCGAGGGCAGACTGCCGATGCCCTCGTCGCCGCCGCCCCCGCCGCCACCGGCGCCGAGCCCGGAGTTCCCGAGGATGTCAGCCAGGGCCGCCGGCGCAAAACCGACCGGGGCGAGCAGCGCCATCCCTACGAGCGCGAGGCCCGCGCCAGTTTGGAAAGCGCGCCGCCGCGCGCCGGCAACCAGGGCGCGCAGGCTCGGGAACCAAGCGTGACGAGGCGAAGTCGAATCGAGCGTATCGCGAAGACGAATCATGTGCGGAACTCCTCCGCGGACGGATCTCTGCCGGGACCCGCCGTGGGCGACTGGAACAACTCAGGGCAGGTTGCGAGCAGACGCTCGGGGAACCCGCGCTGGGATTCGATCTGCGCGCGCAGCCGGGGCGAGCGCGAGAAGAACTTGGCGATGTCCGCGACCCGCTCAGGGTGCAGATCGAGCAACTTGCGGAAGGCGGCGAGCGAACGCTCGGCATCGCGCAGGTGTGCGTAGTACATGCCGATGTTGAAGCGCACGAAGAAGAAGCGCTCCTCGAGCTCAGCCAGGCCGGACTGGGTGACCCAGCGCAGACAGGCGATCGCCTTGCGGTACTCGTCCTGCGACTCGTAGATCAAGGCGAGCTGCGTGGCCGCATGGCCGCGATTGACCTCGTTCACGCCGGTCTTG
>VGZE01000194.1 GCA_016872755.1 Planctomycetota bacterium
TTCATACGTCCCCCCACAACTTGATGGCGTCGGCGAAGGTCCCGGCCTGCTCCCGGATCGGCTGCATCTGGCCGGTGTTCTCGGCGTACTTGAGTGCGGTGTGCGCGATGCCCTCGCGGTCGCAGACCGCCTGCAGCATCGGGCGGTCGAGCAGTGCGGGATCGCAGAAACTGGGCGCGGCGAAGATCACCCCCTCGGCGCGCGACTTCCGCACGGCCTGCACCAGTCGCTCGCCCTTGGCGGTCCCGTCGGGCACGTAGCGACTGGCGGTTTCCCCGGAGTAGGCGAGGTAGGCGTCCGAGAGCGCGTCGAGCGGATCGCCGTCGCGGCGCGGGAGCTCGCCGAGCCAGCGCAGCACGAGCATGTAGTCGTCGTCGACGACCTCGCACCCGGCGCGCTCGAGCGTGCGGATCAGGCCGAGCGGCGGCTGCTCGCAGAAGGCGCCGCACAGCACGACACGCGCGTCGTCGACCGCGCGCGCCGGGCGCCCTCGCACCGCCTGCAGGAAGGAGCGCACGAGCTCGGTGTGCTCGTGGACGTCGAGTTGCATGCCGGCGCGCAGCACGAGGTAGGCCTCACTGGCGCGCACCCGCCACGGCTCCTCGCGGCGCAGCTCGTACAGCTCGCGCACGGCGCGCCGGTTCTCGTCGTAGGCCGCGATCGACGCCCACAGCGTCTCCGCGCTGGGCTCGCGCCCCGACAGCCGGCACAGGTCGCGATGGAGCTCGTCGAGCAGGCGCCGGTAGAAACGCCCTCCGATGCGCGGATCGAAGTTCTGCGGCACGTCGAGGTAGCGCGCGAACTTCCCGGGGAAGGACAGCTTCCAGATGCCGCTGAGATTGCGGATCACGTCGCAGGTCGACGGGAAGATCATCCCGTCGAGTGCATCGAGCCGGCCCGACAGGCCGAGCTCGATGACCGAGCGCGGGAAGTGGCAGATGTACGACTGGAAGCACGCATCGCCCTTGACGATCTCGAGCTGCTCGCCGGCGCCGAGCACGCCGACCGGCAGGCAGCCCGCCGCGTGCAGGATCTCACGCGGCACGTAGGTCGGCAGGTATCCGATCGCGAGGGCGCCCGGATGGGCGGCCTTCCAGGCCTTCACCGCCGAGAGCTCGAGGTCCTCGTAGAGTTCCTCGCAGCGCGCGAGAATGGCCTTGGCATCGGCATCGAGCACGGCGGTCGCGGGGCTGCTCATCAGCGGTCCTCCCAGCGCGGCGCACGCTTGTCGAGGAACGCGGCGATGCCCTCGCGCGCGTCGTGCGCGGCTTGCAGGTCGACGAGGTACGCGCGCTCGAGCGCCGCCAGGCGCGTCGCGAAGTCCGGCCACCAACTCGCGCGGGCGGCGCGCGTCGCATGGCGCAGCGCCTCGGCGCTGCGCCCGACCAGATGCTGCCCGATCCACGCGCGCGCAGCCGCCGCGGGATCCGCTGCGAGCTCGCGCGCCAAGCCGATCCGCAGCGCCTCGCTCGCATCGATGCGCCGGCCCGAAAGCAGCAGGTCGGCCGCGGCGCCGGCCCCGATGCGCCTCGGCAGCAACAGCGATCCCAGCGGCGCGAACACTCCCAACGCGATCTCGGGCTGGCCGAAGCTCGCCGACGGGCTCGCGAACAGCAGGTCGGCCGTGCAGCCGAGTTCGAGCCCGCCGCCCAGGCACGCGCCACCGACGGCCGCGAGCAGCGGCCGTTCCAGCGCGAGCAGTTCGAGCGCCAGCGCGTGGAAGGCCGGCAGCATCCGGCCTACCTCGCCTGGAGCGTGTTCTGGAACGCTCGCGCCGTACGAGAAGTGCTCGCCCGTGTGCGTGAGCAGCACGGCGCACAGCCGGCGCTCCGACGCCAGATCGCGCACCGCGTCGCGCAGCGCGGCGATGACGCCCGAGTCGATCACGTTGCCGCGGCCGGCATCGAGCACGAGTTCGGCGGCGCGCCCGCCGTTCGTGCGCAGGACCTGGATCGGAGCGGACTGGGTACGACTCGCGGCTCCGCTCATGGGGCACTCCCGTTCGGCGCGTCCGCGCGCGGCAGCAGCGCATCGATGAAGTCCTCGCTCCAGCGCTCGCCCGTCGCAAGGCGCCGGCGCAACTCGGCGAAGTCGACCTCGCGCCGCTCCTTGGGTCCCTCGTGGAACGCCCGGAAACCCAGCCGCCCTTCGTTCATCATGTTCAATGCGAGCCAGGAGCGGTTCGACTCTCGATTGGCATCCCAATGCGCGAGCTTGTGCTTGCGCACTGACTCGATCGTCTTGCGCAGACAGCCGGGCATCGTCGTGGAGAGCCTCGCGACGAGCAGTTCGACCGCGCGATCCAGGCCCGCCAGGTCGATCTTGCCGGCGCGCAGCAGCTTCTTGCCGTTCTCGAGGTCCGACCCGACCTTCGGCCGCCCGTGCACGATGCGCCCGTACTCGTCGGTCCAACGATCGGTCACGACCAGCGGATTGACGACCACACGCCCTTCGACCGACAGCACGGGGACGATCTCGGTCAGCAGGCCCGAGCGCAGCGCCTCGTGGGCGGTCCAGGTCTCGCACAGCGTGCACGACTGCATCGCCCGCTCGACACCGACGAACAACGGCAGGAAGTCGGTCGATCCGCCGTCCGGCGCGGAGCCGTGCCGCGGCCCGGCCTGACCGAAGACCGCCAGGTCGCTGGCGATGCTGAAGTCGCAGGCCATGCCGATCTCCTGGCCGCCCGCGATGCGCATGCCGTTGACGCGGCAGACGACCGGCTTGTCGCACGCCAGGATCGCGCTGACCATGTCGTTGAACAGCCGCATGTACTGCAGGTACTCGTCCGGCCGCCCCGCGTAGTACTCGGCGTACTCGGCGGTGTTGCCGCCGGTGCAGAACGCGCGCTCACCCGCCCCGGTGAACACGACCGCCACGACGTCGCGCTCGTTCGACGCGCGCCGGAAGGACAGGATCACGTCCTTGACCATTGCCGTCGTGTAGGAGTTGAACTGCGCCGGGTTGTCGAGCCAGATCCAGGCCGCATGCAGCCCATCGACGATCTGGCCGTCGCGGCCGCGCAACGGCCGGCGCTCGTAGCGCACCGCCGCGCCCGGGTTCCAGGACTCGACGAGTTCGTGGTTCTTGAACGGCGTTTGCGTGTGCACGGTCATGGCGATGTCCTCGGTTTCTCGTGCTGGTGTCGGGGAGTGCTTCAGGGCACGAGCACCGCGCGGCGCTCGAGGCGATGCTCGCGCGCGGCGCACAGCACTTCCCACGCGCGCTCGAGCGGGTGGATTTCGACGAAGGGGGCCACGGCGACGCGACCGTCGAGGAGCAGCGCGAGCGCGGCCGGATACAGTTCCGGCAGGCAGCCCCAGTTGCCGGCGGCGTGCGCGTCGAAGGCCATCAGGTTGGACAGGCGCAGTTGGATCTTGTCGAGCGTGAAGCCGACGACGGAGAGGTAGGCGCCCGGCCCGAGCAGGCTCCAAGCCAGTTCCTGTCCGGCCGCCGTTCCGGAGCACTCGAAGATCTTCCAGCGCACATCGCGCGCGCCGCGCTCGCGCGCCAGCGCGCGCAGTTGCGCCTTGAGTTCCTTCGGAGTGTGCGCGCGCGGATCGAGCCCGAGCGACAGGCCGTGGCGCGACAGGAGCTCCAGTCGCGCGGCGGCGACGTCGAAGCCGGCCACCACGGCTCCGCGTGCGGACGCGATCTGCGTCGCGAAACCGCCGACCCCACCGAGACCGATCACGATCACGAGGTCGCCGGGGCCGACCTGCGCACGCTGGAGCGCCTGGTAGGGTGTGCTGACCGCGTCGGCGAGTACCGACAACTGCGCGAGCGTGCAATCGGATCGACCGAGCGTGCGCGCGCCGGCCTCGGCAGCTCCGGGGACTTCGCACAACCCGCGCGCGGGCACGGTCACGTGCGTGGCGAAACCACCGTGCACGTCGTTGCCGGGCATCGTCTGCTGCGCGCAGATCGTGCCGTTGCCGGAGCGGCAGACCGCGCAGGCGCCGCAGGGCGTGACGGCCGGCACGACGACGGCCTTGCCGATCCACGACTCTGATCCCGGCCCCGCGGCGCGCACGTAGCCGCTGATCTCGTGCCCGAGCGCGAGCGGCAGTGCGGCGCGCGTCGCAACTCCGTCGAACAGGTAGCCGAGGTCCGTGTGACACACACCGCAGCCGGCGACCTCGATCAGCGCTTCGCCTGGTCGCGGCTCGACCAGTGGGAACTCCTCGCGCTCGAGCGGCGCGCCCACGGCGCGCATCATCCACCGCGAACCGGTGTCCTTCCGAACCTTCGAGAGCAGCGCGGGGCCCGA
Organism: Planctomycetota bacterium; assembly: GCA_016872755.1. Lineage (GTDB taxonomy): Bacteria > Planctomycetota > UBA1135 > UBA1135 > GW928-bin9. Next base: position 4,271 of record VGZE01000194.1, read on the forward strand.
CATTGCACCACCTATTTCAAGAGCTTGAAGTCTTATAATACCGCGCGGTGCAAGCGCCGGCTAGTGAAAAAAAGAGATCTATTTAGCTCATTTCAAGTGAGAATGAGCATTATACCGCTCATCTCCGCTGCGCCCAGGCGACCCAGGCACTCTCGAGCCCGTCGATCCCGACGCCGTACACGTCGTGCAGCGCGCGCTCGATGGCTGCCGAATCCGAGCGTGGAACGCGGCCCACCGCGTGCAGGTAGTCCTGGAACTTCGCCGGCTTCCACTTCGACTCGCGCAGGAACTCGACGAGCAGGGACGCGAGCTTGTAGTGATCGCCGGCCTCGTCGCCGCCCTTCACGTCCTCCCCCGCCGACATCAACAGGCTCTCGATCTTCACGAACTCGGCGAGCTTCGTGTGGCGCTCCTTCTTGACCAGCCGCGCGACCTCGGCGCGATCAGCAGGCTTCGTGCTCATGTACTCGGCGACGCCCTCCTGGAACCAGGAGCCGCCGCCGGTCAGGAACAGCCGGTTCGCGAAGATCTGGTGCGTCGCTTCGTGGATGTGCACCGGATCGTTGGGCGCCTCGTACCAGGTCGCGTAGTAGTCGCGCCACGCGTGCCCCTTCGACTTCTTCGAGGCGTCGAGCGAGATGCCGGCGATCTTCGAGTAGAACTCGAAGTACTGGTCATCGGTCTGGAACAGGAACACCGGCATCAGCCGCCGGCCGGGCACCTCGGGGAACGGGTAGACCTTCTGGATCGCCGTGTAGCACTCCTCCATCTTCTTGGCGAAGGCCTTGCCGCCGGAGGAGTTACCGAGGATCAGGTAGTGCGCGGTGCGGATCGGCGCCTCGGAGTCGTCGACGATCTTCGCCGGCGCGTCGCTCTTCCAGCGCGCCTCGATCTCGGCCTTGGTCCACTTCGGATCGCGCTTCTCCCCCGAGTACGTCGCGGCCCGCTCGAGCCACGCGACGAGCGCGGAGTGCTGCGCGGCGTTCGGCACGGCCTCGCAGTCCACCTCGACCACGAAGCCGAACCCGGGCACGAGGCCGGTCAGCACGTAGATCCGACCGTCGGCCTCGCGGCTGGTCGCGACGAGCCTGGCGAGCTCGCCCTGCGCGAGGGCCGCGTACCCCGTGAGCCCCGGGCCGGGCGAAAGGATGCGCGGAGATGCAAAGTACAGCGGCGCGCGGTCGGCCTTCGCCGCACCGTTCTGGTTGTCCTCGACGATGCGCACGAGTTCGTCGGGCTCACTCGCGGGGAACTGCCGTGCCGCGAGGAACCACAGCTGGACCTTGACGTCGAGCTCGTGGAACTTCCCGCGCGCGGACAGCGCGAGCTGCTCGGTCGGGTCCATCTGCACGCTCACGCCGGCGAGCTCGGGGAGCTGCAGCGTCAGGCCATGGCGCTCGAACGGCGCGGGCGCCTGCGCCGCGAGGAGCGCCAGCGCGAGTGCGGCGAGGGTCATGCTCCGAGCGCCTGCTTCAGCTGCTGGACCTCGGTGCGCAGCGCGCTGAGCTCCGCTTCCAACACTGCCAGCCGGGCCTCGACCCCGCCGCGCCCGGGAACCGGCGCCGCGACCGGCGCTGCGACGATCGGTGCCGCGATCGC
>VGZE01000195.1 GCA_016872755.1 Planctomycetota bacterium
CGGCGCCCGAGCGGCGACACGACGTGCGCCGCGTACAGATCGCGCACCGCCGGCCAATCGAGGCTGTCCGCCGCGTAGCGCGCCAGCGCCCCCGCCGCGCGATCGTCGAGTCCTGCCGCGCCGCCCACGTCACGACCCCAGCCCACAGAGCCGCAGCTCGACCATCGCCCGCGCCAGCGCCTGCGCGAACGCGAGGCAGCCCGCGTCGTTGTGGTGCATCCAATCGTCGTACCAGGCCGGTTGATCGGAGATGCGCGCGGCGAGATCGATGAACGGCACGGCGTGCCGCTCGGCGAGCTCGGCCAGGCCCTGGTTCATGCGCGCGACCGTCTCGAGCAGGCGCTCGTCGCCGGGGCTCAGCTTCGACGCGCAGGTCGCGAAGCTGCACACGATGGCCTGGATGCCGCGCGCGCGGCACACGACGATCATGTGCTCGACGTTGCGCAGGTACGCCTGCACTCCCGGCTCGTACACGCTGCTGTCGCTGCGCACGTGCAGCGCTTCGTACCCGGGCACGAACATCTTGCTGGCCAGCGTGCCGGCCTGCCCCTCCGGATCGAGCCCGCGCGTGACCCAGGCGTAGGCGTGTGAATTGCCCAGCAGGAAGCGATCGAGTCCGCCCATCTCGCTCTCGATCCAGGCGCGCCGCACGTGCGTGTAGTCGGGTTGGAAGCCGCGCGCCTGGATCGGGCGCGCGTCGTTGGCGGCGCCGTAGATGATCCACGCGTCGGGCGCGAGCTCGACGCGGCGGAGCTCGAGGTCGATCAGGTTCTCGATCGTGGTCCAGCCCGACACGCCGCAGTTGCCGACCTCGTAGCGCCGTTCGGGCCGAGCGTGGCCGGCGAGCAGCTGTCCGAGCTGCGCCGGCCAGGCCGCCGCATCGGTCCGCGCTCCGGTGCAGAAGGTCGTCGACCCGCCCGTGGCGAGGATGCGCACCGTGCCGGGCGCCTTCTCGACCGCCATCTCGGCCCCGCGCATGCCGAGCGCGTTGATGCGGATCTGGTAGCGACCCGGCCGCTCGAACTGCGGGCGCAGCGCGCAGCCGAGGAACGGGTGCGGCACGAACAGCTCCTGCTGCTTGGTCTTGGGCAGCCAGAATTCGCTGCCGCGGCCGGCCTTCCAATCGATCGCGCGCACGACCAGCTCGAACAGGAGCAGCGCGGCCAGCAGCACGAACAGGCAACGACCGGCGAGCGCGTCCAGGCCGAGGCGTCGGCGCGGCGCGGACGCGGCGGTCTCGGGCGGCGGCGACGCGGGCATGGGTCGCATAGCCTATCCGCAACGCCTCAGCGCTTCCGCCGCAGCGCGTACAACTCGACCGGCACCGGCGCCTCGAGGGGCTTGGCGACCTCCACGCGCGCGAGCTCGGTTGGCTTCCACTCGCCGCCGGCGAGCAGCGTGTCGCGGTAGCGCGCCAGCACCTCCTTGGCCGCGCGACCCTTCCAGTTCATCGGCTGGGTCACGTAGACCACGTCGAAGGCGCGCGCCCAGCCGCGGATCTGCTCGTCGTTCCAGCCGGGATCGACGAATTCGTGCGTGATCAGCATGTCCGGCTTGCCGTCGGCGCGCGCGCGACCGGCGTCGCGCCGGAAGCGCTCGGCGCTGCCGCCGCGCGCGAGCAGGCCGAGGTGGATCGCCGCCGGCGGGAACTCGGGATGCACGCCCAGCCAGCCGACGCGCGCGCTCGCGCCCGCGTCGCGAGCAAGCGCCTCGAGCAGCGCGTCGTGCACGCCGCGCTCGATGCCGGCGGTGAGCAGGCGGCGATCGGGGCTGAGCGAGGCCGCTTCGAACAGCGTCTCGAGCTGGTAGGCCCGCTTGACCGGCTCGGCGTTCTCGATCCCGCTCCAGCGCAGGAGCAGCGGATGCTCGGCCGTTCGCGCCACCACGGCGAAGGCGCCCAGCGCCGTGAAGACCACGGCGACGCCGAAGCGACGGCCCGGCGCCAGGCGCGACAGACCGAGCCCGGCCGGCACGACGAGCAGCGCGAGCTGCGGCACCAGGAAGCGATCGAGATGGAAGGGGTGCAGCGCCACGGGCAGCGCGCTCGCGAGCAGCACGAGCAGGAGCGCGCGCGTCGCGCCGCGCAGGCCCCACGGCAGCACCAGCGCGAGGCCGACGGCGGCCAGCAGCAGCGCGCGCGGGCCGGCCAGGAACGCGACGCCCCAATCGAGCGCGCGCCGCGCCCACGGAGTGACCATGCTCGCGTCTTGGTTGCCTTGCAGGAACGCCAGGAACGACGCGCGGTGCAGCGCCGCGAGTTCGCCGCCGCGTGGAAGTGGCAGCACGAACCACCACAGGAAGGCCAGCGCGGGCACCGCGGCCAGGCACAGGCTGCGCGCGCCGAAGCGCGCCGCGCGACCGGCGCGCAGCTCACCGAAGGCCTCGAGCAACCAGGCCGCGGCGAGGCCCGCGCCGAGCAGCAGCCCGTAGTTCCACTTGGTGAACACACACAGCGCGATGCCCGCTCCCGCCAGCAGCTCGCGCGCGAGTCCCCCATCGGCGCGCACGCCGTCTCCGGCACGCTGGAGCCACGCGCGCAGCGTGTACAGCGACACGCACGCGAAAGGGACCTCGAGGAACAGCGTGCCCGAGTAGTGCAGGAACAGCGGGGAGAGCGCGAGCAGCACCGGCGGCAAGAGCGCGGCGAGCTGCTCGCGCGCGCTCCAGCCGTCGCTCGGTGAGAGCGGCTCGCCGCGCCGCGCGGCCTCGATGCGGCGCTGGCGCAGCAGCTCGACCGCCAGCAGCCACGCGCCGAGCACGGCCAGCGCGCCGAGCACGCGGCCGGTGCGGCGGCAGGCGAGCTCGCTGACGCCGGTCATCGACTGCACGCTCGCGAGCAGCACCGGGTACGCCGGCGGATACTGCTGGCAGTCCAGCAGCACGTCGCTCGCCTCGTCCCAGCGCCCGGCTTGCGCGGCGAGCAGCATGCGCGCTGCCGGCAGCTCGGCGTGCGTGGCCTCGTCCCAGCCCCAGGAGTCGCGCATCGAGACGCCGACGACGCCGCTCACGAGCACGAACGCGAACAGCAGCCAAGCGGCGAACCAGCCGGGCCTGCTCGTCGGGTACGGGCGACCTGCACTCATCGGCGGCAGATTCTACGCCTGAGGCCGATCGTCACCGGCCCCCCGGTTCGGCTCGCTCGTCCAGGCCGCGTTGTTCCTCTTCCTCGAGGTCCATCAGCGCGTCGAGGTGCATGGCGAGGAACTTCGTGTCCTTCTCGCGGCCTGCCTTGCGCTTCGCCTCGACGATGTGCAGCAGGCGCGCGACCGGGATGTCCTGCCCGGAGACCTTCAACATCCGCCGCTCTGCATCGACCGCTTCGAATTCCGCGTCCCCCATCACGAAGCTGAGGTCGACCGGCAGGTAGCCTTCGCGCACCGCGCGCGTGAGCGCGCGGCGCCCGACCACCTTGCGCGCCAGCCACAGATCGCGCGGCCGATCCAGCGGCTCGCCACCGCTCCACAGCTCGAATCCGAGTTCTTCCGCCACGCGCCAGAGCTTCAGCAGGTTCTCGGGCTCGAGCGGCAGGAACAGGTCCTGGTCCTGCGTGTGCAGCTCCTCGCCGCCGTAGCGCGCGTACAGATTCGCGCCCCACACGCCCATCACGACGAAACGCGCGCCCTGCGCGAGCCAGCGCGGCGCCAAGAGCGGCAGCGGATCGCGCAGGATCGGCGGGTCCTGCGGAATCCCGGGGTACGACTCGCGCGGTTCCATCTGCTTCGATGGATGCGCGGCAGCGGCCTCGCTGGCGCCTGGCAGCACGATTTTCCCGGCGCGCTTCAGCGCCAGCATCCGCAGCGCTGCCGCGTAGTGCAGGTAAACGTGATCGTGCACGGTCCCCGGCGCATTGCGCGGCAGGTTCTCGACGCGCTCGATCGCGCGGATACGTGCCGGAGAGATCGGTGCGAGCAGGCTCTCGTCGAGCAGCCGCATCTTCTCGCGGTCGACGACGAGCCGCCAGCGACCGCCCGGCAGATGCTCGATCTGCACCGCGTCGTGCCAGGGTTTGCGCGCAGGCTCGGATGACATCGCGCATCGAGCATAGGTCCACGGCCGGATGGCGACTAGAATCGCGGCCATGAGTTCCGGAAAGCTGCACTTCGAGACCCTCGCGATCCACGCAGGCCAGTCGCCCGACCCGCAGAACGGCGCGGTGATGACGCCGGTGTACTTCAGCTCGACGTACAAGCAGGACGCGCCCGCGCAGCCGCGCCAGGGCTACGAGTACTCGCGCACCACGAACCCGACGCGCACCGCGCTCGAGCAGAACCTCGCGGCGCTCGAGGGCGCGCGCTGGGGCCTGTGCTTCGCGTCGGGACTCGCCGCGCTCGCCGGCCTCGTGCACCGGTTGAAGCCCGGCGACCACGTCGTCGCGGGCAACGACTTGTACGGCGGCACCTACCGGCTGTTCATGCGCTGCTTCTCGCAGTACGGCCTCGAGTTCAGCTTCGTCGACACGACCGATCCGAAGCAGGTCGAGCGCGCGCTGCGTCCGACGACGAAGTACCTGTACCTGGAGACGCCGACCAATCCGCTGCTGCGGCTGTGCGATCTGAAAAAGCTGTGCGCGCTGGCGCGCAAGCGCGGGATCGTGTCGGTCGTCGACAACACCTTCGCGACGCCGTTCTTGCAGCAGCCGCTCGCGTTCGGCGCCGACCTCGTGCTGCACTCGCTGACGAAATACCTGGGCGGCCACTCCGACGTCGTCGCGGGCGCGCTGCTCGGCAACGACGAGACGCTGCGCGCCGAACTCGCCTTCCACCAGAATGCGGTCGGTGGTCAGCTCGGCCCGATGGACTCGTTCCTGGTGCTGCGCGGGACGAAGACGCTGGCGCTGCGCATGGAACGGCACTGCGAGAACGCGCGCGCGATCGCCGCGTACCTCGCCGCGCACAAGAAGGTTGCGCGCGTGATGTACCCGGGCTCGAAGGACCACCCGCAGCACCGCCTGGCGAAGCAGCAGATGAAGGACTTCGGCGGCATGGTCTCTTTCGAGCTGAAGGGCGATGTCGCCGCCGCGACGCGCGTGGCGAGTTCGACGCAGGTCTTCACGCTGGCCGAATCGCTCGGCGGCGTCGAGTCGCTGATCGAGGTGCCGACCGTGATGACGCACGCGTCGATCCCGGCCGAGGAACGGCGCAAGGCCGGACTGGCCGACGGCCTGATCCGGCTGAGCGTCGGCGTCGAGCACGTCGACGATCTGGTCGCGGACCTCGAACAGGCGCTGAAGAAGGCCTGAGCCCGCGTGTAGCGGCTGCGCACGTTCCTGCTCGGACGCTGATCAGCGCTCAGCGCTGTTCCGGCGCAATCGCACGCAGCCCGGCAGCCAAGGCGCGTTGCGCGACCGGATCGACCGGCCGGTGCCGCACCTGCGTGCTCGCGGGGTAGTGCGCCAGATCGTTGCCGCCGCGCAGATTCCGCGACGGACGGATCGGCCGCGGGCAGAACCCACCGCCGCAGTTGGGACAGACGTTGTCGAGCACGCGCTCGACGCAGCTCCGGCAGAACGTGCACTCGAACGAGCAGATCATCGCGTCGGTCGCATGCGGCGGCAGCGGCCGATTGCAGTTCTCACAGGTGGGTCGGAGTTCGAGCATCGGTGCGTCCGCCGGCCCGTACAGGATAGCGGCGCGCGGGAGCGACCCCTTCCCGCTCGGCGCGCGCCGAGCTACGGTCAGGGACTACGGCGCGAGCCGCCGTGCCAACCAGGAGCCCCGCATGCCCGCCCGTGATGCCAAGAAGTCCGCGTACGTCGACCTGCTCAACGAGATCCTCGAGATGGAGCTCGCAGGCGTCGTCCGCTACACGCACTACTCGATGATGGTCTACGGTTACGGTCGCA
>VGZE01000196.1 GCA_016872755.1 Planctomycetota bacterium
TCGTCGAGCTCCGCGCGGAGCTCGGCATCGACGCGCGCAGCCCCCTTGCCGGCCGGTCGCTCGAGCGCGGCGGCCACCAGCGCGCCGTTGTTCAGTCGGCCGACGATCCGCACGCGCGCGCCGCCGTGTCGGCCCAGCTCGGCGATCTCGGCGCCGAGCAGCTCGCCCGCCGAGTGGCGCAGCCAGTCCATCGCGAAGTCGATGCGCGCCTCCTCGAGCAGGCGCCCGCGATCCGGCTGCACGCTCGTCTCGAGCACGCGCGCGCCGCGCCCGGCCTCGATCAGCGACACGTTCGGCTGCACGTGGCGGAAGTGGAACGCGAGGTAGCGGTCCTCGATCCGATAGGTGCCGCGCCGCGAGCGCAGCGGATCGGGGTCGGTGAGCGGGATGTCGCGCGCGACGATGCGCAGCTCGCGCAGCGTGTGCAGGTACTTGTTCGCCGTCGTTGCATCGACGCCGACCGACAGCGCGATGTCGCCGACGCGCTGCGCGCCCTGCGCGACCGCGGCGAGCACCGAGTTGTACGTGGTCGGGCTCGAAAACTCGGCGCGCAGCAAGAACTGCGGCTCGTCGAACAGGTAGCCCTCCGGACTGAGCGCCTCGCGCAGCAGGTTCTGTTCGAAGCTCTCGCGCGGCTCGAAGCGCCGCAGGTAGGCCGGCATGCCGCCGAGCACGGCCCAGGCGAGCAGACGGTCCTCGGGCTTCCACTTCGCGAAGAAGCGCGCGGCATCGGGCGGCCGCAGCGGCTCGAGCCGGCGCTGCGCGGTGCGCCGGCCGAACAGCGGCGAGCGCTCGGCGAGCACTTCTTCCTCCATGAACGAGACCTGGCTGCCGCACAGCACGAGCAGCAGGCTGCTCTTCTTGCCGCGCGTGTCCCAGAACTGCTGCAGCTGCGACGGCAGGCCGGCGTTGGCCTCGCACAGGTAGGGGAACTCGTCGAGCACGACCACCAGTCGCTCGCCGGCCGCGCGCTCGCTCGCGTAGCCGAGCGCGGCGCCCCAGTCGCGGAACTCGACGTTGCCGACGAGCTCGTCGCCGAGCGCGTCGCGCAGCGCATCGCGGAACGCGCGCAGGTTGTCCTTCTCGCGCACCTGGGCGGCCAGGAAGTAGACGGCGCGGCGGCCCTGGCAGAACTGCTGCAGCAGCTCGGTCTTTCCGACGCGGCGGCGGCCGTAGAGCACGAACAGCTCGGGCCGGCCGGAGTCGTGCAGTTGTTGGAGTGTCGCGAGCTCGCGCTCGCGGCCGAGGAAGGGGGCGTCCATGCCCTCTACATATCGGATCGTATTATACCGGTCAATATAATAAACGGGCTCAAATCGGCCTTCCTGATGCACGAAATGGGGGTGGCAAGGGCTAGGCTGACCCGATGGCCCCGCTGCGCCTGAATCTTTGGTCCGGTCCGCGCAACGTGTCGACCGCGCTGATGTACGCGTTCGCGCAGCGGCCGGACACGCGCGTGGTCGACGAGCCGCTCTACGCGCACTACCTGCGCGTCTCGGGCGCCGACCACCCCGGTCGCGACGACGTGCTGCGCGCGCAAGATCAGGACGGCGCGCGGGTCGTGCGCGAACGGATCCTCGGACCCGCGGACCGGTCGGTCGTGTTCTTCAAGCAGATGACGCACCACCTCGTCGAGCTCGACGCGTCCCTGAAGCGGGAGCTGCTGCGCGAGTGCACGAACGTGCTGCTGATCCGCGATCCGCGCGAGATGCTGCCGTCATTGACCGTGCAGCTGCCGCGGGCCACGTTGCGCGACACAGGCTACGCGGCAGCGGCGGAGCTGTACGACGAGCTGCGCGCGCTCGGGCAGGACCCGCCGGTGCTGGAGGCCGAGCCGCTGCTGCGCAACCCGCGCGGCGTGCTCGCCGAACTGTGCCTGCGCATCGGCATCGCCTTCGACGAGTGCATGCTGACGTGGAAGCCAGGACCCCGGCCCGAGGACGGCGTGTGGGCGCCGCACTGGTACCACAACGTGCACCGCTCGAGCTCCTTCGAGCCGTACCGGCCGAAGCGGGAGCCCTTCCCCGCGCGCCTCGAGCCGCTGCTCGCGCAGTGCCTTCCGCACTACGAGCGCCTGAGCCGATTGGCGATCCGTTCGTAACGAACTTCCGAGTCGGGATAGGAGCCTCGTGCGGTCGCTCCACCGCCCGCTCTGACGGCCTTGGGGAAGCCGTTCCAGGGCCGATTTCCCGCCCTCGTGCTAGGTTCAATCCATGCTCCTCTCGCACTCGCTCCTTGCCATTCCCTCGCTCCTCGCCACTCCACAGTCCCCGTTCGTCGAAACCGGCCGCATGGTCCCGCGGCTGGACTTCTCGACGACGCCCTACTCGATCCCTGCGGCCGGAGACGTCACCGGCGACGGCGTCGCCGACATCCTGGTGATGGGGGCGCTGGGCGACTACTTCCTGCCCAACGACGGCCACGGCCTGTTCCAGTCGGCTACGCCCTGGGGCCTCTCCGTTAGCACGACGAGCGATGCCGACCTCGCCGATCTAGATGGCGACGGCGACCTCGACGCGTTCATCACGCGCACGTTCGGGACTTCGTCGATCCTCGAGAACCAAGGCGGAGTGCTCGTCAACGGCGCGTGGAACATCATCGGCACCGCAACCTCGGCGGCCGCGAGCGCACTCGGGGACCTCGACGGTGACGGCGATGCCGATGGCGTGATCACCAGCAGTGCAGGGGATCAGCTCCTGCTCAACCTGGGCGGCGGCACGTTCACGGTGGTCAACGGCGCTCTCGCCACGACCCAGCAGAACTCGTTGCGCCCGACGCTCGGCGACGTCGATGGCGACGGCGATCTCGATGTGGTGATCACCAAGTTCGACACCAACTTCGTGCAGAACGCGCCGGCGCGACTGTTCCGCAACGACGGGCTGACCTTCGCCGAGCAGCCGATCGGCAGCGTGCTCGGCAAGCACGCGCTGGCCGTCGAGCTTGCCGATCTCGACGGTGACGGCGACCTCGACGCCGTGGTGGCGAGCCAGGACTTCCCGTCGCATCTTGCATCCAACGACGGCGCGGGTCAGTTCGCAATCCTGCCGACCGTGCCGCTCGGCCAATGGTGGTCGAGCCACGTCGAGGATTTCGACGGCGACGGTCAGGCGGACATTGCGGCGATCGGTCCGCAAGGCGGGCTGTTCCTCGGCCAGGGCGGCGGCTCGATCGCCGCGGCTCCCGCCGCGTTTCCTGTGCCCACGGAGGCCGGATCGCGATCGGCGGTTGCGGCTGACCTCGACGGTGACCAGGACGTCGACCTCTGCATCGTCATCGGCACCGCCCAACCGCGCCTGTGGCTCAACGCCGGAGGCTTCTTCACCGAGGTACAGACCGCAACGCCCTACGGCGCGGGCGAGCAGGGCTTCTCCGCGGTGGGGGATGTGAACGGGGACGGAACCCCGGACCTCCTCGTCCCACAAACCACCGGGTCGGATTTCCTGTTCCTGAACCAGGGTCCCGGAGCATGGAGCAACGCGAGTGCGTCGCTCGCGCCGGTCAGCGGGACCTCGACCACGTGCGTCGGACTCGTCGACGTCGACGGCGACGGGGATCTCGACTCGGTCTCCGGTGGCTGGAGCGGACCGGCGGTGCTGGCCAAGAACTCGGGAGCCGGCACTTTCAATGCGGCCGCCGGCGCGTTCCCGGCACTCACGAACGAAGCGAATTTCGTCGCCAGCGCGGACTTCGACGGCGATGGCGATGCCGACGTCGCCCTGTTGCGGAACCTCTCCACCGGTCCGGGGCCCGAGGTCTTCCTGCTCAACAACGGAGCCGTGTTCTCCGTGTCCACGGGGCTGCTGTCTCCGCCGTCCGCCGCTCCGAAGATGCTGCGCTTCCTCGACGCCAACAACGACGGAGATCTCGACGTGCTCGGTGCGGCGGCGAGCGCCACGCCGTTGTTCCTCGGCAACGGCGCCGGCGGATTCCTCGAGGTGCCTGGGGCGATCCCGAGTTCATCGGTCCACATCGCGACCGCGGATTTCGATGGCGACGGCGATGTCGACGTCGCGCTCGCCCGCTCCGGCCAGGACGAGTTGTGGAAGAGCAACGGCGCGGGCGGCTTCCAGTTCTCGGAGGGAATCGGCTCGCCCACCGCGTTCCCTCTGGGCGCGGATTTCGGCGACATCGATCGCGACGGTGATCCCGATCTCGTCGTCGGATCCACCGACGGAAACCGCGTGCACGTGAATGCCGGCGGAGCGTTCGCGACGACCCTGTCGTTCGGGGGCGGCGATTTGCGAGGCCTGCGACTGGTCGACCTCGACACGGACAGTGATGCCGACGTGGTCGCGAGTCAGATCTACAATCCGATCGTCATCACCAACGTGCTGGGTGGTCAGGTCGCACGCAGGACGATCGCTCGCGTCGGCCAGCCGCTCTTGATGGATGTGTTCGCCGAGGTCGGAACGCCTTGGTTTCTCGCCTTCTCGGCGAATGCGATCGCGGTTCCGCTGCCCCCGTTCGGCACGCTCAAGCTCGATCCGTCGACGTTGTGGGTCGCCGGTTCCGGTCTGATGCCGGCGGCCGGCGTGGATTGCGTCACGACGCCCGTTCCGCCCGACGCGGCACTCGCAGGCCTGGTCGTCCACTGGCAGGCACTGACGGGCATGCCGCTGCAACTCTCGAATCGCACGGCGACGGTCGTCACGACGCTGTAGCGCGGCGCGTTCCGAGCGCGACGCCGCCTCGCGCGGGGCAGGTCGTTTCGTACGCTCTTGCGCGATGCCGTACGCCGCGCAAGAGCTCCCCGATCCTCGCAACGCATCGATCGTCGTCCACGTCGGCGGCAGGCTCGTGGCGCGCGACGAGGCCAAGGTCTCGGTCTTCGACAGCTCGGTGCAGGGCGGCGACGCCGTTTGGGAGGGCCTGCGTGTCTACGACGGGCGCGTCTTCCTGCTCGACGAGCACCTCGACCGGCTGCACGCCTCGGCCAAGGCGCTCGCGTTCGCCGACATCCCGTCGCGCGAGGCCATTCGCGCCGCGCTGTTCGAGACGCTGAAAGCCAACGGCATGCGCGACGGCGCGCACGTTCGGCTGACGCTGACGCGCGGCGAGAAGGTGACGAGCGGGATGAGCCCGTCGAACAACCGCCGCGGTCCGTGCTTGATCGTGCTCGCGGAATGGAAGGCGCCGGTGTTCGGGACGAAGGGCCTGCGCCTGGTCACCTCGGCGTGGCGGCGCAACGCGCCGCAGTGCCTGGACTCGAAGATCCATCACGCGAACCTGCTCAACAACATCCTCGCCAAGATCGATGCCGAGCGAGCGGGGGTCGACGAGGCGCTGATGCTCGATGTCGACGGGTTTCTCGCCGAGACGAATGCGACGAACGTGTTCCTCGTGCGCGCGGGGGAGCTGCTGACTCCGCAGCCCGACGCGTGCCTGCCCGGCATCACACGCGGATTCGTGCTCGCGCTCGCGCGCGAGCACGGGATCGCCGCCGCGGAGCGCCGGTTGTCGCTGTCCGACGCCTATACGTGCGACGAGATGTTCACGACGGGCACGATGGGGGAGCTCGCTCACGTCGTCGAGCTGGACGGGCGCCGGATCGGCGACGGGTCGCCGGGGCCGCTGACGCGGCGGCTGCAGCAGCACTTTCGCGCCGCGACACAACGCCTCGGTTCACCGATTCCCGCATGAGTGCGCAGGCGCCGCGCACGACCGCGCAAGGCGAGCGCGCGTCGTTTCGCATGGCCGCGGCCGTGCTGCTGACGCGCGGACGCGGCGAGGAATTCGAGCTCTACCTGGTGCAGCGCTCGCCGCGGCTCTCGGTATTCCCGGGCTGGTGGGCGCTGCCCGGCGGAGGCGTCGACGCGTGCGACGGCGATGCGTT